>CAYOOC010000001.1:0-109639 GCA_964405505.1 uncultured Thiohalophilus sp.
TTCATTCTTTATGTTCTTTTTTGTTTCCAGCCCAAGTCTGTATGTTGTGTAATATCCCCGACGCGCCAAAACTGCACGAAATCATCGACAACCTGTTTTACGGCCTGGGGGCTCCGACCCGGCATTGAGGCCGGGCCGCAGCAATTTAAAGCCGCTTCAGCGCCTCGATAATCGCTGCCGGTTCCATCCGTTCCTTGTAGTTGACATCGGCGGCCCCCGCCCGGATGACGCCCTCGCGGTCGATAATATAGGTGGCCGGCACCGGCAGCACATAGCGGCCATCGCCGTTATAATCGGCCAGATCGAGTCCGAAATTGCGCCGGTAGACATCCGCCAGTTCGCTCGGAACCTCAAAGTAGAGGTTGTAGGCTTTCATCGCCGAGCTATCCAGATCGCTCAGAATCTCGAATGGATAATCATCTTTTTTCACCTGTTCCAGCGACTTGTCCGGCTTCTGCGGCGTCACGGTGATCAACTGCGCGCCCTCGCCTTCGATTGCCGGCAGGCTTTCGCGCAGGGTATGCAGCTGAAGATTGCAATAAGGACACCAGGCACCGCGATAAAAAACAAGCACGACCGGCCCGTTTTCCAGCTGCTCGTACAGGCTGATTGACTTGCCGAAAGCATTGGGCAGGACAAAGTCCGGCGCTTTCTCGCCCACTTCGAGCCCCGGATCCGGCATGCTGGCGGCCAGATCCTCGCCGGCCTGCTGCATGATCTGCCGGTCTTCAGCACTCAGCTTCGGCCCCTTCGCGTTTTGCCGGCGTTTGTCCTCAAATTGTTCCCGCGCCTGTTCGTAGCTGGTGACGGGTTCGTCCGCCATCGCCGCCGGCGGCATCGCCAGAACGGCGAACAGAAAGGCAGGCAGTGCCACTTGATACATCATGAGCATATTGCATCCTTTTTCACGTCAATGCGTATCGACTGCCCCTTAATCGCAGGGCAGTGCTTTTTTACAAAAACCGATATCAGGTAAACAGACAGATATCGGATTCGCCGGCGAACTCGAAAAACATCGCCGCGCCGCCATACTCAATGCCGTCGATGAAACTGCTCTGTTCCATGTCAAACAGATCGACGGTCATCTGACAGGCGATCATTTTCACATCCGACTCAAGACACAGCTCGCGCAAATCGCCCACGCTGGCCACGCCCTTGCTCTTGAGCTTGCTTTTCATCATCGAGGTCATAATCGACTGCATGCCGGGAATCGCGGTCCCCAGGATCGGAAACCATTTATCCATCCCCAGCGGCATGGGCATGCCGGGATTCCCCAGGGGCGAGACCTTCAGATCCAGATTCCGGCGCAACAGTTGCAGGCCATAGAAAGTAAAAAATATCTGTACCTGATAGCCCAGCGCCGCGGCGGTGGAGGCCAGAATAAACGGCGGATACGCCCAGTCGAGCGTGCCCTTGGTGGCAATAATCGCCAGTTTCTTTTCATCACTCATGGTCAACCTCCCGCTCTCAGGCCTTTTGAATCAAAAAGTGAAACGTCCCGTTTTCCTCGCGCGACTCCTGAAGGGCATTCCCGGTCTGCTTGGCAAAGGCCTCAAAATCCTTGACCGATCCCGGATCGGTGGCCTCAATATGCAACACCTGACCGGGCGCCATTTGCGCAATCGACTTTTTGGCACGCAAAATCGGCAACGGACAATTGAGCCCTTTCGCGTCCAGTTCCTGATCAAAAGTGGCCATAAACTCCTCCTTACATTGGGTTACCGCCAGTGCGAACGTCATTTATGAACGATCGCTCAATAATAAACTTCACTCTAGCTTTAGTTGAGCGATCATTCAAGTACTGGATGACATTTCTTTTGCCAATGGCGCCCATTGGCCAGTGCAAGCGGGAATAGACTAATGACAAAACAGTGACTTGTGCTCCGTGTCCGTCGGCCCACGGATCACCCCACCAGACACACCTCGCCGGCGAAATCCGGCAGCCGTACCTTACTGGTGAAATCGACCCTGCCGACGCACGGCCCCCGGCCCGAGATCGAACTGCTTTTTGAAGGCCTTGGCGAAAGCGGCCTCGTTCTGATAGCCGCACTGTTCAGCCACCTGACGGGTACTGGAATCGGTGGTGGCAAGCAAATCATAGGCGCGGTGCATGCGCCACTGCGTTACATAGTGCAACGGGGTCTGGCCGATAACCTGCTGAAAACGGGCGGCAAAGGCCGAACGGGACATGCCGGCCTGCCGGGCGAGCGTGGCCACCGACCAGTTTGCCGCCGGTTGCTGATGAAAGGCATTCAGTCCCCGTGCCAGGCGCGTATCCGCCAGGGCGGCCACCAGTCCTCGCGCAGGCCTGACCTGGGCCACATAGTTGCGCACCACCTGAATGAACAGGGCATCCGACAGGCGATTGATCACCGCATCGGCACCTTGCTGCCCGGTTTCCGCCTCGGCGATCATAAAATCGATCAGGCCTGTCATATGCCCGGTGCCGTCCATCTGCTCGTTACGGATCAGCAGATAATCCGGCATGCTCTCAAGCAACGCGTTCCAGCGCTGTTCACCAAACTCAAAATAACCACAGATCAGGCTCGTGGAGGGCCCATCGGCCCCCGCTGGCGCCGGCTGATTGCGAGGCACCGCAGGCCCGGGCGGCGTATCGCTGCTGGAGATGACATGCGCCGCATCGTGCGGAATCACCACCAGATCCCCACCGCGTAACGGCTCCGGGTGTTTCCGATCCGGCCTGTGCAGCCAGGCGTTGCCGCGCGCCACCACATGAAACGTCGCCTGCCGGGTTCCCGAGGTATCGACCGCCCACTGACCACAGAATCGGGAGTGTAAAAACACCCGGGCATTGAGCCGGGTCGCGTGGAGAATTTCACTCAGCGCATCCATCAGTCCATTCTAACCATGACTTCCGGATGAATAAACATAATTTACGGACTTTAAGGCATAGTTAATCCACTTGTTCAGGACTACTATTCCACCTGTCAATTCAACAAGGAGACTTTTATGAAATCACTATTCACTACCCTGGCCCTGCTGGCCGTTATGGGATTCACCACACCGGCACTGGCGGCCACACCGACCACCACCGATGGCGTCACGACGATCCATCTGGATGAGTACAACGGCTATTTCGCCGCACAGGAAACCCTGGCCAGTCTCAAACCCGGCAAATACAAATTTGTCGTGAGCAACAAGGCCGGCAAGGTCGTCGGATTTCAGCTGCAGGACAATGTGACCCATGAAACCATCGGCATGTTCCCCCTGGACCCGGGTCAAACCAAAAGCACCGTGGTCGAAATCAGTAAGAACGGTTTTCGTTATCGCTGCCCGATCAACCCGACACCCTGGTATGAAGTCAATAATGTGAAAACGGACAAATAACCCCGCATCACCTGTGAAAAGGGGTGAGATGCAACAATCCTGTTAGCGCGCCGGACAGGGAAGGTCCGGCGCGATTGCCCGATATTAACCCGTTTTATTATAAGGTTGCGGGTCTCTGCTGGTTCATAGCACGGTTTTCTTCTCTCGCCAGTTCATCCTGATTGATATTCTCCTTCAGACAAATCACACCTCAATCGCTTCGTCGCGGGTTCTAGCGTAACGGTAGTATCAACAGTGCGATTCCTCCTATACTGTCACCGTTATATTAGTCAATGGCGAAACAATCAATCCCGTCCGACTCAACCGAGGCCTCTAAATGTGGATGCGAACAACCTGCAATCTTGAGTTCCAGCTGGCGTACCCCACGCCGCTGATTCTGATGCTTCGTGCCCGCAGCGGACTGCGGCAGTGGATCGCCCGGGAAAGTTATACCTTTGCTCCCGTTGTCCCCGTACAGGAATACACCGACATCTTCGGTAATCTCTGCCAGCGGCTGATTGCACCGGCCGGGGAGTTTTACGTGCGCACCTCCGCCGATGTCATAACCCGTGACAATCTGGAAGAAGCGCCGGGCGGGGGCTTTGTCGAAATTCCGGAGCTGCCCGACAACGTACTCATGTATCTGCTGCCCAGCCGCTACTGTGAATCGGACAGGTTTGGCAACATGGCGAGGGAAATTGTTGAGGGACTGCCACTGGGTTATGACCAGGTGGCACAAATCACTCGCTGGCTACGTGACTCGATCCGCTATGCGCCGGGGACCAGCGCATTCCCGCTGTCAGCCGCCGAGGTCAATCTGCAGGGCGAGGGGGTTTGCCGGGATCTTTCTCACCTGGGCATAGCCCTGTGCCGCGCACTCAGTATTCCCGCACGTCTGGTGGTAGGCTATCTGCATGCACTGGAACCAATGGACATGCATGCCTGGTTCGAGGCCTATGTGGACAATCACTGGTACACCTTTGACCCGACCGAAAGTGTCCTGCGCGGCGGTCGACTCGCCGTGGCCTATGGGCGTGACGCGGCAGATGTGGCGATCTATACCCAGTTCGGCCCGCCTGCCACTTTCAGTGATATGCAGGTCCAGGTGGAACTTCTCGATGCCCCGCCGGGCTGACGCCGCAATAATGTTACACGCGAGTATCAGCGAGCCCTGAACCCGCTCCGATCGGTAATCGCAAGACCGATATCACTGTTGTGTTTGTCTCTAAATAAACGTCCCGAATACCACTCCATTATACCGGGCTGCCTGGAGCAAGGAGCAACGTGGCGGTTCCAGGTTTTCCGGTTTCAGGTGGAACCGCTGCGCTTGTTCCACCCTACGTTGGGGATCGGGTAATGGGAATTTTATTTAGCGCAACAGATTTTTCAGTTTGTCCTCGACTTTCTGTTTTTCTTCTTCGAGCTTGCTGTCCGCCTCATCTTTCAGGCGGGATTTTTCTTCCTCCACCCGCGCTTTGGCGCCGGCCTTGAGCTTGTCCAGTTCGGCATCGATACCTTTTTCCCTGATCGCCTCTTTCGCGGCCTCCATCAATCGTTGCAATATTTCTCTGGTCAGTTCGGTCGGCGTGGCACCCTGGCTGCCGCCCAGGTTGGTCATATTGATATTGGGAAGTTTGAGTTCGTAATCTTTATCGAGTGGCGTCACTTTCGCATCAACCCGGCCCTGCTCGAAGGTAATCCGCCGGATGATCAGTTTTGGTTCGGTGGACGTCTTGTCTGCCGGTTTGTCCTGTTTCGCGGACGGCTGACCGGCCATGAGGTTCTTTTTCAATTCATTCAGATTGGTTTTCTTGTCCGCGTTGACTTCGAAAAAGACTCTCGGTTCACGCACCGTAATATGGTTAATCACATACGGTTCTTCCCTGATCGATTTGAGTTCAATCCCGAGCCCCGTCTCGCCCAGAGAGATGGCATGACGCAGTTCAAAGCCTTTTGGGTTGGCGACGGTGAGACCGAATATAGTCCCATCGCCTTCGCCAAGCTTGATCCGCACACTGTCCACCTGAACAGCGGTTTGTGTCGCCTGCGAACCATATTTTTCGATCGCCGCCTTGACAATCGCATCAAGGTTGGTGAGCACATAAAAAATACCGGCAATGATCGCAATCACTACCAGGGCGACAAGGCTGAGCATCACTTTTTTCATCTTAAATCACCCGAATGAGTGCTATTTGGTTTACATATAGAAATATCAAGATAGTTGACCGGTAGAACTTGATCAACACTTCATGGGAAAGACCCATTTTTTAAAATTTTATTATTACTGGCCGCGACCTGATAACCTTTGAGGCACATTCTGTGATGCTGACCTATTGTTTAATTTCCTGGCAGCGCTGATATTTTAACGAATCGAATTGTTCGTAACAGATTCCATATTTAATTCACGGATATCATCCCAGTCGCCATCTTGCGCGGAAACAATACCTTCAAACTCAATCCCGTCAAGTAACTGTCGGCCTTCCTCTGATTGCGACATCCTGACCATCGCCTCTTGTAATCGATAGAGAAAATCGGGTTCCAGGTCCGGATGTGCGGCTATGGCGTGTGGCGTATATTCGTTGGACTTCCACAAAACCCGTAACTGTTGACGTATGGAGGGACTGACCTGGTCCAGGGTGCGCATAATACCGCCACCGGCCGGATAATGACCATAGGCAACACTGCGATAAACCTTGTCGTGGGAACTCAAATAATTCGCCACAAACGGGATTTCGGCCTGTCTGAGATGGGACCGGGTCAAAATACTGGCGGCAAATGCGTGCGGCGAGGGAAAAGCCAGTGTCCGGCTAGCAAGCTCATCAAGGTTGTTGAACGCCACATCCCGATGTACCACCATAATACCCTGAATATACTCGTTTTTCTGTCGAGCGAATGCCTGGTAACCAACCTGCTCATGGGCCACCACATAATGGTAGGGATTCATATAGGCAATGTCATAGCGACCATTGAACAGGCGCTCTTCAAATACCGGAATACTGCGTGCCGGCCTGAAAATCAGCCAGTAACCGGTTTCCTCGCTCAGATGACGCAGAATCGGGTTCCATTGCCGGGATAGCACGGTAGAAGAATGCTGGGGCACGATACCGACAATCACGATTCTGGGCGCGCCGGCAATAAAGAGAATCAGGCCAATGACGAGCAGTCCCAAAAGGACAAGGTAACGTGCATAATGACGCATCAGGACTTCCAGCTTTAAGGCTTGGGGGGTGGCTGAATGCTAACAAATTACCCTCACCGGGAAAAGGGATTGCAGTCCGGCCCCGCATATTGGGCACTCGGAACCCACGGATTCGTTAACATGACACAAACGCCCACTTCACTTCCCTCTCCACAGCGGGTGTGGTCCCCTGAATTTTCCCTTTTTTGCAACATACCGATATATCATCAATATTTCTCTACTCTGGCGGATACAAAATCCCGCGATAAAGCGCTGTTACCTAAAATCCATACACTCTGCCTAATTATTCAGGCTGCCTGCCGCAACGTCGCGTAACTCAATTTGCATGAAATTACCGGCTACAAATTAACCATCCCCTTTCACATAACCTGATCTGTTCCGGGTTTGTCTGCCCGATCCGAACGAAGTGACAATCGATTATGAGCGTGTCGGCATGACTCCGGGCAAATACTGCGAGCATGGTCACAGTTTTCGTTCTTACCCGTCACACAAATATCCGGTTAGCTTACCTAGACTTGTTCCAGAGCAGGGACCGCGGCCCCCCACGCGAATCTCATACCGGCCACAAGCAACAGAGGATGTGAATGATGGATTGCGTAGTTAACAAAGAACCAGCCAGCCCTTTCCAAAACCAGGACAATATCTTTCCCGATGGGAGCAAAATCTCGCGCCTGCAACGTAACGAACGGTTCGGGCATCAAAGCGGAGTATTGTGGCTGACCGGCTTGTCCGGTTCCGGCAAATCCACCATAGCCACGGGCGTTGAAAAATTATTATTCAAATACGGTTATCTGGTCTCGATTCTTGACGGCGATACAGTACGCTCCGGCCTGAACTCGGACCTCGACTTTTCCGTTGAAGGTCGGCAGGAAAACCTGCGCCGGGTCGCGGAGGTTGCCTCCTTGTTTGCCAGCTCGGGACACATTGTGCTTTCCACACTGATTTCACCGCAACAGCAAACGCGGGATTTCGTCAAACAGGTCGTCAGTCACAATTTTCACACGATATACATCAAAGCGGATATCGAAGACTGTATCGAACGCGATCCCAAGGGGCTCTATAAAAAAGCTATGGCAGGCGGAATTGAACATTTTACCGGCATCGGGCAGTCATACGAACCCCCGCCGAATCCGAATTTATTAATAGACACCAGCAAACATGACATTGAAACCTGTCAGATGATTCTCAAAGACTATATCATCGAGCACTTTTTTCTTAAGTAAAACCCTCACAAACAGGCAAACCGAAACCCGGATCCCTGAACCCGGGCTTTCATTTTGACAAACACAAGGAAAGGATTATGCGCAAGGTGACTGAACCACAGACACCAACCGATATTGAAACGACCTCACCCATGGCACAGGGTCGTAACAACGTAACGCTTACGTTTCTCTTCTGGACATTCCTGAAGATCGGCAGCGTCGCTTTTGGCGGTTTTATGGCGCTGATTTCCGTTATCGAAACGATTGTCGTACAACGCCACAAATTATTACAGCACAAGGAAATGCTGGACGGAATTTCCCTGGCCAATCTGCTGCCGGGACCGATGGCAGTCAATGTTGTGGCGTTTGTCGGTTATCGCCTGCACGGCCCGCTCGGCGCCCTGGTAAGCGCCACCGCTGTCATCCTGCCTTCGTTTGTACTGCTTGTGGTTCTCAGCTATCTGTACTTCACTTACGGCCAGGTTCCCGGTGTGCAAAAAGCCTTTCAGGGATTTATTCCCGCGGTTGCTGCCATTGTTTTAAGCGTGGTCTGGCGCATGGGCCAGAAGACCATCACCGGCCTGCCTGAACTGGTTCTGGCCGCGATTGCCGCGACAGTGATGTTCCTGACACCTAATGAGTACAAGGTCTACGCCCCGATTACACTCATTGCCCTGTTTGCCCTGATCGGACACCGTCTGTTCATTAACAAGGTCGGGGAGAATGCCGGTAGCGAAACACCCGGCCGGCCCGTGTCTCTGAAGAAACTCGGTTTCACACTCGTACTCCTTGGTTCACTGGTAGCCCTCTGGTTCGTCCCGCTCCCGCTGGAGCGCGACAGTCTGCTGCTGCTGACTCTAACTTTCGCCAGCATGAGTCTGATTCTTTTCGGTGGCGGGTTTGTTTTCATCCCGATCATCGGCAGTATCGTGGTACTGGACTACAGCTGGGTCACCCAGCAGGAATTTACCGATGGCATTGCCATGGGCCAGATCACACCCGGCCCGATTCTGATCAGCGCGACGTTCATCGGTTACAAAGTGGCTGATTTTACCGGCGCCCTGCTGGCTACCATTGCTATTTTTACCCCCCCGGCCATTCTCATGGTCACGGCTTCGCAGGCACTGGATTTTATCCAGCGCTCTCGCGTTACGCGGGCGGCCATGCGTGGCATCCATTGCGGTGTCATCGGCATGATTCTGGTTGCCGCCTACGTCATTCTCAAACCCGCGCTGCCAACGGCGGAACTGGACGTGGCCAACATATGGCCGACGGCACTTATCTTTATTGCATCACTGATTGCACTACTGCGATTCAAGCTTGATGTGGTGTGGATAATCCCCGCCGCCGGTCTGTTTGGCTATCTGTTTTATTAACCTGTGCAACAAGGAGTAGTCAAAATGGATTCTGTTTTCATGGTCGGCGAGCAACGCTCTGGTTCCAACCTGTTACGTCTTATTCTCAATGAATCCGGCGAGATTGCCGGGCCCCATCCCCCGCATATTCTGCAACGCTTCATGCCCTTGCAGGAGTTGTTCGGTGATCTGAAAGATGAAAAGAATTTCATGAAGCTGATTGACAGTGTCTGCAAGCTGGTGGAACTCAACCCGGTTCCCTGGGAGAGCGTAACCCTGGATCGGGAAGATATTCGCAAGCGCTGTCGTGAGAACAGCCTGGTTGCCGTATTTGGCGCAGTCATGGATGCCTATGCCGAATCACACAACTCACGAGGCTGGATCTGCAAAAGCATGCAGAACATCCGCTGGGCCGAGCAACTGGACAGCTACTTCCCGAACCCGAAGTATGTCTATCTGCACCGCGATCCCCGGGATGTCACACTGTCATTCATGAAAGCCGTGATCGGTGACAAACATCCCTACTTCATCGCACAGCAATGGGCAGAACTGCAGCGGCTGTGCCTGGCTGAACGCGATCGCATCGGTCCCGCGCATTTCTTCCGGCTGGGCTACGAGGAATTGACCGCCTCGCCCCGCGAAATCGTCGAACAGTTATGCGAATTTCTGGATATTCAGTTCAAAGAAGATATGCTGGCTTTCCATAACTCCAGCGAGGCCAAAAACGCCGCCGGCTCCAGCTCGCTCTGGCAAAACGTCGTACAGCCCATCATGGCGACCAATTCCAGAAAATTCGTCAAGGAAATGTCCGAAGACGATATCCGGATTATTGAATCCGTCGCCGGTGATGTTATGGATGAACTGGGTTACGAGCGGTTTCACGTTAAAGCCGGTGAGGAAATTCAGTTCGATGAAGCGACCATCGAGCAATTTCGTCAGGGAAATGACAAGCTGCTCAAGGAAGCAACCAGCCGGACCGATCCGGAAGATCTGCGGCGCAGACAGCAGCAGGCCAGTGTGATCGAGGAAATTCGCTCCATGGCCAGCTAGCCAGGCGTGAACGGCTAACAATAACTATGACGTCTCGATGCTTGAAACCCGGCTCTGCCGGGTTTTTTTGCACGCTCGTATAAAAGCTGATCGGAGAAGAGCCCCGGAGTCCCTTGCGCTATGCCGCAGGCATCCGGGGCATGTACTCAGAACCGGTAACCGATATTGAATCCGAAGGATTGTTCTGAAAGACTGATCTTCGCCCCGCTGCTAGAGTCGGTCAGGGTTTTCTCCGGCGCTTCCATGTAGTGCCAGGCCAGTTCCCAGTGGTTATTCAGCACGACGTTCATACCGACCGTGTAGTGGGTTTCGACGATCGCCGGCAGCAGCAGGTTTTGCCCTGCCTGGCTATCCCCGAACGGCGATTCGGCGTAGTTATAGCCGGCCCGCAGGGTCACCCGTTCACTGAGACCGTAGGCAACGCCCAGGGCATAGACCGTCTGATCATCCCAGCCCGGATCCATCGGAAATTCCCCACCCGGCCCGGTCACCGACAGCTTGTCCATGGTATCGGACCAGTTAATCCACTTGATATCCGCTGAAACAGTCACTTTCTCGTTCGGACTGTAAGCCATCCCGAGCGCGGCCTGTTGCGGGAAATCGAGATCCAGCTTGTAGGTCCCGGCTTCAAAATCACCACCCATCTGCGGATGACTGATATCACCGTCAGCCAGCTGATATTCCATCGGACTGAAATGCTGCTTGGATTTGTAGTTAAAGCCCACCGTCAGCTGATCGTTCACGTCATACAGCAGCCCTAACCCGAAACCGAGGCCAAAACCACTAGCGCCACGGCCCAGATCAAAATTAAATCCTTCGGTTGCATGCTCCAGGCTTTGTTTGAATGCAGCTGACTGATAATCGATATTCAGGGTCACGCCCACGCTGTAACGCTCATTCACGTTCCAGGCAAAACCGGGGGCCATCTGCCAGAAGGCAACATTACTGTAACCACTCCACTCACCATTCTGTCGCATGGTTGTCTGCGGGTAATCCACGCCCATGCCGGAGGTGCCGTACATCCCGCCGCCGAAATAGACCTCGCTGCCCTCGGACGTCGGCGCGGTCCAGCCGATGGCCGGCACACCGTAGATATCGACGGCACTGTCCGCCACATCGCCCATCGAGGCGGTGAAATCGACCGAGCGATCCGGCATGAAGGCTTCCATGGAAAAGTCGGCCCGGGCACCGACCCGGGCCATACCGGCCGGGTTGGAGACAGCAGTCATGGCGCTGCCGGGATTGGCGGTGACGGCCCCGCCGAGACTCTTCTGATAGCTGCCGATGCCGATTAGCTGATAACCATTAGTGGCATGGGCGGACAAGGAGACAAAAGCGATCGCCAGTGCGGCGATGCGCAGGGAGTTGCGGGTAGATTTCATAACAGACTCACTATTTTCTTATTAACAACAACAAGTTACCTCCCTGGTAACTCACAACCGCCCGGCTCGGGCAGCGCGCATGGTACCGCAAGATGGATAGAAATTGAAAATATTCTAATAAACTTACTTATTGAGGGGGTGGTTCGCAAGCTCCTGCAATATAGCCGGACAGGCCGGCCTCATGCCCTCAATAACAGTCCAGCGGGCCAATCAACCCGGCCCGGGAGCCTCCTGGCAACCTGTTCGAGACCAGCGCAGTGCCAACGGCAAAAACAGGAGCGCACAGACGACTTCCAGCCCGCCGATCACCAGAAACGCCATGGGATAGGCCGGCAATGAGGTCTGACTGAACCACGCCAGCAGAGCCCCGCCGCAAAGCGGTCCCAGCACAAACCCCAGCGACCCGGCGAAGTTAAAACCGCTCATCGCCAGTGCCCGGTGTTGTGGCCGGGAAAGTTCGGCCACCAGCACCAGCGACGGTGCGTACATCAGGGATGCGGTAATCCCCCCGGCAAACATCAGCCAGGGAATCGCGTTACCGGGGGCAAAACCGATCGCCGTGAGCATGACGCCGTAGGCCGCACTGCCCCCCAGCATCATCAGCATGGGATTCCAGCGCTGCGACAGCAATCCGGCCGGGTAAGTCAGCAAGGAAAAGGGAACCAGAAACAGCGCCATAACCAGGCCGATCATCGCCGCGCCCAGCCCGATAATACTGCTCAGATAGAGGGACAACGTGGAGACGATAAAGCCCACAGTGAGCCGATCCACGAAAGTGAAAATATAGGGCAAAAACAGCCGGCGATTTTGCGGCAAGGCGCGCAGCAATCTCCCCAGCCGGCTGTGTCCATGCTGTGGTGCCTTCTCCTGCAACAAGAGCAGGGCAAACAGAGTCACCCCACCCAGCAACATGAAACCAGACTGCAGAACCTGTTCGGCACCCCACTGTTCGCCAATCAACCCACCGAGCGGCGCACCGCTGGCCACGCCCAGTCCGACTGCAGCACCGACCAGCCCCATGACCGCTCCGGTACCACGCTGCCGCGTGTGATCTACCGCCAGCGCCATCAAAAGGCTCAGGCTGGTAATGTGCATGCAGCCTTCGAAAAAACGCCACAGCAGGTAAACCGGGTAGTCCCAGCTCAGAGTCAACATGAACAGGGACAGGGCATTCAATGCCAGAGCCATAACAATAATCGGCCTGCGCCGTCGCCACCAGTCAGACAACAAGCCGGCAAGCGGGGCAAACAACAGTGCACCAAACATATTCGCCGACATGAACAGATGTTGCTGAAACTCACCCAGGTCCGGATAGCGCCCGAGTGTCAGCTCGCGCAGTACCGGCACCATAGCCGTCACCGGCAACATCAGCAGATAAAGGGTCAAAATAATGGGTACAAGAGGCATGAATTGAGTCTTTTCAACAACGGCGAGAGAGACCGGTCGCGACGATAAACATGGCAAACCAACCATCGTTACTCATCTCACACAGGATGGCAATCCTTACGCTAATAAAAATCAGCGGCGCATGCAAGCAGAGCAACAACCTCGTCAACATCAGCGTTGACCTGCTCGACAACCATCAAGGAGGGGGGGGGTTATTTAATCAGAGACACTAAAACGCGGTGAAGCGGATGATCTTTTTAAACGAGACATTTGCGACGAAGCAAAATACTATATTTTTTACTCTACTTCACATATCACTTAGATATGACTTGGCTTCCTCGCCGGGATTGGGCAATCCTGATATGCGCCAGGCATTAAGGCAACTTTGAAACAGGTCGTGAATCCAGAATTTATCCTTGCCCAGACGATGACATACTGTATTCATCGCGGGAGCGGCTCCAAATTTTTTGAAATAATCCCGCAGGCTGTAAATTACCAGCCAGTGATCGTCGGTCAGAGGATTTACATCCAGTTGTTGTGCAATCAGTCTGGCTGTCTCTTCCGACCACTGCTGTGGATCGACAATCAAGCCGTCTTCATCCAGTTCCGGCATAATGGGGGTGTTTATCGCAGCTGTCATCAGATCCTCCTTGCGGAATTCACCGCCGATCAGCGCGGGATATTGAGTATTGATTTGCTTCACTACAAGTATAGACGAGAACGACATTTATGCAGCCTGCTTGCCGCACGCCCTAAATGTCGCATTTTTAGTGATACTTTCATGACATAAAATGCTTATTGCTGCCCCAGCATCCCGCTTTTCAGGCTATCATCAACCGGCGAGTCTCCCAGCCAGACAGATAACAGTGCACGCTGGAAACCAGAGCTTTCGATTAGCATCCTTTGCGAACCGTTAATTTCGACCCGGGTCGTATTGTCGGGCAAAAAATCGATCACCACGACATCATCTTTTACTATAGCGCCAAAAGCCGAATTGAATTCGGCAATCTCCTCTTCAATCGCCGCATATTCCGCATCATTCAAATTATCTTCGAATCCTTCTCTCCAGGCAGCATGCATTTTACGCTCGCTTATTTCGTTATACAAAAAATGCATCATTACACGCTTTGATGACGGATCCGACATAATTTGTATCGCATCGTCAGAACGTTCGACGAGGTACAGGGCTCCAACATAGATATCAAAAATGAACTTGCCACGTACACCCGCGCCATTCAGTACCAGTTCCTGCTGTGAACTGCTCTGTGTCACCGTCTCCGGAATTTCCACGCCCTTGACATTCAGCGCACAAACCGAAGCGCTAAATAGATATAATATTGGCATCAACAGGCTTGCAGTTACTTTTCTCATCGCACTTACCTAACTCAATATCAGCAATACAGGTTACCTGTATATCTTGCCTGTCTTGTCAGCTTCCAAACGGCTTCGTGGCCATAAGCCGATCGCGGAGAATATCCAGCAGTAACGGATGCGTGCTGATAAGTGGCGTAACGGTATATTTCAGCTGCGGATAATCCTTTCTCACGCTGTCACAGATTTCTTGCACATCGCCTCGTGGCCCGGCGTGACGACCGGGCAGAAAGAATAACATAGCCACAATCACACGGCTGACACCTTGTTCGGCCTTATCCCGCAGGCAATTTTCCAATAGTTCACCATTAAAATCATATTCCTTTCCCTCGCGTCGCTCCATAACTGCCTGATCCACGCCCAGGGCATGCTGCTCCTCTAACATTCGGGCAATATTACGCCGAACTTCGGTAATCTTTGGGGTTGGCGAACCGTGATCTACCAGCACAACATGAGCATCAGCTCCACTTATTTCCCTGGCCTGTTGAATATGGTCGAAGATAATCTGTGCCAGACGCGGTTCACCATCAGGCAAAGGCCAGGTAACCGGTGCCACCTTGACATTTAAATCCGGATATTCCGATTTCAGCCTGGCCACCTCGTCGGGAATGAACGAAGTAATCGCACGACTCACTCCAAAAAACAGCGGCAGTACTACAAATTCCCGCTCGCCCTGTTCCAATTGTCTGCGCAAAAAACCTGTGAGCACATCAGCCGGCGTTCCAGCCAGCTCCGAGGCAGGGATCGCATCAGCGTGCTGCAGAGACACAGGATGGATCAACTCACCGGTATGCTCGCTCAGCTGGGCAGCCAGGCAACGCAAATATACTGTGGCATCGGGTTGTTTGGACCCGTTATCGACAAGCAAGTAAACCGGCATCGTCTTCCCAAATGTCGTTTATCAAGATATTGTCATGTTACCAGCTCCCACCAGCGTGCAAAGTCCTATCGGGCAAAATTGACCGGATTGAAACAGTCAATAGACCGCCCGGGAAAACCCTGATTTTTCCCCGGTCTTGCATGTTAAACTGGCAGTTCGCGTGGTTTCAAAGCAGGATAAAAACTCGTAATCTGCCATGCTTAATAGAAGTACTGGAGACCGCCCCCGGCTATGACACTTGAATCCGCAATCGCCACCTACGGCTACCTGGCCATTATGGTCGGGATTTTTGTCGAGGGCGAGGCCATCGTCCTGACAGCCGGTTTCCTCGCCTACCAGGACCTGCTGAAATTACACTGGGTCATGGTCGCTTCCGTATTCGGCTCGATTCTGACCTACCAGTTCTTTTTTCTGCTTGGCCGGTTAAAGGGTCGTCACGTGTTGAACAACCGACCGGGCTGGCAATCACGAGTGCAACGCATACGTAAACTGCTCGAGCGTCACGACACGCTCATTATTCTGGGATACCGGGGCCTGTTTGGTTTACGCGCAATAACCCCCTTTGCGCTTGGCATGACCAATATCAGCTATCTGCGTTTTACCCTGCTGGATCTGGCACCTGCAACGATCTGGGGGATAGGTGTGTCCTGGGCCGGCTATGTACTGGGCAAGGGGGCGGAAAAACTACTGGATAATGTGGAGGATTATCAGCTCTGGCTGGCGGGCGGCATGATAGTGATTGGTATGCTGGTCGTCGGCCTCTATGCACGCCACCGGATGCGTTCCTCATAGCCTCTATAAGGTGTCAATAATCATATTGGACCAGGTCACTGACTCGATATTGGCAATCAGAATATCCTCGGTTGACAGTCGGGCAAATTGAACGTTCGCCCAGTCTGCAACTTCATAGGCCATCACACAACTGAGAGCCTCACCCAGTTGCCCCTTGTGGTAAAGCAAGGCACCGGTAATTTCATCGTTAAGCGGCAATGGTTCCAGTAATTTCGGCAACGGCCGCTGCATCAACAAATCCAGCGCAGAGAACATCCCCACTGTAAAAAAACTGTCCGCAGGTTTGATACCGGCTGCATCGGCAAGCAGCTCGCACATTTTCGCCCGGGTCATGGCAGTACGCAGTATCTCTGTCGGACGATCATCGAGCTGGCTGAGTGCCAGCATCGATGCCCAGCCCGAGAGCTTGCGGCGACCAAGCAGCATAACACCCTGCTGAACCGATTCGATCTGACGCGGAAGGTTAAAGGCCGCCGAATTGATCATTTTCAGCAGCTTGTAACTGGTAGTCACATCTGTATTTATCGCTTCCGCCAGATCCTCGTTTTCCGAGTCGGGATCATGCAATACGGAAAGCAGGTTCATAATCGTCAACCGGTTGGTCGGCAGGCTCTCGGAAGAAATGATCTGTGGGCGGCTCAGAAAGTAACCCTGAAAATACTCGAAACCGAGATTCGAGCAGAATAGAAATTCCTTGGGAGTTTCAATTTTCTCGGCCAGCAGACTGACCTGGTATTGTTTCAGAATATTCACATGTTCCTGAATCTCATCACGCGTGAGTTTCTGAATATCGATTTTAATTATATCCGCAAAGTGCAGAAGCGGGGCATGTGACGGCTTGTACAGATAATCATCCAGAGCTATGGTATAGCCTGATTCGGACAGCCGGGTAACTGCTGCGACCAGTTGCGGGGTCACCTCGACATCTTCCAGAATCTCAAGAATAACACTTCCCGGCTGAAAGGGAATACGACTCTCATCAAGCAGAAATTTCTCCGTCAAATTAATAGCTGCCAGCTTGTTCAGCACCAGCCGGTCCAGACCGATCTCCATAAAGGTGTTGATAATCGTCGTTGTTGTCGCCTGCTCACCATCCAGCATGTCGCCTGCATTGTTTATCTGCCCCTGAGTACGGTACAGGAGCTCATAAGCGTAAACATTGAGTTTTCGATCGAAAATTGGCTGGCGACCGACATAGACATTTTGCGGTGTCGTCGCAGCGGAGTCTTCTGCATTATTGCCTGGCATGCTCTGGTTAACCTGTCACATTTTTATTTGTATATCGACACGCCCTGTCACAGCTTGAGCATCCTGATTAATATGCTAGCATAAATCGGCCGGACGAGATCCACATGCATCACCCGGCTTATGATAGCCATCAAATACGACAAGTACCGCCCGGTTATTAGCGGCGAGGAGAGATAACCAGCCAGATCTAATGCCACGCTGGTCTCCGGGCAGTTACAGAAAGTAATAAATTTCTCCAGTAACTACTGGCCACCCTGGAGCAAGGTAGGGGTTTTCACTTATATTATACACAGGACTGTCATAATCAGCCGACAAAACTTGACAGAGATACTAAGGTAAAGCAGTGAGCAGCGCACAGGCAGTATTGGCACGTGTAAGACGACAGACACACCCGGGACTGTTTTTGCTGCTTTGTATCGTCTGTGTCAGCAATCTGTATGCGCAGACAAATGAAATCAGCCGTTTCCTGGATACCCCTCTCGAAGAACCTGTTGAAGTTCCAGACTGGTTCAAGCTCAGTTTTTTGGATATATATGATGACATAGATGAAGCCATGGCCAGTGGCAAGGATGGATTAATCGTTTATTTTGGCCAGAAACATTGCCCCTATTGCAAGGCACACCTCGAGATAAACTGGGGTGACCCGGATATTGTAAAATATACCCGGGAAAGATTTGATGTAATAGCCATCGACGTAAAAGGCTCTCGAAATATCACCACAGTCGACGGTCACGTCTATGAGGAAAAGGAATTTTCAGTAAAACATAAAACCAACTTCACACCTTCTTTACTTTTCTATAACTACCAAAAAGAAATCGTTCTTAAGCTACAAGGCTATCATCCTCCATACAAATTTCGCGCAGCACTGGAATATGTAAGCGATAGCCATTACGAAAAAGAAACATTTCGCGAGTATCTTTCCCGAGCAGAAATGGCGGACAATTATGGAAATGAACATCTCAACCAGCACGTATCATTCATGCCAGAACCTTACATTCTGGATAGAAGCATAATCCCTGCAAACAGACCATTGGCAGTTTTCTTCGAACAGCCCCGTTGTCATGCCTGCGATGTTCTGCATGCAGGTCCATTAAGCAATGAAGTCATCACGGATGATTTAAAGAAAATGGATGCGGTTCAGCTGAATATGCAGTCTGAAACCAGGCTTCTCACGCCGGACGGACGCAAAACAACCTCCCGACAATGGGCCGACGAGCTGGAGCTGTATTATTTCCCAACCATTATATTCTTCGACGAACAGGGCAAGGAGATTATCCGTATCAATTCGGTGGTCTGGCTTTATCGTTTAAAGAACGTAATCGAGTATGTTTTATCCGGCGCCTACAAAAACTATGAAACATACCAGTTATGGCGACAGCACAAAGGGCGCCAGAAAGCGGGATTTGAATAAAATACAAACTGTCTATACAAGAATCATTTTCCCATTCAAGAAATAGCTTCAATATGTACTTGTTGCATTAAAAACTGCTCAAACTCCTCTGCCTTCAGTGGTAGACAGAGGGAGTATCCCTGCACAGTGTCACACCCCAGATTTTGCAGGTAATATAATTGTTCTTCACGCTCCACTCCTTCTGCGAGAACATCCAGCCCCAGACTGTGGCCGAGTTGAACTACAGCACCGGCTATAGCGCCTGAGTCTACATTTGTATCGATTTCCTTCACAAAGGATCGATCCAGCTTTATACGATGTACTGGCAACTGATTTAGATAACTCAGCGATGAGTATCCGGTACCAAAATCGTCAATTGCCAGACTGATACCAAGATCATGCAGCCCCTGGATCGTTGATATTGCATCCTTAACATTATCCATAAGCATGCTCTCGGTCAGTTCCAACTCCAGACATTGTCCACTTATATTGTACTTTTTCAGTATTCTGTCGACAGTCTGTACGATATTGCTATCTCGCAACTGATATGCGGACAGGTTGACTCCAATCCGAAATCCATAGAAACCCTTCTTTTTCCACTCTGCAGCCTGCCTACAGGCTGTACTTAACACCCACTCGCCAATTTCCCTTATAATACCAGTCGATTCTGCGATCGGGATAAACTCACCCGGCGAAATATTACCACACTCAGGATGTTCCCAACGTATCAACGCCTCTACCCCGACAATATTACGCGTATTAATATTTATCTGAGGCTGGTAAACCAGATAGAATTGCTTTTGGAAGATCGCCTGTCGTAAGGCTTGATCCAGCGCTATGCGCCTTTCCATCTCCTTCTGCATGTCCATATCGAAAAACTGGTAGGAGTTACAATCTGCCGACTTGGCACGGTACATAGCCATATCAGCATGCTTGAGCAACTCCTCAGCATCTCCGTCATCAAACGGATAAATCGTTGCACCGATACAGACACCTGTATGCACCTCATTTCCTTCGATACTAAAAGGCCTGGATAGCTCGTTGACAATCTTCTCGATCATCGTTGCGCTACTATCTATATGCTCAATATCACTTTGAATTATGACGAATTCGTCACCTCCAAAGCGGGCGACCGTATCGCTTCTGCGGCTGCAGCGTCGTAACCGCGAAGCCACCTGCTGCAGAAGTTTATCGCCTATATTGTGACCAAGACTGTCATTAATAAACTTGAACCTGTCCAGATCCAGAAACATTACAGCCAGCAAATTCTCATTTCGGTTTGCGGAGGCCAATGCCTGCTCTAAATGTTCACGCATATACACCCGGTTAGGAAGCCCTGTGAGAACATCGTACAAAGCCATATAACGAATCCTTTCCCGGGCCTGTTTGTTCTCACTGATATCCTCATGAATAGCGACAAAGTGAGTAATTTCTCCTGATTCAATAATTGGCGTGATGGTCTGCTTTACGGTATAGAAATGTCCGTCTTTGTGACGTTCCACGAGTTCTCCACGCCATACCTTGCCAGTCAGTATCGTTGACCAGATATTTTGATAGTAATTTTCTTCATGCTGACCGGAATTGAGTACTCGTGGATTTTCCCCCAAAACCTCTGCGCTGCCGAATCCGCTCATATTTTCAAAGGCCTTGTTAACCCACTCTATATTGCCGTTTTTATCGGTAATAAAGATGGCATTAGCAGCAGAAGACAGTGCAGCACTCTGGAGCCGAAGTTCCTTCTCGGCCTGTTTACGCTCGGTAATATCGTGAAAGGCCAACGTCAGCCCAATCAATTTCCCATCCTGAAGCATTGGCGTAGTTACATGACTCACCGGAATCATTTCTCCACCTTTGCGGATGAAGATATCGTCGATATTTCGACGCAATGTACGGGTTTTCAGGGAGAGGTGGGTGTCACATTCATCATAAGTACAGGGTGAACCATCCGGCTTCTGGTAATGGACAGCGTTATGCAGCAACTTCCCGGACAGTTCGTTACACTGCCAGCCAAGCATCATCTCCGCCTGTCGGTTCATCCAGACAACCCGACCTTCCGGATCGATGATGATTACGCCTTCTCCAAGGCTGTTTAGCGCATTGTTATAAATTTCTTCGACGGGCAATGTTGTTGAGTTATTCATCAAATCTAAATCCGGATACATTCCTGATGTATAGGCAGCCCCCTTTGCATTAGTCTCTTTCTCATCACAACTGACATCATTATCAGCCGTGATTACAATACGTATTACCAACGCTATAGCGTGGTGATTTTATTTATTAGTGTATTGATATCAGGCGCTAAAGATTGGGTTTCAAGAATCGCAACTAAATCCACACACCCTGAATAATGCAATTGATGCATTTAAATTCTGGTGCTCGATTGAGCAGAGTGACATCCACCTCTGTGGCTTGTTGAAACTGTTTAAAAGATGTTTTTACAGGAGTTATCAGACGAACACCATCATCTGATAACAATGACATTATAATTTAGGTTGGCTTGGTGATAAACCTTTTTCTCAAATTCCGGGTCAGTTTGATAAAACCCTGTCATAGTGAAACGGCACCACCGCTAAGCAAGCCCAATCATGTGGCCGTGCACTTCAAAGGTTACAAATTTGTAAAATTTCATCGCCTGCAACACACCAACAATCATCATCAAAGCTTGAGCGCTCGCCTCGGGTTTTCGATCCATGAAACAGAAATCGAGGAGAGAGCTATTGAGACATGGCGCTGCAGGAAGGCTTTCTGCCGCGGCAGAAAAAGTCGGTAAATAGCACAGTCACAGTCAACAGTGTTTCACTGCGGACAATGACTCCCGGCTTCTTTCAGGCGTAGAGGCTGAAGAAGCGCAGTAGCACGTCTGATGCGATAATCCGGGCTTGCCACAAGCAGTTTCTATCGGGAAACCACCCGCGAAACACGCCGGCTTGTTTCATTGACGCTTGTTACGCACCACTGACTCAATTTAACTGCTGTGATGTCCACTCGATCAGCTCGCCCGCCAGCGCATCACTCGCCCGTCCAAAGGCATCGACTACAGCCGGCAACTGATCGCCTTGCACCGCCTCCCGAACGGCAAAGCGCCGGCTGGCGATAATACGTTTGTCATTGCTCTCGATCAGGCGGGCATCCAGGCGAATGCTCACCTGTGGCGCGCCTGCCGCATATTCGACCTGGAAGGCACGCAATTGACCGCCGAGCTCGACATCAGACTGAAGCTGTTCTCGCCCGCTGCTAAGCCGGGTAATACGCCCGTCATTGCCAAAAGCCTCAAGCAGATGATCGCGCCATAATACTGGCGCCGGCGAACTCCAGCGGGCATTTGGATAAACGTTCAAGCGGTTGCCTTGTGGCACGACCACGATGCGCGTGGTGTTCAAAAGCTCGTTGGCCGAGGGACGATGAAGGCGTAATGACAACGTTTTTTGTTCACCCCCGCCAGCGGCCACCCTGGAAGGTGGCAGCCGGTAAATATCTTGTGGCACCGGTTCGGGAAAGAGATTGCAGGCAGTCAGGCCCGCGACAAACACGATCCCCAAACCGATCAGCTTGCCCCCTTGCAACAACGATCTCATGGCTGAAACTCCCTGACAGGTTCACGACTGAGCAGATAATCGCCCGGACTCCGGTCGAAACGCTGCACCGCCTTGCGAACGGCCGCCGTGGAACGGCGCAGCTCATCGAGTGCCGGACCGAGATCGTCCAGCCCCTGCATGCCATCGGCCAGCGCCGCCTCGTTCTCGCGCAGCAATCGCTCGACCCGCGCGCTGACCCGGGACAGGCTCTCGACACCACGACGCATCGCCTCGCTCTGGCCAGCCAGCGTTCCGGTAAACCGGTCGAGGTTCTCAAGGCTGCGTGCAAGATTCGCGGTATTCTCTCTGGACAGCAGCCGGTTACTGTTCTCAAGCAACAGTGAGGTATCGTCGAGCACCTCTGTCAGCACTTCGCTCAAGCGCGCAATCTGCGAGCGTCTTGCCGTGATTGTCGGCACACTGCCATCCACCCGCTCCAGCGGCGGACTCTGTGCCGACCCGCCGAGTAACTGGATCTCGCTGGCGCCGGTAATATTGGCCAGGATCAACTCGGCGCGAGTGTCCTGGCGGATCGGTGTGCTGGCAGTCACCTGGACGCGGGCGATGACCTGCCCCGGATCGTCCGGATCGATCTGGATCCGTTTGACCAACCCCACGGGGATCCCGTTATACAAAACACGGTTGCCGCTCGCCAGGCCGGTAACCGCCTGGCGAAAAACGATATCATAGAACCGGGTCTCTTCGGTCGGTCCGCTCTCCGCCAGCCATAATACAAACCACATCGCTCCGGCGGCCACCGCGACGGTGAACAGGCCGATCAGAATATAGTGGGCACGGGTTTCCATTTAGCGAACCTTGGTGGTTGTTTGGGCCTGTTGCGCGGCACGACCACGCGGGCCATGAAAGTATTCCTGCACCCAGATATCCGGGGTCGCGGCCACCTCTTCGAGGGTACCGCTGACCAGCACGCGCTTGCGGGATAGCACCGCGATCCGGTCGCAAATCGTGTGCAGCGTATCCAGATCGTGCGTGACCAGAAACACGCTGAACCCGAACGCATCACGCAGGGTTAATAATAACCGGTCGAAGGCGGCCGCGCCGATGGGATCGAGCCCGCTGCTGGGCTCGTCGAGAAACAGCAATGGTGGATCCAGCGCCAGGGCGCGTGCCAGGGCGGCGCGCTTGACCATCCCGCCGGACAGCTCGGCGGGATAGAGCAGACCCGCCTCCGGCGCCAGCCCGGTCAGCGCCAGTTTAACCCAGGCCAGCGACTCGGCCTGCGAACGCGCGAGCCCGGCATGTTCGATCAATGGCAGAGCGATATTTTCAAGCACCGTCAGGGACGAGAACAATGCCCCCTTTTGAAACAGCACCCCGCAGCGGCACATCAATTGTGCCCGGCGCATCCCGTCCAGCGCATACAGATCTTCCCCCAGGAAACGGACCGTCCCGGCGGCCGGCCGCAGCAACCCCACGAGGCTGCGCAAGAGGACCGACTTGCCGGTGCCGCTGCCGCCCACCACGCCGAGAATCTCGCCGCGATAGAGATCCAGTTCCAGCCCGTCATGCACCACATGCCCACCAAAGCGGTTGACCAGTCCCCGGACCTCAACCAGTGCGTCGCGCGCTGCGCCGTCGCTCGCATGACTCACCAGCCCGCCTCCATAAAATAAAGCGCCGACACGGCATCCAGCAGGATCACGATGAAAATCGACTGCACCACACTCGAAGTGGTGTGCAAGCCGACCGACTCGGCGCTGGCGCCGGACTTGAAGCCCTCAAGACAGCCGATCAGGCCAATCATGAAAGCGAACAGCGGCGCCTTGGACAGGCCGACCCAGAAGTGTTGCAGGGGGACCGCGTTGATGATCTCCAGATAACGCATGAGAGAGATATCCAGTGACAGGAGCGACACCAGCCCGCCACCGGCCAATCCCGAGACCACGGCAATAAATGTCAGCAACGGCAGGCTCACCATCAGCGCCAGTATCCGGGGCAATACCAGCAACTCGATCGGATCCAGCCCCTGCACGCGCAGAGCATCGAGTTCCTCGTTGGCCTTCATCGAACCGATCTGGGCGGTGAAGGCACTGGCGGTCCGCCCGGCCAGCATGATCGCCGTGAGCAGAACGCCGAACTCGCGCATGAAGGAATAGGTCACCAGGTCCACCGTGTAGATGCTTAGCCCGAAATCGACCAGCACCGTGGCACCGAGCAGGGCCACGACCGCCCCGACCAGAAACGTCAGCAAGGCGACGATGGGCACGGCATTAAGGCTGGTCTGCTCGATATGACTGACCAGTGGGGTAAGACGCCAGCGCCGCGGTCGCGGCAGCACCATTAAAAACGTCAGCAACGTTCGCCCCATGAAATCCAGCAACGTCACCAGATCCTGCCAGATGACCACACTCGCGCGCCCGATGTGCGCCGTCACATCGCCAAAGGCATACTGGCTTTTGGGAATATCCAGAACAGGACGCCGCAGCGCATCGCAAACGGTCAGCAACAGCTCGCGGCGTTCCCCGGTCAGGCCGGGCACGGAATCCGGCAGGGCCTGCGTTCGTTCGGCCCCCAGCAACCGGACCAGCAATGTGGCCCCCGCCGTATCCATCTCACCCACGCTCTGAAAATCCAGCCGTAGCGGCATGTCATCATCCAGGGTCAACTTCGCCAGCGACGCATCCAGCCCGGTGTAATGCCTCAGCGTCCAGTCACCGGTGAGGATCAGCGAGACGCTCTGCGGCCCCTCCTCCAGGCGCGCCTGCCCCGGCGTAGAGGCGGCCGAATCCGGCGCCACTACCCGGCCACCCGATAGCGAAAACGCGGTGGATAGTCCAAAACCGCCTGTTGCCCAGACCTGCTCATGCCAGGGTTCCCATCCTGTTTGCTGATAGCCGGAATTGTTTTTTTATGGTTATCACTGTACCACTACAACTGCCCTTCGGGCAGTTGTAGTGGCCAGGTACCAGGTACGAGAGTTTTGTAGGAGAGGCCTTCAGCCACCCAAAAGTCGACAGATGGCAGTCGCCGACGTCCTTCGGACCCAGGGCCGAGTCATGAGGAGCGAGTGACAAGATCTTGTAGGAGGGGCTTTCAGCCGCGACCCATTATTCGGGATAGACACGCCCGATCACAGCGCAGCTGCTCCTACCGATCAATCAGTTAAGGGGTTTTCCTCGTTACTCGCCCCTCGTACCTCGGCCCTTCACGAAGCAGCCAGCTGCTGCGTGATCGGCACCTGCCGAATCCGCTTGCCGGTGGCGGCAAAGATCGCATTGAGCACCGCCGGCGCGGCGACGGCGATGGTCGGCTCGCCGATCCCCCCCCAGAAGCCGCCGGAGGGCATGACGATCGTTTCCACCTCGGGCATCTCGTCCATCAACATCGAGGGGAAGTCATGGAAGTTGGTTTGCTCGACGCCGCCGTCCTTGACGGTACACTCGCCGTAGAGCAGCGCCGACAGGCCGTAGACAAACGAGCCTTCCACCTGCGCCTCGATCTGTTGCGGGTTGACGGCGTGGCCGGGATCGGTGGCGGCGACGATGCGGTGGATCGTCAGCTTGCCGTTATCATCCACCGACACTTCCGCGCAGGCGGCCACGTAGCTGCCGAAGGTCTTGACCACCGCCAGCCCGCGATGCACGCCTTCGCCGGCCGGTTTGCCCCAGCCGACCTTTTTGGCCACCGCATCGAGCACCGCCCGGCTTTTGGGCTGATCGGCCATCAGGCTGCGGCGAAACTCGAGCGGATCCCGGCCGGCCGCGTGGGCCAGTTCATCCAGGAAGCATTCCATATAGATGGCATTCTGGTTGATATTGACGCCGCGCCAGAAGCCCGGCGGCACCGGCGGGTTGCGCATGGCATGTTCCACCCGAAGGTTGGGCACACTGTAACTGATGGCGTGATCGCCCTCGGCATGAAAGCCCTGGAAGGTGACCGGGTCCATGCCGTCCTGCAGGCCATCGGGCATTACGGCGGCGAGGATCGACTGGCCCGAGATGCGCACGTTCAGCCCGGTCAGATTGCCGTCCTCGTCCAGGCCGCCGACCAGCTTGCAGTGGGTGATGGGATGATAGTGGCCGTGGGCCATGTCCTCCTCACGACTCCAGAGCAGCTTGATCGGGGTACCCGGCAGTTGTTTGGCGATGCTCACCGCCTGGGTGACAAAGTCATGGAACGCGCCACGCCGGCCGAAGCCGCCGCCCAGATGGATCTTGTACACCTCGCACTTGTCCACCGGTAATCCGGCGGCATCGACCGCCGCCTTCAGGGCCGCCTCGCCGTTTTGCGTCGGGCACCAGACCTCGCACTTGTCCGGGGTCCACAACGCGGTGGCGTTCATCGGCTCCATGGTGGCGTGGTTCTGGTAAGGATAGCGATAGGTCGCCTCGACGGTTCTGGCCGCACCTTTCAACGCTTCGTTCACATCGCCGACCTGGTTTCCGACAAACACCTCCTTGTCCGAACTCAGCCCCTCTTCGAGCATTTTATCGATGGCGGCGCTGTCGAGTTTGGCGTTCGGTCCGTGGTCCCAGGTGATCGGCAGCGCTTCCAGGGCCTGGTTGGCCTGCCACCAGGTATCGGCCACCACGGCAACGGCATCCTCGCCCACGCGCACTACCTTGCGCACGCCGGGCATGTCGGTCACCTTTTTCTCATCAAATGATTTGAGCTTGCCGCCGAAAGTGGGGCACGCCTTGATGGCCGCGTTGAGCATGCCGGGCAGTTGCAGATCGGCGCCGAAAATCTGCTTGCCGTTGAGCTTGTCGTCGGTATCCAGGCGCGGGATCGGCTTGCCGATGATTTCCCACTCGTCCGGTTTTTTCAGTTCCACGTGCTGGGGCGGGAATAACTTCGCCGCCGCCTCCGCCACCTGGCCGTAGGTCACCGTGCGCCCGCTGGGCTGATGGGTAATCACGCTGTCGGCGGCGCGGCATTCGGCCTTGGGCACGTCCCAGCGCTCCGCTGCTGCCTGCAGCAGCATCTCCCGCGCCACGGCCCCGCCCTTGCGCACATAGCGGTGGCTGTCGCGGATACCCCGGCTGCCGCCGGTGGAAAAGCTGCCCCAGACCCGATCCCGCGCGCGATTTTCACCGGGGGTCGGGTATTCGGTGATGATCCGGTCCCAGTCGCACTCCAGCTCCTCGGCCACCAGCTGCGCCAGACCGGTCAGGGTGCCCTGCCCCATCTCGGAGCGGGCGATACGGATGATCACCGTGTCATCGGGCTGGATGACGACCCAGGCGCCAATCTCGGGAAAGCCTTCGGAAGGCAGCTCGTCCCACTCGCCGGCCACGGCCGTGGCACTCATCGGCAGATAGAGTCCGAGAGAAAAGCCCACGCCCAGCCCGGCCGCGCGGCTGCTGGTGATCAAAAACTCGCGCCGCGAGACGTTCAGCGTATCGGTACTCATCATGACCTCCCGCGTTTGTTCAGGTCGACGGCCAGATGAATCCCGCGCCGCACCCGGTTAAACGTCCCGCAACGGCAGATGTTGGTTATCTGGCTGTTGATATCCTCGTCGCTGGGTTCGGGGTTGTTATTCAACAATGCCGCTGCGGCCATGATCATCCCCGGCTGGCAGTATCCGCACTGCGGCACATCCAGCTCCTTCCAGGCCTGTTGCAGCGGATGGCTGTTATCCTCAGAGAGCCCCTCAATGGTGACGATTTGCTTGCCCGCATCCATGGCAGAGACCGGTACAGTACAGGCGCGCACTGCTTCACCATCGACATGTACCGTGCACGACCCGCACAGGCCAATGCCACAGGCATACTTGGTACCGGTCAGCCCCAGCTGCTCACGCAGTACCCAGAGCAGCGGCGTCGAGCCATCGACCTCCACCTCGACCGTCTTGCCGTTGATATTCAATGTCGCCATGCGAAGTCCTCCGATAAACCTGCCAGAAGTCTAGACGGGGCAGAAGGGCTTAACAACAGACTTTGAACATAGTTTTTGTGGGAAAACAAAGTTGGCAGTTGGCAGTTGGCAGTTGGCAGTTGGCAGTTGGCAGTAAAAGCTTTAGCGGGTTTATTCATCGATCAAGGGATCGATCATCGCCATCAAACAGATCCATATAGTGGTGTATACAACGTGCCAGAGGCCCGGACTGTTAACCGGATTGCTCGCTGGCCACAACGACCTCGTGCATTTCCAGCTTGCCCTCACCGTCGAATGCCTCCTTTGGCATCGGATTGCTGTGGGCCAGCTTGAAATCCTCGCTGCCCACCCAGGCCTCGAACGACGCTTTGTCCTGCCAGGTGGTCAGCACCACATAGGGGGTCTCGTCACTCTCTGGTCGGAGGACTTCCATGCGCACAAACCCGGGCTGCTGATCGATCTGGCCCGCCCGTTGGCGGAAACGTTCCTCGAAGGTTTCTTCCCAGCCGTGCGCTACAGGCACGCGATTGGCGACAATAAACATAATGACAGCTCCGTTTATCACGATCGGTTGTGATCAAAAAACAATAATTCATGGTAACAGATGACGACAAGCCGGGTTGTCAGCAATCCCTCACAGACAGGTCTGATCGCAACCGGTATAGACAGTCCTCTATCGATCCCCCGGACAACATCAATCACCCACAGCTGGAAAATCGCGAGTCGTAACTTATACTAAAAATACTACATTCGAGGAGCTAACCATGGACGATGAATTACTGGAACCGCACAAACCCCAGTTTGCTTCGGCACCGGGCCAGGCCCGCAAGGCCGCCAGCATCGACGAAGCGTATGCTGCCGCCAGTGAGCTCAAACACAGCGTCGGCGTGGTGCGCAAACTGGCCCGCGAACGCCGGGCCGCCATTGCCGTGTATGGCAAAAACGCCCTGCCTCCCGAAGAACAGTAAGCTGTTCCCCGGCACGGCCGGCATTCGCTCTCTAATGCCGCCTGCCCGGCTATAATAATATTCTCGTAGAGATGCAGAGCTCGCTGAGAATGCGCGATAGCCGATTTCATTGCGTCATGGCGTCTTTGCGAGAGGTCAGCTTTTCCTTCTACTGCACACCAAACCAAAACAGGTCTGACCACCGAACACTTCATCACAAAGAAAAACCCGACGCAAAGGACCGCTGAGGATAAATATAAAATTGGTCCGATCATGTCGATCACGCTGGCGATAGCCTGCGTGACACCTTCCAGGCTGAACTGACCACCGACACGCTGAATACACCGAACAGCACTGAACAACCGGGAATTTAATCGTCGGTGTATTCAGAGAAGGCGGTGCGCAGCCGCAGCCTGTCCGACTTTCTTCTGGCATAATCGTCCTCTTGAAAACTGATCGGTTCAAAGAGGGCCACTTTCCAACGAAGCATGCCGCAACGGCACAGCCGGGTGGTGTCTCGCCGCCAAATGCGGCAGTTTTACCCGGGTTTAATCAATGTGCCCCGCGCTTGATAGCCACTGCCAGGGATGCAAGACTGAGCTGCCGGTTCACTGAACAACGACAATGGGAGAGCCTGATGGCGGAGATTATTGAACTGCCCGACAATTTTTTCGGCAAACACGATCGCGAGCGCGTGGAAAGCTTTGCCGCTCACGAAGTGGCCCACGGGCGGGCGACGCGCTGGCACTGGGCCAAAGACGACGATGATGACGATATTTTTCAGCTGTTCGCCGGCGGCGCGGACGAGTACCTGCTCCTCACCCTCAGCCGGGATCGCGAACAGGATGCCTACTGTGCCCACGACGGCGAGGGCCGGCATCTGGTCAGCGGCCCGATGGATCATGTCATGGCCGAGGTGGATGCCTATCTCACCGCGCTGCATGGCGAGCCACCGGCCTCCTGAGCCAGCGCCCGCCGGGGCAATCCCCCGGCTCTTTGCCATCACTGACCGAACCCCATGATCCCGTCGAAAATGAGCGAATGGCTGGAGCGCTTCCGCATCCAGCTGGCCCGACCGGACGCGATATTGCCGCTCTCCTTTCTCGGGCTGGTCGCCGGCATCCTGGCGGCCCTGACGGTCATCGCCCTGCGCCTGCTGGTCGATGCGGCGCAGACCACACTCTATCCCATGACGCAGGCCGGGGACTTCGAGTCCCTGCCCTGGCACTGGCGGCTGGGCACCGCCCTGGCGGGCGGACTGCTGATCGGACTGCTGTTTCGCCTGGTATCGGCTCCGGCGCAGACCGTCGGGGTGCTGCATGTGATCGAACGCCTGGCCTATCATCAGGGCCGCCTGCCATGGATCAACGCGGTGGTGCAGTTTTTCGGCGGCGCGATTTCGATGATCGCCGGACATTCGGTCGGCCGCGAGGGACCCAGCGCCCACCTGGGGGCGGCCAGCAGCAATCTGCCGGCCCAGGCGCTGGGCCTGCCGCACAACAGCCTGCGCGTGCTGACCGCCTGCGGCGCCGCCGCCGGAATTGCCGCCTCCTTCAATACCCCGCTGGCCGGGGCGGTGTTCGCCATGGAAGTACTGATGCTCGAATACACCGTGGCCGGTTTTGCCCCGGTGATTCTGGCCACGGTCAGTGCCACCGCCATCAGCCAGCTGGTGTTCGGCAACACCTACACCTTTTCCGTCCCCGAGCTGCATCTGGGCAGCGTGGCACAGTTGCCTTATATATTAATATGCGGGATCCTGATCGGCCTGCTCGCCGCCGGTTTCAATGCCCTGTTTCAACAGGTCGCCCTGCACGGCCGACGTCTGCCCCACTGGTCGCGACCGGTGCTGGCCGGCCTGCTGGTCGGCGTCTGCGGGCTGTTTGTTCCCGAGGTGATGGGCATTGGCGATGACACAGTCAATGCCATCCTCAGCGGCGAGACCGCCCTGCGCCTGCTGCTCGTGGTGCTGATCATCAAGGTACTGGCCACCGCCGGCGGCATCGGCCTGGGGCTGCCCGGCGGGATCATCGGCCCGACCTTCTTTATCGGCGCGGCCGCCGGCGGACTGCTGGGGGCTGTCGGCATCCAGCTCGGCGTTATTGAGGCCGGGAGTGTCGGCCTGTATGCGATGATCGGCATGGGTGCGATGATGGCCGCCACCCTCCAGGCACCCATGGCGGGGTTGATCGCGATCCTGGAGCTGACCGGTGAGCCGAACTTTATCCTGCCGGGGATGCTGGCGGTGGTGACCTCGACCATTGTCAGCGGACGACTCTTCCGGCGCGAATCCCTGTTCCATACCCTGCTGCGCGGCCGCGGCCTGGACTATCGCAGCGATCCCGTGGCGCAGTCGTTACGGCGGGTCGGCGTGGCCAGCGCCATGAACCGCAAGATCGTCATCCTGCCCCGGCAGGTCGAGACCCGGCAAGTGGATCGCGCCCTGCAGAATGAACCGGTCTGGGTGCTGGTCAAGGAAAAAGAAGCGGACCCGCCGCAGATGGCGCTGGCGGGTGTGGATCTGGCCCTTGCCCGCAAACAGTCTCCCGATGCCGACCAGTTCGATCTGCTGGAACTGCCCGGCGAGCGGCGCACGCTGGTGGCCGTCGATATGCGCGCCACCATGGAAGAAGCACGCCAGCTATTACACGACAGCGGCAAAGAGATGGCCTGCATCATCAGCCAGAACGTGCCGGGACTGCCGCGCATCTATGGCGTGCTGAGCCAGGACGAGGTAGAAGGCAGTTATCGTTATTGAAAAGTCGAGCGGCAACCGCCGTCAATCACAACATCGCCAAAACGCGGGGCCGATTTGGGACCCAAAAAGCAGGAGAACAGTTCGCGGACCAGGTATGTGGTTTTAGGTAATTTTCTTAAAGGCGCCACGTAAATTGACGTTAATGAATCATAACCCCTGATGTAGTATTCACACTCATGAGAACAGCCTTTTCTGTCAGCCGGACCCCGATACGGGGGCAATGGTATTCCGGCCTCGTATTTCTGCTCACCAGTCTGTTGTTTCTGCTGAACCTGTCAACCTCACAGGCCCTGGAAAGCTCGACCCCGGTCAAAATAAATAAGGACGGGTCTGCACGGTTTAAACCACTTCTCACCGATGAGGAGAAGCACTATCTGCAACAATTATCCCGTATCCGGGTTGCCCTCATCGATAACCAGCCTCCCTTGACCATGGTCCAGGCGGATGAGCCGGAAGGTTATCTTAATGATCTTCTGTTCAGGCTTGCCGAAGAGCTGGGGCTTGAGGTGGAATTCCTGCCGATGTCTTATTCACAGTCCGTCGAAGCACTGCAGCAGGGCCAACTGGACCTGTTGAACGATTATTCACCCTATCACGCACGAACCAATGCACTGCTTGAAACCCGGCCGGTTATTAACTCGCCGTTTGTGATCGTCGGCAGCGCTAACCTGCCACCGGTTCGTTCCATGACGGATATCGGGGACAGGAAACTGGTCATGGTAGAGGGGTTTCAGCAAACATCGCAGATCCAGGAGCATTACCCCGAACATGAACTGATGCTCGTTGATAGCATTGATGAAGCCTATCGTGCCCTGCGAAGCCGGGATGCGGCGTTTTATATCGACAATGCTATCCATGCCGATTTCTACCTGCGCCATCACCTGATCAGCGATCTACGGATTCTGGGTGAGCTACCCCAACAGGAACTTGGCAGGCTGTCACTACGATTCGCGATTAACAAAAAACACCCGCTGCTTCATTCGACAATCGACAAATCACTCGAACGGCTTGTAAAAAACGGAGAACTGGAAAGACTCAAGCAGCGATGGCTGGCGCCACAAACTGAAGCGCCAGTATTTCAATTAACAGCAGAAGAACAGGCCTGGCTAAAACAACACCCCAAAATCCGGGTTGTTCTGGATCCCGACTGGGCACCGGTGGAATACCGCGACCGCTCGGGCAGCTATGAAGGTATCTCGCTCGATTATCTTTCCCGAATTGAAGCCATGTTGGGAATCACGATAAGTATCAGTGAGGGCCTTGACTGGCAAGACGGCGTCGCGGCGGTAAAATCCCGCAATTCAGACATGTTCGCCTCGGTGGCAAAAACGCCCCAGCGAGAGGCGTATTTGACCTTTACACGCCCCTATTTGCATATGCCAATAAGAATTTTCGCGCGCGATGATGTTCCCTATATTGGCGATCTGGAAAACCTGCGGGAAAAACGAATTGCCGTCGTCGAAAATTATGCCATACACGACTGGCTGAGCACGGATTATCCGCATCTAAACCTTGAGCCGGTAGAAACTCCCGTGGATGGCCTGGCCAGTGTCGCCGATGGAAATATTGATGTATTTATCGGCAATGTCGTAACCACGAATTATTACGTCAAGAAGCATGATTTTGGCAATGTTCGCGAAGCAGGCGACACGCCCTATTCCAACAGTCAGGCTATGGCCGTGCGCAGCGACTGGCCAATTTTCGCATCCATACTGCAAAAGGCGCTGGATGCTATTCCTGAAGACGAGAAAAAGAACATTTTTAACCGCTGGGTATCACTCAAGTTCGAGCGCACCATCAATTACACGTTGCTATGGTGGGTCCTTTTTGTTGCCCTGGCGACAATCATGGTATTCGTGTACTGGAACAGATCACTCGATAAACAGGTAGCCCATCGCACCCGTGATCTGGCCGAAAGCGAAGCCCGTTTTCGGAATATTTTTGAGAAAAACTCATCGGTCATGATTTTGATTGACCCGGATGCCGGTAATATTGTCGAGGCGAACAACTCGGCGATCAATTATTACGGCTATACGGCTGATGAGCTGATCGGAATGCCAATCAGCAACATCAACACGCTTTCACCGAAACAGATCCAGGAACATATCGCCAAAGCAAGAAACGAAGAGACAAATTACTTTATATTTCAACACCGGCTTGCCAGCGGAGAAGTGCGCGACGTTGAGGTCTACTCAACGCCCATATCCAGCGGAAGCAGCCCTCTCCTGTTTTCAATTATCAACGATGTTACCGATCGTAAACGCGCCGAGGAACGCATCGCCATCCAGGCCCACTATGATGCACTGACCGGCCTACCCAATCGCGTCCTGGCACTCGACCGTCTCGCAATGTACCTGCGTGAATCCGACCGAAGCCACGAGAAAACAGGTGTCATGTTCCTGGATCTTGATGATTTCAAGAAAATTAACGATACCATGGGACATGATGTCGGCGACATGCTGTTAATTGAGGCCGGCGAGCGCATTCACGATGCATTACGCGAAATCGATACGGTCGGAAGGCTGGGCGGTGACGAATTTATCATTCTGGTGGGGCATATCACCGATCAATCCGCTCTGATCCCCATCGCTGAAAAATTACTGGAAAAATTTCAGCAACCGTTTTCCATTCAAAACCGCGAACTTATCCTGACAGCCAGTATCGGTATATCGGTATATCCGGACGATGGCATCGATCCACAGACACTATTGCGTTATGCCGACTCGGCAATGTATTCCGCCAAGGAGCAGGGCCGCGCCACGTATACCTTCTTTACTGATGCAATGAACCAGCGAGTCTCCCGACGTCTAAGTCTGGAAGAGCAAATGAACGGCGCACTCGAACGTGGCGAATTCTCTCTGCATTACCAGCCAAAAATTGACATCTCAAGCGGAAGGATTCTGGGTGTTGAGGCGCTGTTGCGCTGGAACAACCCGGAGCATGGCGCCGTGTCCCCTGCCGAGTTTATTCCGATCGCCGAACAAACCGGGTTGATTGTCCCTATCGGTGAATTTGTCATCAAGGAAGCATTACAATTTATCACCGACTGTCGCAAGAATTACGAGCCGACATTGTCTATCGCTGTTAACCTCTCGCCACGTCAGTTCCGTGATCATGGCCTGGTTGATTTCATCCGCCGTTCCATTGAGGAATTTAATCTTCCCTGGAACGCACTGGAACTTGAGATTACTGAAGGCGTATTGATGATCGGCCTCGGGTACATCGAAGAGGCGATTGAAACCCTGAGCCAGCAAGGGGCCATACTGGCCATGGATGACTTTGGCACGGGGTACTCTTCTTTGAGCTATCTACGCCATTTCCCGTTTAATGTACTCAAGATTGATCGCAGCTTTATAACCGGCATTTCGGCTAACGCCCATGATCTGGAACTGGTCAATGCGACCATTGCCATGGGGCATAACCTGGGGATGGAGGTCGTTGCCGAAGGGGTCGAGACACAGGAGCAGTTGAATATCCTCAGGCAACGCGGCTGCGATGTCGCGCAAGGGTACTATTTCAGCAGGCCCGTGACACCCGGGAAGCTTATGGACCAATTGACTCGCAAAATCCAATAAGACTGAACCTGCCTTCATTCCTCATAGATCATCCGGCGCGTCATTCCACCGTCGATGACAAAATTCTGCCCGGTGACAAACCCCGCTGCATCACTGATCAGGTAATCGACCATCGCCGCAATGTCGGCAGGCTGGCCGACCCGCCCGGCTGGATGCTGTTTATGATCGCGTTCACTCAGTTGGGACGCCTTGCGCCGGGAAGGTGCCTGCCAGTCCCCGGTGGCGACCCAGCCCGGGCTGATGCAATTGACCCGGATCGCCGGCCCAAGACTCACCGCCAACGCATGGGTCAATGCCACCACACCGCCCTTGCTGGCGGCATAGGCTTCGGTATGCGGCTCGGACTGAATGGCCCGGGTCGAGGCGATATTGACCATACTCCCTCCAGTTTTACGCAGTGCCGGGATCGTGTGCTTGGCCACCAGAAAATAACCGGTCAGGTTCACCTGCAGGCGCCGTTCCCATTTTGCCAGATCCAGCGCTTCGATCGGTCCGGTCTCGGGATCGGCAATTGCCGCATTGTTGACCACCGCGTCAATCTGGGCGAATTGTTCGCACATGGCAGACACAAGCTTGCAAACCTCCGCTTCACTGGCCGTGTCACAGCGCTGAACAAGCAGTTGTCCGCTAAATTGGGCATACTCCTGGTGACAGGCGTCCATGGCCTCTTCATCGATATCGGCGATAACGACATTATGTTTTCGCCTCAGAAAATAATCGGCCAGGCCCTTGCCAATACCCTGTGCGCCACCGGTGATCAGAATATTCATTTTTAAAGTCCGCTTCTTTTAAAATTTTGATTGTCACTTGCTCTGATAAAACCTAATCTAGTGCGGGTTCGAGCTGATTACAACAGCGGGCTTTTAATGACATACCCCTTATTGGTCTTCAGGTTACTCGCTTTATGAAACAGATTATGCTTCGCCTGTTCGGTCTCGAATTGCTGTTCGTACTGCTGTGGAATTCGGGTTTTATCGGCGCCGAATACGGCCTGCCGTTTGCCGGTCCATGGACCCTGTTGTTCTGGCGTTATCTGATTTTAAGCCTGCTGCTCGGCCTATGGCTTGGTCTGCACGGTCGTCTCACCTGGCCGGGTCATCAGGCCGCCGGTTATACGGCAACGGTCGGGATACTTGCGCATGGTATCTGGCTCGCCTGCGTGCTGGTCTCGCTGGATATGGGGGTGCCGGCAGGCATCGTCGCACTGGTCACAGCCCTGCAACCGTTGCTGACCGGCGCCCTGTCAGGCCCGGTCCTTGGCGAACGCACCGATGCCTGGCAATGGCTGGGATTGATTCTTGGCTTTTGTGGTGTGCTGGTTGCCGTGGGCGCCCGAATCTCCCAGGACACCAGCATCGGGATGCTGGCCTATCTGATCCCCTTCGGTTCGGTGGTGGCGATCACCGTGGCGAGCCTGCTGCAACGCCGCCGCGAACGACACAGCCAGACATCCCGCCTGGGCGACGATACTACACTGTTTTATCAAAGCGCGGCCACGGCGCTGGCCCTGCTGTTACCGGCCTGGTTGATCGAGGACTTTGCCACCGACTGGACCCTGCCGTTTATTGCCACGATGAGCTGGCTGATCCTGGTGGTATCGCTGGGCGCCTACTGGAGTATGTGGCGACTGCTGGTCCGCCACGACGCGACCCGCGTGGCCAGCCTGTTCTATCTCAGCCCCCCGGTAACCATGCTGATGGCCTGGGCCTTTTTTGGCGATCAACTGATCATGACCGACGTGATCGGCCTGGCCGTAGCCGGCCTTGGTGTGCTGCTGGTTTATCGGCTGGGCTTTCGCCGGCCCGCTATCCGCATGTTACCGCCAAGGTAATTTCCCTTATCCCGATCCGGGATCGTTACTCAGTGAGGGCAACAGGTAACTGGCAGAACTCAGGTCATGGTCCCCAGTGTTTTCCGAAAACGGGCCAGTGACAGGCTAAACAACGCACCACCGATAACGAGCAAGGCCAGCAGTTGCGGCCAGACCACGGACAGTCCCGCACTGCGGAACAAAATAGCCTGGGCAAGGGCGACAAAATGCGTGTTGGGCGCCGCAAGCATAATGGTGCGCACGATCTCGGGCATGCTCTCACGTGGCGTAGTACCCCCAGAGAGCATCTCCAGTGGCAACAATACCAGAAACAGCAACAGGCCAAGTTGGGGCATGGAGCGGGCGACCGTGCCCAGGAAAATTCCCATGGAGGTGGTGGCAAACAGGTGCAGCGCTGTGCCGAATAAAAATAACCCGAGTGATCCTTCAATAGGCACGGCCAGTATCCCGCGGATCAGCACCTGCAGGGAAAATGCCGAGGCCAGTAACACCACCAGCATCATCGCCCAGACCTTGGCACTCATGATCTCAAAGGGCGTAACCGGCATAGCCAGCAAATGCTCCACCGTACCGTGTTCGCGTTCGCGGATCAGTGCGGCCCCGGTCAGAACGATCGCCAGCATGGTGATATTGCCAATCAGTTCGACGACCGAGCCGAACCAGGCGTCGTTGAGTTCGGGATTGAAGCGCGCGCGCAGGGCCAGTACCACCGGCACAGGTGCAGTGACTCGATAGTCCTGTATAAAGGTATTGATCTCGCCACTGACGATAGCCTGCACATAACCGGTGCCGATAAAGGCCTGGCTCATGCGGGTAGCGTCGACATTGAGTTGCAGCGCGGGATGATGCCCGGCCAGCACATCGCGCTGAAACCCTGCAGGAATATGCAAAGCGAAGGTATCAAGCCCGGCATCCATGCGGGCATCCATTTCTGCTGCCGTGATCATAATCGGTGGCAGGAAATACGGAGGATAAAAGCCACCGGTAATGCGCTGTGACAGCGCCGAACGATCCTCGTCGACTACGGCAATGGGCGCCTTGTGCAGAATCTCGGGAATGGCCGTCGCAGCGGTGTAAATCGCAAAAGTGAAGGCGTAGACGATCAGCACCAGCATGATCGGATCGCGCGCCAGACTGCGTAGTTCCTTGATACCCAGGTTAAGAATATTGCGCGCGGTCCGCATTTAGCGCTCCTGTTTCTTTAATAACAGTGCGCCAAGACCAATCAGCACGGGAATGGAAAGGATCAGCGGCACGAAGCTGGCTTGCAGATCGGCAAAGCCCAGTGCCTTGGAGAAGGTACCGCGCGCGATGGTCATAAAATGGGTGGTGGGAAACAGCTCGCCGATGACCCGCCCGGCACCTTCCAGCGAGGTGACCGGAGTGAGCATCCCCGAAAGCGTGACCGCCGGCAACATGGAGAGGATCGCGGTACCAAACAGGGCAGCGATCTGGCTGCGCACGAAGGTGGAAATCAGCAAACCATAAGCTGTTGCCGCCATCACATAAAGTACAGCGCCCGCGGCCAGTGTCAGCAGACTGCCGGTAAACGGTACGCCAAAAACAAAGATGGCCAGTACCGTCAGTAATACGAAGCTGAACAGCGATAACACCACATAGGGAATCTGTTTTCCGAGCAGAAACTCCAGCCGGCTTACCGGGGTGACATACAGATTGACGATGGAACCCAGTTCCTTTTCACGTACCACGGCCAGGGCACTGAGAACCGCCGGGATCAGGATCAACAGCAGCGGGAGCACCGCTGGCACCATGGCTGGCAGACTTTTTACCTCCGGATTGTAGCGAAACCGGGTTTCAATCGTTGCCGGCGTGGCCAGTGCCTCGTCGCCGTACTGCTGACGTATTCTGCTGGCGAGCCAGTGTTGATGAATCCCCTGAACATAACCGCGTACCATTTCAGCACGTTGCGGCATGCTGCCGTCGATCCAGGCGCCGATCTCGACCTGATTACCACGCGCCAGATCACGTGCAAAGCCCGGCGGTATCTCCATGGCCAGACTGAGTTCGCCGTTGCGCATACGCCGATCCAGTTCGGCATAACTCTGCAGGGGTGCCTGTTCCTGAAAATAACGCGAGCCGGAGAGGTTGAGCATGTAATTGCGGCTGACCGTGGTCTGATCGCGATCGAGTACGGCAAAGGTCAGATCTTCCACGTCCATACTGATACCGTAGCCCAGCACCAGCATCAGCAGGGCACTGCCGAGCACGGCCAGGGTCAACCGGATCGGGTCGCGTTGCAGCTCCAGTCCCTCGCGCCGGGAATAACTGAACAGGCGGCGCAGACTGCGCCGCCATCTGCCGCCGGTTGTCCCACTACCCGGAACCGTTTGTTGCGCCTCGTGTTGCATGGCCTTATCCAGTACAGCCGGCTCCGAGCCTGTTCGGGCAACCGCAGCCTCGAGGTGATGAATGAAGGCTTGCTCGAGATTGTCGGTGCCGGTCGCCTGTGTAATCGCGGATGGCGTATCCGTCACCAGTACCTTGCCGGTGTGCATCAGTGAAATACGATCACAACGCTCGGCCTCATGCATAAAATGGGTAGAGATAAAGATGGTGACATTGTCACGCCGTGCCAGCTCGATCAGCTCATTCCAGAAATGGTCGCGTGCGATGGGATCCACGCCCGAGGTCGGCTCATCCAGAATCAAAATCTCCGGATCATGAATCAGTGCCACCGCCAGCGAGAGGCGCTGTCGCTCGCCCAGTGGCAGCGCGCCGGGTAAATCATCCATACTCCCGCTTAACTCGAAGCGGCTGGCCATCTCCTGCACCCGGTTATTAATCGTCTCCGCAGCCAGACCAAACAACCGGGCATGCAACACCAGATTCTGGCGTACCGTCAATTCGCCATAGAGCGAGAAGGACTGGGTCATATAACCCACCCGGCGACGGGTATCGATGTCGTGCGGATTCACCGGATGGCCGAACAGCCATGCCTCACCCTCGCTGGCGGGCAGCAGACCGGTGAGCATTTTCATGGTAGTGGTCTTGCCGCAACCGTTGGAACCGATGAAGCCGAAGATCTCGCCGCGACGGATACGGAAACTGGCATGATCGACGGCCGTAAAATCGCCAAAGCACATTGTCAGTTCGCGTGCCTCGATAGCGATTTGTTCCTCATCGCTTACCTCCCGGGGGACAATTTTCACCGGTTGATACCTGGCCTGCAGCGCTTCGGGCAACAGATGAATAAATGCCTGTTCGAGGTTGCCGGTTCCCGTTTGTTCCAGAAGTTGTTGCGGCGTACCGGTCGCCAGTACCTGCCCGGCATTCATCGCCACCAGATAGTCGAAGCGCGCTGCCTCTTCCATGTAAGCAGTCGCCACCAGCACACTCATGCCGGGGTGATTGTTGCGAATGCGATCAATGAGTTTCCAGAACTGCCGGCGAGATAACGGGTCGACCCCGGTCGTGGGCTCGTCGAGGATTAACAGATCGGGATCGTGGATCAGCGCGCAGCACAGTCCCAGCTTCTGTTTCATTCCACCGGAGAGCTTACCGACCGGGCGATCCTTGAACGGTGCCAGCCCGGTGGCCTGCAACAGTTCCTTGATACGCCGCTCGCGCTCTTCGCTTGCATGGCCGAACAGCCGCCCAAAGAAATCGATGTTCTCGAAAACGGACAGGGTGGCGTACAGGTTCTTGCCCAGTCCCTGCGGCATATAGGCGATGCGGGGACAGATGCGGCGGCGATGGCCTGCCCTGGCCATGTCGCCTCCGAGGACTTCGATGCGACCGGTCTGGATCTTTCTGGCACCGGCAATAAGGGCAAACAGACTCGACTTGCCCACACCGTCCGGGCCGATGACACCGAGCATGCACCCGGCCGGCAGATCGAGTGTGATGGAATCGAGCGCCCGTGTCTTGCCGTAACGCAAGCCCACCTCGTGCAGCCGCGCGACGGGCTCGGCTCCCGGCGAGTGCGGCGCGTGGTCCTTCCCGCTCATTGCACCAGGTTGTGCTGCAGATGATCCGGCCAGGGCGTCCCGGGAACCAGCCGAACATAAGCGACACCGGGCAGACCGGTCTTCACCTGCTCAATGTATTTGTTCAGCAGCTCGCGGGGAATGCGTGCGCGGACACGAAACATCAGCTTTTCCCGCTCGCTGGCGGTCTCGACAGTCTTGGGAGTGAACTGCGCCACATCGGCCACGAACGAGATATTGGCGGGGATGACATAGTCCGGTGCCGCATCGAGCACGATGCGCGCCTCGGCGCCGATTGCCAGGCGCCCTGCCGCGGTGGTCGGCAAAAAGAAGGTCATGTAAACGTCGGTGAGATCCACCAGGTTGAGCACCCGTCCGCCGGCGCCAATCACCTCGCCGGGGCGGGCTACGATAAACTGCACCCGTCCGTCGCGCGGGGCAACCAGGGTACTGTCATCGATGTCGCTTTGAATCCGTTCCACCGCCGCGCGGGCCGCCTCCACCGCAGATTGGGCACTGTCGATCTGGGTGCGGGCGGTGGCAATCGCCGCCTCCGTGGCAGCCACCTGGGCGCGCGCCGCACTCAATGCGGCCGCGGCGCTTTCCACATCGGCACTGGCATCGTCTGCCTCCTGTGCCGAGACCGCCCCTTTTTCCGCAAGCTCGGCAATTCGGTCGGCCCGCTTTTGCTTCGCCCGCAATTCCGCCTGACGCTGGACCACCAGCGCTTCGGCCGCCGCTTTTTCACTCTGGCGCTGGGCGAGCTGACTGCGCGCGGTGGTGACAGCATCCTCGGCCTGGCGCAACTGCGCCTCGGCCTGCTGGCGCTGGGCTTCCAGCGAACGGGTATCCATGCGCGCCAGTGCCTGGCCGGTCGAAACGAACTCGCCTTCTTCGACCAGGATCGCATCGATACGCCCCGGCGTCCTGGCGGCCACATCAATCTCCACAGCCTCGATACGACCATTGCCACTGACCAGGCCGTCATGGACTTCCTCTGCCGTATAACGCTGCCAGGCGTAAATTGCCAGAATCCCGAGTACCACCAGTACGGCACCACGGAACAACCATTTTTGCTGATGTAAGGTCATTATTCTTTTCAATCCGACGTGGTTGTGCTGCTCGACATCAACAGCTTCGCACTGAAAGTATATGGCCGACCACTCGTCGACACCAGCAGGCCGGGCACTTTCAGTAAAAGGAAAGCTATTTCCCCACGGCCACCAGCCCCGGGAATCATATTGTCGCAAACCAGTAAATTGCTGGCACAAGGCCGGCCTTTTATCCTGGCAATTTATCGCCTACTATTTCAGACTCTAATACAGAAAACACCTGTTCACATGGTGCGGGTTCCTGTGCGCCGCAACATCAAACAAGCCACGGCAGTGCTGCCGGCAAGGAGTCAGATTGATGGACGAGCTCTTCAGCCCAGATAAACTCTCAAATTACGCCGACAAGGGTGTCGAGCTGTTGATGCAGTTTGGTCCCCAGCTCGTGCTTGCGATTGTCGTCCTCATTGTCGGCCTGTGGCTGATCAACAGGCTGGTCAAGGTCATGGCCAGAGCCATGGAACGCAGCAAGATGGAGCCCACGCTGTCACGGTTTCTGCAAAGCCTGGTCGGTATCGGATTAAAAGTCCTGCTATTGATTAGTGTTGCCTCCATGGTGGGTATTGCGACCACCTCGTTTATCGCCGTACTCGGTGCCGCCGGCCTGGCCGTGGGCCTGGCGCTGCAAGGCAGCCTGGCAAATTTTGCCGGCGGGGCATTAATTCTGATGTTTCGGCCTTACAAGGTTGGCGACTATATCACCGCCCAGGGCGTCAGCGGCACCGTCACTGATATCCAGGTTTTCAATACTATCCTGACCACGCCGGATAATGTCCGCATCATCGTACCCAACGGCGCCATGTCCAACGGTATTATCACCAACTACTCTGCCGAACAGACGCGTCGCCTCGATTTCGTTTTCAACATCGGTTATACAGACAACATCGACCAGGCACGCGAGATCATCATGGGTATTATGAATGACGAGGAACGCATTTTCTCCGAACCCGAACCCCAGGTTCTGTTGAGCAACCTGGGCGACAATTCCGTCGATCTCACGGTCCGCACCTGGGTCAATGCCGACGATTACTGGCCGCTGAAGTTCGGGCTGACCGAAAAAGTCAAAGCTGCCTTTGACCGCGAAGGCATCAGTATTCCTTTTCCGCAACGCGATGTGCATATCTATCAGCATACCGGCTGACTATTCCGGAAACCGGGGTCGATCACAGCGATTTACACAATACGGTAGGCGCTGGATAGGCATTCAGCCTAACATTGCATAACGACGTATTCCGTGCCAACTTGTGATTATTCGGTACAGGACCACCCTAGCCTGCAGGAAACTATCCTATGGAAGCGGAAGTCAGGGAAATTCGCGATCACCTTGCTCACTACCCACCCTTCGACGGTTTGAGCGAGGATCTGCTGGACGAGGTCGCCACTTCAGTGGAGATCGCTTACTACCAGGCCGGCTCAACCATTCTGGAGCGTGGCGAGCCCATTCACACGCTGGCCTATATCCGCAGCGGCGCCGTGGAAATCTACCGCTACAACGGGGATCTGCATAACCGGCTTGGTGAAGGGGATATTTTCGGTCAATTCAGCCTGTTGCGTAACCGCCGCGTGCTCCTCTCGGCCAAAGCAATCGAGGATACCCTCCTATACCTGATTCCGGAGACGGTTTTTGACCGTCTGTGCGAGGAAGATGGGAACTTCGCCGACTTTGTCGAGCTGTCGGGTTCGCGCCTCCAGAGCACGGTCGAGCAGAGTCAGCGTGATAACGACATGATGATCACCCGCGTCCGCCGCCTGATCACCCGATTGCCGGTGATGATTGAGAGCACCGCCACGGTTCAGGAGGCAGCCCGGCTTATGACCGATAATGATGTCTCCGCTCTGCTGGTGCTTGAACCGGGTGATGATGAAAATACGGATGACACCTTTACCGATAATGAAGATCGACAATGGCGCCTTGCCGGCATCATCACTGACAAAACCTTGCGTGAACAGATTCTGGCCAGGGGTGCGCCGGCACAGATCCCGGTCGCCGACATCTGCTCAGGCGAGCTTATCACGATTCAATCAGACGAATCCGTGAACGAGGCCATGCTGACTATGTTGCGTAACAACATACAGCGTCTCCCGGTATTGCATCGACGCCGCCCGGTGGGTCTGGTACACCTTTCAGATATTGTCCGCTACGAAACCAACAACAGCGTCTACCTGGTCAGTAACATTTTCAACCGAACCTCGATTCATGCCCTGTCACGTCTGATACCGGAAATTCGTGCCGCCTTTGTGCGACTTGTGGACGAAGGCGCCTCATCACAGATGATCGGCAATGCCATGTCGAGTGTCGGTCGAAGCCTGATGCGCCGTATCATTGAACTCGCCGAAGCGGAAATGGGGTCACCACCGGTTCCCTACTGTTTTATGGTGCATGGCTCACTGGCACGCAACGATCAGTCAATTATTACCGATCAGGATAATGCCATGATACTGCATGATTCCTTCGACCCGGCACAACACGATAACTACTTTAAAGAACTGGCGAAACGTGTCAGTGACGGACTTGATACTTGCGGTTACCCTTATTGCAAGGGAGGTATTATGGCCACCAATGATGACTGGCGACAGCCATTGTCAAAATGGAAGCAATACTTCGAGAACTGGATCGCCAAACCGGACCCGCAGCGGCTTCTGCACAGTTCCATCTTTTTCGATCTTGATGCTGTATACGGTGAAGAACGGTTTGTTGAAGATCTCCAGAACCTGGTTGCCTTGCGTGCCCGAAATAGCCCGCTTTTTCTGGCAGCATTGGCGCGCAATGCACTCAGCCGAACACCCCCGCTTGGCCTTTTCCGCACATTTGTGTTGGAAAAGGATGGCAGGCACAACAATACCATCAACATCAAGCGTCGGGGCGTTGCACCATTAAACGATGTTATACGTGTCCACGCCCTGGGCGTCGGCTCACGCGCGCAAAACAGTTTCGAACGACTCGATGATATCGAGCAGGCCGGTGCCTTGCCAGCCGGCCAAACCGATAAACTGCGCAATGCTCTCGAATTCCTGAGCCTGGTTCGCCTGCGTCACCAGGCTTATGAACTCAAAAACGATCACCCTGTCGATAACTCTATTGTGCCGGAACATGTCTCGGATACCGAACGGCACAATCTCAAAGATGCTTTCCAGATTGTGAGCAACGCCCAGAAATTCCTGCGTTTTCGTTATCCCAGCCCCTGATCTGACACAAAACTTATGCCGACCCTGAAACGTCGTCCCCCATTGCCAGGCTGGCAGGAATATTTCGCGCAACAGGCAAACGCCTGCAAGGCACCCGCACTGCAGCGATTTTATGCTTATGGGTTGCCCGACGGTGACACGCCGATTTCGGAAGTTCCATTGATGGCTCTCGATTTCGAAACTACTGGAATGGATCCTCGCAAAGATGCCATTGTCAGTATCGGTATAGTGCCCTTTGATTTGCGCATCATTCGCCCGGCTCGTGGACGCTACTGGGTTGTAAAACCACCCCTGCCACTACGAGAAGAATCCATTACATTTCACCGCATCACTCACTCGGAAGTCCAGGGAGCCCCGCCTTTTGATGCCGTGCTGGACGATATCCTGGATCAGCTTGCCGGCCATCTGGTTGTGGTCCATTATCGCAATATCGAACGGCCATTTTTGGATGCAGCGGTAATGGCCGGGCGTGGCGAACATTGCCTGTTTCCACTGATCGATACCATGCAACTCGAGGCCCGCTGGCAGCGTCAGGGCTATTGGCATCGCATCAAACACTTTTTTGGCAGCCAACCGCCTTCCATTCGCCTGGCGGACAGTCGCCGCCGCTATGGCTTGCCGGATTATTCGTCCCATCATGCCAAGGTCGATGCGATGGCCACAGCCGAGTTATTTCAGGCGCAGGTGGCCCGACATTTCACTCCCGAAACACCGGTATCGGAGTTGTGGCTCTAGACATGAGTCGTACGACTCGATACCAGGGCACACAATTATCTCTCGCAGAGACGCCAGAGCGCAAAGAAAACGCTGATTCTTTCTCTGCGCCGTTGCGGCTCTGCGAGAGTCGCGTTGAAATCACAAGCTTCCGGCGGCGATAAAAAAGGCGGCCGAAGCCGCCTTTTTCCATTACAAACCGCAACCTGATCAGGTTACCGTTCTGGGCTCGCTCATCAGTCCCTTGATAATGGCGTAACAGCCGGCCAGCAATATCAGGGTAAATGGCAATCCCGCGGATACCGCGATGGCCTGCAGTGCCGCCAGACCACCTCCCAGTAACAGCGCAATAGCGATGGCGCCTTCGATAACGCCCCAGAACACACGTTGCGGCTTGGGGGCGTCAATCTTGCCGCCGGCCGTAATGGTGTCGATCACCAGCGAGCCCGAGTCCGAGGAGGTAACAAAGAACACGATGACCAGGACGATCCCGATAAATGATGTGATATCGGTCAGGGGCATCTCCCCCAGTACCATAAACAGCTGTAGAGAAAGCTCGGAGGACGCAGCCCCTTCAAAGCCTTCCTGCAGCTGCTTGATGGCGGTGGTACCGAATGCGGTCATCCAGAATATCGAAACGATGGATGGAATCAATAGCACCGACACCAGGAATTCCCGTACTGATCGACCGCGGCTGACCCGGGCGATAAACATACCCACGAACGGTGACCAGCTTATCCACCAGGCCCAGTAGAAAGTCGTCCAGCCCTGGCTGAAGTTCGCATCCTCGCGCCCGAACGGATTGCCTAGAAAAGGAAGTTCACCCAGATAGATGAGAATATTTTTGAAAAAGCCTGTGGCAATCATCAGTGTCGGACCGACAAACACGACGAACAACAACAGCAAGAAAGCCAGCAACATATTAAGTTCGGAAAGCCGTTTTACTCCCTTGTCCACACCCAGGACGATCGAGACTACCGCCACCGCGGTAATACCGGTAATCAGCAGAACCAGGGTTGTGTCCCCCCCACTGATACCAAACAGATGCCCCAGGCCGGAGGCAGCCTGCTGTGCACCGATTCCCAGGGAGGTGGCCAGACCAAACAGGGTCGCGAAGACCGCCAGGATATCGATAAGATGCCCTGGCCAGCCCCAGATACGCTCCCCGAGCAGCGGGTAGAAAATCGACCGGATGGTCAGCGGCAGACCTTTGTTATAGGAGAAGATTGCCAGCGATAATGCCACGATGGCGTAAACCGCCCAGGGATGCAGCCCCCAGTGGAAGATGGTGGCCGCCATGGCCAGATTCGTTGCTCCGGCCGGATCGCCGGCGGCTGCGCCCAGCGGTGCCCAGTCGGTACGGGCCCCGCCCTCACCCACGCTGGTTCCACCCAGGGCAGTGCCGTAATGCGTCAGCGGCTCGGACACGCCATAAAACATCAGGCCGATCCCCATACCAGCGGCAAACAGCATGGAAAACCATGAAATCCTGGAAAAGTCTGGAGTCGCTTTTTCCCCACCGATTCGAACCTTGCCCAGTGGCGAGAGGATCAATCCCACGCAAACCAGAACGAAAATATTACCCGCGAGTAACATGAACCATGTCATGTTGGTGTTGATCCAGTTTTTTATCGACTCGAATATTGCCGTTGACTGTTCGGGCAATGCCAGTGTAAGAATGACAAAGGCCAGAATTAACAGTGATGAGACGGTAAATACCGCGCCATGGATATCAATATTCACGCCGAGCGGAGCGGCCTGGTAGTTGTCCTGGCCAATCTGGTAATCGGTATCGATCAGGTTGGCCGCACCCTCGGGAGCCGGCACGCCAACTGATTCAATTATATCCGAAGAATTATCGGGTTTATTGTCCACAAGACTCTCCCCTTATTATTCAGTGTTATCAGGCTACATCCGGGCGTACGAGAAATACGGATGACTCGGTATGCTTGGCTATCTTGCTGCCGTTGGCCGGCATAATCGCATCGAGATGCTTGGGTAAATGCGTTCCCATCACGACCAGGTCGGCACCGATTTCGCCGATTGCCTTGACGAGAATATCATCCAGATCGGTAACCGGATCGTGGCTGTTGTAGACATGCGCCGAAGGCTCCTGCCCGTTATCCGGCGCATGCTCATGGGCAAAGGCCTTGAGCTTTTCCGCATACTCCTCCGGAGTATGTGCCACGGAGCTGGGCTGGGAGGTTGTCACACCCACATAGCACAGTTTCGCCTCATAATGTCGCGCGAGGTCGGCCGCGACAGTCAGTGGTTTCTCCAGTGCTCCGAGATGCGCAAGATCCACCGGCACCATTATTGTTTTAAACATGGATGGGACTCCTTATTATGGTTACACGAATCGCTCCGTGTTAAACAGCTTTTATCACTATAGTTTTGATCTACTCCAGGTAAAGCAGTCTTATTCTCCCTGAGACATGAGCCGTTCAATAGCCCGGCAAGCCAGGGAGTCAGTCTCCCTGACAAGACCGATTAACTTCAGAAATAGTACCCGAAGTTGATATTGAAGCGGGTCTGCCACTGGTCGTCAGCGTTGGCCCCCAGTCGGTCACCAAATGCAGCGTCGCCGCCAACGAATTCGTTACCATTTGAATAAGCCAAATCGGTATAGATATACCAGCCATCGTGCGCCCAGGCCGCGCCCAGCATAAACAGGTCACTGTCATTGAAGCCGCTTTCATCCTTCATGATAGAGCTGTATTCCACATAGGGCACGACATAATCCAGCCAGTCGATGCCGTCGGTGGTATAGGTATAACTGAGGGAGATAGCCGGAATCCAGGCCTCGGCCGCCGCGGTGCTGGGGAATTCGTAAGCACCGAACTGTACCCGCTGATCGGTGCCCAGCGGTTGGGCCGCATCGACATCATACTCGTAACGGGTCAGCTGGGTGGCCAGCTTGAGCTTGCCCCAGGTGTTGATCATGTGTACCGAGGCGGCGTAATGATCGCCATCCTCCTGCGGACCGTTACTTTCCAGCTCCCCAAACTGCAAGGAAAAACCGATATCGGTGGGCACACCGGCATCGGGCATGCTGTAAATTCCCCGCACATTGAACTGGTTACGCTCCTCATAACCAGTACCGGATTCATTGACGACATCATAGGAATAGCGATCACTGTCCGATGTGCCACCTCGGTAGGAGCCTTCATCAGAATAGTAATAGGCGAAATCCCATTGCCAGTTTCCGGCGGGTTTGCTGTATTTCACCCCCATGTCCATATCATCGGACAGGCCGACATAGTAATGCTGATCGAAGAACCAGCTCTGCGATACGCCGTAGGGGCCGGGACCGAATGGAACGCGGTTCACACCCACCTGGAGCTGGCTCTCGTCCTCAAAGTTATAACCCAGCCAGCCGGTGTGCAGGAAATTGTAACCGTCATACCAGCGGTACTCCAACTTGCCGATATAGGGGCCGTTGGCATAATCCAGGTTGACGCGGAAGGTATCCAGTGTGAAGTTCCCGTCATCCTCCCAGGCTCTCGAGGCACCGCCATCGGAGGCAGCCGGATAATCTCCGACTACATAATTGACCCGCATGGCACCGCCGACGGTCAGATCACCAAACTGGATTTTGTCGCTGGCATTGGCCTGGGTTAACGGGATGGCGAACAGCAAGGCAACCGCCGAACTTCCGGTAATGACAGCGCGCGAGCAGGATTGCAGAAAGGGTATTGTATTCATGCCGGTCTCTCTCCATAGATCTAGCAACATCTTGTTGATGGTACCTGCCCGTCACCGGGCAGGTTCTGCTTGCTACCAACGGTAAAATCAAAGCTCGCCGCTTATCCAATACTCGATGCGGTCTTCGTTTTCCTCAATGTATTTGCTCACTGCCTCTTCATACGAGGTTTGCTGGGCATTATTCATCGCCGATTCCAGATCCTCGATAGGCAACTGCATACGCGAGAAGAAACTGGCTGCCTTGATGTTGTCCTGGTAGAACCCTTTGCGGGCTACGGCATGGATACGCTCATAGCTGCCGAGCACGCCTTTGGGGTCTTCCAGATAGCGTAGCTCATAGGCGCCAAACTTCCAGTGCGGACTCCAGCCGGTCACCACGATCCACTCATCGCGACGCACGGCCCGTTTCAGCGCGGCCGTCATGCCGGCTCCGGAGGAAATCTGCAGTTCATAATCCAGGCCATATTCCTCGATCGCTTTTTTCGAGAGGCGGGTCAGACCGGCACCCGGGTCGATACCGGTGATTGTGCCTTCCAGTTTTTCACGTACTTCCGGCTTTTTCAGGTCTTCAATCGAGTTAAGCTGATCCTTGGGAATACTGTTTGGCACAACCCAGCCCAGACGCGCATGGGTATACAATAACCCCAGGTTAACTATGTCCGTACAGGTTTTATTGATGTAGTCCTCGTGTGTACCGGGCTGCCAGGACATCAGCATAATATCGATACCACCGGATTTGAGCCCCTGGTACTGCGGAGCGATATCGGTCTGAATGAGTTCAACATCCTGATCCATGCGCTTTTCGAGAATGCGCGCCGCCAGCTTGGTGACAAACTCGGCATCAGACCAGGCGGTCCAGCCGATCTTGATTTTATCCTGGGCCAGCGCACCGCCACTGAAACCCAGTGTTAAAACCGTAACGAGTAACAGATGCGATAGTTTCTTGATTGACATGTCAGATCTCCTTTTCTTCTGATAATTAATACACAGGCGTCGGGTTCAATGACCCGACGTTCTGCAAGTATCTGATCACAACGAAATACTTTGCGTCGTGATCAGTTTGAACCTGATTGGCGACCATTCACACGGCCAAGACTGAATAGCTGGCGAAGGCGTTCTACCAGACTGGTGCTCGTCACCGCGCGCCGACCCTGACCGAAACTCTGGGTAATCCGATCCAGCAGTATCGCCAGCAGGACAACGCCAAGCCCGCCTTCAAAACCCAGACCGACATCCAGACGCTGAATCCCGGTCAGTACGGTATTGCCCAGACCTCCGGCGCCAATCATCGAGGCGATAACCACCATGGACAATGCCAGCATAATAGTCTGGTTGACGCCGGCCATAATCGAAGGCATGGCCAGCGGCAGTTGCACCTTGAGCAGCAGCTGTCGACTGGTACAGCCAAATGCCAGTCCCGCCTCCACGTTTTCCTGGCTAACCTGACGAATCCCCAGGTTGGTCAGCCTGACGGCCGGCGGCATGGCAAATATCAGCGTGGCAATCGAGCCCGGGACCTTGCCCAATCCAAAAAATATAGCAGCTGGAATCAAATAGACAAACGGGGGCATGGTCTGCATAAGATCGAGCACCGGTCGCACAACGGCTTCCACGGTCTCACTGCGGGCCATGGCGATGCCGATGGGAATGCCAATCAGCAGTGCCAGCAGGCTGGAGCCAATCACCAGGGCCAGGGTGGAGACAGTCTCGCTCCAAATATCCATACCATATATAAGTACTACAGAGACAATCGCAAACAGGCCGAATTTCCAGCTCACTCGCCAGGCCGACAGCGCAATAATGATGACTGACAAAACCAGGGGAGGTACCGCCAGAAGCCCCGCTTCAAAAGTATCGACCAGCAAGCCGACACCGTCCGCGAAGGCATCCAGCAAACCGGTGAGGTTGGTTTGAACCCAGTTAACTCCCGCTTCGACCCAGTCACCAATCGGGATATCGAAATCGATTATTTGTTTATCCGCCATGGTTCAACCCGCCTTGTTAAAGGTTTTCAAAAGGATATTCTTGTCGATGACACCCAGGTAATGGTCCGATTCATCAACCACCGGAACGGGGTAGCCCTCTTCAACAACACGCTTCAATACTTCTGCAAGGTCTGTTTCCGCCGACGCCGGCTTCACGGCAGCCAGGAATGCTTTTTCCCAATCATGTTCACCCTCTTTGGCCCGTATAAGGCTGTTGACACTAACCATACCGCTATATTGCTGGTCTTTATCAATAACCACTGCCAGGTGCCGGTCGTCGTCACGCATACGGGTCAGGGCATCATGCACACTTGTCTCGGAACGCTTGAACAGGACGACATGTTTTTGCTCGGCAATGTCGCCGGCATTGAATACCTTGCTGACATCCACACCATAGAAAAAAGAGCGGACATACTCATTGGCCGGATTGGTGACGATTTCCTGCGGCGTCCCGATTTGCACAATGGCGCCGCCATCCATAATCGCGATACGATCGCCGATCCGGATTGCCTCGTCGAGATCGTGAGAGATGAAGACAATGGTATGCGCCTCGGTTTGTTGCAATCGAACCAGCTCGTCCTGCATTTCGGTTCGAATCAACGGATCCAGAGCCGAGAAAGCCTCGTCCATAAGAAGTATGGACGCATTGGTCGCCAGCGCCCGAGCCAGACCGACCCGTTGTTTCATACCTCCGGATAGCTCATCGGGATAACTGTCGGCATTGGCCTCGAGCCCCACCGTTCCCAGCGCCTTGAGGGCGTGCTTACGCTGCTCCTGTTTATCCATCCCACCGACATCCAGGCCGAACGCCGCGTTTTCCACAACTGTTTTGTGCGGCATAAGGGCAAAAGACTGAAACACCATGCTCATGCTTTCCCGGCGCATGCGAATAAGTTCTTTTTTATTCATGGCGGTGATGTCGCGCCCATCCAGCAAAACCCGACCGCGGGTCGGTTCTATCAGACGGTTTAACAGACGTACTAGTGTGGACTTGCCGGAGCCGGAAAGCCCCATGACCACGAATACCTCGCCATCGCGAATCGAAAAATTGGCGTTCTGTACTCCGACCGTGGTGCGAGTGCGTTCGAAGATTTCATCCTTGGAGAGCCCCTGCTCCAGCAGGCGTAGTGCTTCGTCGGGCTCCGGACCAAATATTTTATAAAGATCTTCGACAACAAGTTTGTCTTTCGGATCATCACTACTGATGGCGGCCATTCGACTCTCTCCCGGAGTTCATCAGCGCAGTATTTGCCATTTGTTGCGGCGATACCGTACGGTATATCAGGATAACCAAAACCGGACAACTGTAAAAATCATAGGCGTACAACGATGTTCGGTATATTCCCCAGTAATAACTTCAACTATCGGGCAGTTGCTAAGTTATTGTTTTGGAGTGTTTAAACCTTACGCATCGTTCTTGTACCTGTCAACTCGTCCCCCTACAGCATAGCACTGTTCCAGCATCTGCTCGGGCATCTATCTACCGTGTACTGACAAGTCAGGGAATGAAGACGGGCGGGGCTGATTAACCCGCGGCACTGCGCATTATTGCGGTACCTCTGCCCGTCATCCAGGGGCAAGCCTCGAGACTCACGATCCGTCCCAGAGTCTCCATATTGAAGGAAGGAACATGCCTTAATAGGGAGGTGCGCTCAGGCTCACAATACTAGAAGTAGGGGTACAGGTACGCAGGTGTGTCACGCTGGCGTGAGCCGGTGTGACCCGCAGGCTTAGTCAGAGTAGAAAGTGTGTAAGAACCTGGAACAGTTATTTAGCAGCAGGGCATAACGAAATACGCTATATAGACAGGCTCGCGCTCAGTCCCGTTTTACGTCACTGCTTCTTTCGCATCCCGTCTTTGGCCAGGTAATGCGCCTCAAACTCCTCCGCGGTGATCGGTTTACTGTAATAGTAACCCTGCGCAATATCGCAACCGGCCTCGCGCAGAAACTGTTCCTGATAAGCGGTTTCCACTCCCTCTGCCACGACTTCCAGTTCGAGCCCCTCGGCCAGGCCAATGATTGAGCGGGTAATGGCAATATCATTTTCGTCGCCCGGGATATCCGTGACAAAGGATCGGTCTATTTTCAACTGATTGATGGGCAATGTCTTCAGACGAGACAGGGAGGAGTAACCGGTCCCAAAATCGTCAATCGACAACAATAATCCCATCGCGGCGACTTCCTGCCGAATCCAGGTATTGACCTCCCGATCCTGCATCAGCCCACTTTCTGTCAGCTCAAACTGGAGCTGACCGGGTTTTACGTCGTACTGTTCCATTAACGAGCGGATGCGCTGTGACAGACCGGCGGCAGACAACTGTCTCGGCGACAGATTTATCGACGCCTTCAGGTGCGGCGCATATACCTGCCACTTTGAAATCATCCTTATAGCCGTACACAGCACCCAGTCTCCGATTGAAACTATCAGATCACTTTCTTCTGCCAGTGGAATAAATTGTATCGGGGATACAAGTCCGCGCTCCGGATTCTGCCAGCGGATAAGACACTCTGCGCCAACCAGCTCACCCGACGACAGGTTGAATTGTGGCTGCCATAAAAGGTAAAGTTCATTACGTACAATCGCGCGACGCAATTCACTTTCCATCTGCAACTTTTCCGAGACCTGACGCGTCAGTTCGTGTGTATAGTATTCATAACGGTTGCGTCCCTGATCCTTGGCACGATACATCGCGGAATCGGCATATTTAATCAGAGTATCCCCATCACTGCCATCGTCGGGAAACAGACTGATGCCGATACTGCAGCAGGCATTGAGCTCATAACCCTCAACATTGAATGAGCGAGATAGCGCGTCAATGATCTTCCTCGCCACCTGCGCGACCTGATCGCGGTGTTCAAGACTTGGCAAAAGACAAACGAATTCATCCCCACCGAGACGGGCCACCACATCCTCGCGACGCATCAGGCCCCTCAATCTCAGCGCAACTTGCTTGAGCAGATTATCGCCATACGGATGGCCCAGAGAATCATTGATATTCTTGAATCGATCGAGATCCAGGAACAACACGGCCAGCATCTGTTTGTGACGTCTGGCAATTTCGACCTGTTGCACAAGATGCTGCATGAAATAATTCCGGTTGGGTAGTCCGGTCAGTTCGTCATAATGCGCCATCTCCAGCAGGCGACGCTCGGCCCGTTTATGGTCGGTAATATCAGTGGATATTCCTGCCACCGCATAGATTCTGTCGTACTTCTCTGTCAGCGGAAACTTCAGCGACAGATAAGTGTGCGTTCCATCCTCATGCGGTAATTGCTCCTCGAACTGCAACAGTTGGCCACTCTTCAGCACTTCGCGATCATTGTCCACAAGCACTTTGGCTGTATTCTGTGGAAAAACCTCCGTGTCCCGCTTGCCGTATATCTCTTGTTGTGTAATTCCGAACAGTTCCTGATAACGCTTGTTGACATGCAGATAGCGCCCGTCGGTATCCTTGACGTACATCACCGAGGATGTGTTGCTTGATATCCCGTCCAGCATTCGCTGCTGCTTCTCGTGCTCCTGCAGCGTAGTCAGGATGCGCTGGACCAGGATAATCAGGGCAATGCTGTAAGCCATCAATCGCATGACGTGCCACCACCACCATGCGGCATCCCATATAGTCGACAGCTCAAAGATCAGTCCCGCAGTACCGAACAGTGCGCAGTGCAATGCAAAGAGGCGATGATTCTTTTCGCCCTGGTCTTCATACAACTTGTTGAGATGATAGGCCGCATACAGAAAAAACAGGCCGCCGGTAATATTGAGCATGCGAGCCTGCAGAGTGAACTCTCCTTCCACCAGCATTGTCGGGATCCACTGCGTCTGCCAGACCGACAGTGTCGTCACGCTCACCACAGCCAGAGCACACACACCCAGCGGGATCAGATTCTCCGAGGCAGGACGGCGACCGAAGCGCAGGCTCACGGTAGCGAACATCAACCCGCCGATGAAGGTGGCGAGACTGTGCAACCAGACAAAGGCCTCACCCGGCTCCACCGCTGCATGAGAGACATCCAGCAGGCCCATCGTGGTCAATCCCAGGGGCACCGCCAGCGGCATTTCGGCAATCCGCTGATCGCGATGGAATATCAGGATCAGGCTGGTGACAAACAGCGCGATAAGTGCACCGGCAGTCTCCAGTACAGCGTGCAACGACAAATGTATATAAAAGCGATTCTCAGGCAGCAGCAGCGAAATGGAGAATACCAGTACTGGATAGATCAGTAATTTGACAAAGGAGTCAATCCTGTTGGGGACAGCTAACAGTCTCATTGTCATGTATCACCACTTTAACTGATTAACACCCACTTGGCGGAGGCGGGAAGGGGACAACATTTTGACTCCGCGCAAATCATCGTTTTTGATTTTTATCATTCTCTGCACCACCACACGGTCCGCGGATTCCAGTAGTCAACCACCTGACCGTGAAACGGCACGCAGGTTTTGTCTGCTGCTCAGCCGCCGTGTGTAAAACCCATACTTAAGAGCCGCGGCCTTGCGCTGGCTGGTCGTTTCGCGACACTCATTCCGTGCACACGTAAAAACCAAAAAACAGGCAGGCTCAGAACCTGCCACCATTTAGAACCTTGGCCAACTTCGTATTATTTTTTTCAATCCCTAATTGAGAGGGACAAACCCGCATGCGCGGTACAGCCGCCCGGTTTTGAGTATCCCCGGGCCTTTTAGAATACCAAAATTGTAGGGTATTCCTGCGGGTTATGCTCTAAAAATTTGTATTTTCCGACTCAGGGTTTTCCCTAATCAGCACACCCCGGATATCATCGCGATTGATTTTATCCGGGTTAACCATGAGTCACTGCGTCATCTTATGTCTCGCAAAGCCCCTGCAATTGGCGTTCATGGCGCCGCAAAGCGACGCGGTCTTTTACCCTCTCGACATTCCGCAATTTCTACGCGGACAGAGTCTGTTCAGACTATATACCGCCCACCGGGATCCATCGCCCGCTTCGTGGCGATGCCATGGCAGACGATAAGCACCGCCATAGTAAAGACGCCTGTCTGACCCGCTGATTCAACTTCTTATCATCCGGATCAAGTTCAACATTTTCTAATATTTGATAAATCGGTATCAGTCGAGGATGTCGGAGATGTAATGTAAATCCCTGATGATCCTCAAAAAACAGCCAGCGGACCTGAAATACAGCCTCAACGGCGCTACTTACCAGGCTGATCCGCCCCGGTTTTCTCAACACTTCTGCTGACCATTCATTTTCAGTGGCTTTTAAGTTAGCAGGCGACGTGCCGATAAATTAACCATACGACGCCTTTTGCATGGACGCCAGACCGATGATCAGAATCCGAGAGATATGTCATGCGAATTCCGAAAATCAAATTTCCGCTCCATTCAACAGGATTCAGTATCATCGGCTATGGACTGGCGCTGGGGCTGTTGGCAAACGCGCTGTGGAACTTCGATCGGGGGCTCATCGAAGCCCGCGCCACACTGGCAGACGAACGCGCCGAAGCGACACAAATCCAGATCGCCATACAACAGACTCGCGCCCGTGCCTGGAGCTGGGCCGCCGGGTCGACCCTGGCGCTGATAACAATAGCCGGCCTGGGCTGGCGGGCCCGTCGCCGCGAACGCGAAGCCATGGCGAAGACGATCCAGGCACTGGCCGAAAACCGTGGTGACCGCCTCCCCGTGCGCAACGGCGATAGCCTCGCACCCCTGGTTGAGGCGGTAAACGTCCTGCTCGAACACCGCGACCGGGAGATGCAGCAAATTCAGGAACTGGCTTCAAAATATGCCGGTGCCGCCAGCGAACTGGCCATGGATGCCGATGATATCAGCGAGGAGATCAGTCACCAGCATACCGAACTCGATCAACTTGCCACCGCCGTAAATGAGATGACCGCCACCATTCAGGAAGTCTCGAATAATACTCACGAGGCTTCCAGCGCCGCCGGCACAGCCAGGTCAGAGGCCGAGTCGGGCGCGCTCAAAGCCACCGAGGCCATCACCTCGATCCAGCAGCTCGACGAGGGCATCGGTAATGCCACCGAAGAGATCGACAAGGTCCAGCAGCAAAGCACCGAGATCGCCACGGTAGTCGACGTTATTCAGAACATCGCCGAGCAGACCAACCTGCTGGCGTTAAATGCCGCCATCGAAGCGGCGCGTGCCGGCGAACAGGGGCGGGGCTTCGCTGTGGTGGCCGATGAAGTGCGCAATCTGTCGGAGCGTACCAACAAGTCCACCGAGGAAATCGAGCGCATGATCCAGAACCTGAAGCAACAAACTGGCGCCTCGGTAAGCGCGATGCAAACTGCCGCCGAGCAGGCCAGGCAAAGCGTGGACTCCGTGGAAAGCGCCGCCGAATCGCTGGGCGAGATCGCCGGCGGGATCAAAACCATCAGCGAAATGACGATACAGGTCGCTTCGTCCACTGAACAGCAGAGCCAGACAACTGAACAGGTCAACCAGAACATCACCGCCATTGCCGGCGCCAGCGAAACCGCCACCGACAATGCACGGCAAATGTCACAGACCAGCAAGAAGCTGCTGCAACAGGTCCGGGACCTCACCCACCTCGCCGGCGGCTAACGGAATCCATAATTATCCGCAACGCGGGTAGTAAGAGAACGCCCCCGCAGGAGGGCGATGACAGGGAAAAATGCGTTCCACGCACCATGATCCTGCTATCGAGGAGGGTGGTGAGCGGGATGAATCCTAACCTCCCTTGCCCTATCATAATAGAATGAACGGGCGGTAGCTGAAACCGTCCTGCACCGTGTTTCTCCGCATCCCCTTTCATTGTATCATTTCAGATCAGAATCCCAACGCCCCAACAAAAAGGTGGTTTTTAATGAGTGATCAGGCTATCACAGTCATCGGCAGCGGTTTTGCCGCGCTGACAGCGGTGCGTGAACTGCGCAAGCGCGACAAGGCATCCCGGATCACAGTGATATCACCCAGGCCGGAGTTTATCTATCTGCCCAGTCTCATCTGGATCCCCTCCGGCATTCGCAAAGCAGGGGACCTGCGTATTCCGCTGGAGAAGTTTTTCGCGCGCATGCAGGTGGAGCATGTCGCGGCCGAGGTGACCGGCCTCAAGGATGGCGGGCGTACTGTCGAGACCAGTGCGGGCGAGATCAACAATGATGCCCTTATCATCGCCTCGGGCGGGCGATTCATTAAAAAGCTGCCAGGGATCGAGCACGCCATCACCCCCTGTGAGGGGATTGCGGCCGCCGAGCGAATCCGCGACCGCCTGCGGGAAATGGACGGTGGCACCATTGCCATCGGTTTCGGTGGAAACCCCAAGGAACCCTCGGCCATGCGCGGCGGACCGATGTTCGAGTTTCTCTTCGGCATTGATACCCTGCTGCGCAAGCAGAAGCGGCGCGACAACTTCAGGCTGATCTTCTTCAGCCCCGCGCCCGAACCCGGCAAGCGTCTCGGCCCCGGGGCCGTGAAGGGCCTGCTCTCGAGCATGAAAAAGCGCGACATCGAGACCCGGCTGGGCCACAAGATGAACGGCTTCGAATCCAACAAGGTCATCACCGAGGGCGGCGAGTTCGAGGCCGATCTCATCCTCTTCATGCCCGGCATGACCGGCAACCAGTGGTTCGACAACAGCGAACTGCCGCGCTCCGAGGGCGGCCTGGTCAAGGCGGACCAGTACTGCCGGGTTCCCGGTTTTGAAAAGACCTATGTGGCCGGCGATTCAGGCAGTTTCCCCGGGCCTGACTGGATGCCAAAACAGGCCCATATGGCCGATCTGCAGGCCAGCGCGGCAGCAACCAACCTGCTGGATGAACTGGCCGGCAAGGAGCCCCGGGCGGGCTTCAAGGTGGAATTGATGTGCATCGTCGACAGCATGAACAGCGGCATGCTGGTAGCGCGTACGCCCAAACGCAACATCATGCTCCCCTCCAACCGCCTCGCGCACTGGACGAAGCGACTGTTTGAATGGTGGTATTTACGGCAGTATCGTTAATAGACCCTTTTCAAATACGCGGCCCTTTGCCAACCCGAATCATGGATTTCTCACAGATCGACGATTACCGCGCCCTGTTTCTCAATGGCACTCCGCTGATGGATGTCCGCGCCCCGGTGGAATTCCAGCAAGGTGCCTTCCCGTATACCGAGAACCTGCCGCTGATGAACGATGCGGAGCGCCACGACGTGGGCATGCGCTACAAACAACGGGGTCAGAACGAGGCCATACAATGGGGCCATGAACTGGTCCAGGGTGAGGTCAAGCAACAGCGTGTTGATCGCTGGGTGGACTTTTTCAGGCAACACCCGGACGGGGTCCTGTACTGTTTCCGCGGCGGCCTGCGCTCGAAGATTTCCCAACAGTGGATCTACGAGCGCACTGGCATCATCTATCCCCGGGTCAAGGGCGGCTACAAGGCCATGCGTCGCTTCCTTATCGACGAGCTGGAAGCTATGATCGACCGCATTGAGCCGATCATCCTGAGCGGCCAGACCGGCGCGGGCAAGACCTGTCTGCTGCAAAAGATACCGAACATGCTCGATCTGGAAGGACTCTATCATCACCGGGGCTCGGTATTCGGCAATCACGTCACACCCCAGCCGACCCAAATCGACATCGAAAACGCGCTGTCCATCGCCCTGCTCAAGGCCATCGGCCGGGGACACACGCGCCTGCTGCTGGAGGATGAAAGTGCCAACATCGGGCATCGTCACCTGCCGCAAAGTCTACACACCCGAATGCAACACGCCCCGATCATATTACTAGAGGCCGACCTGGCGAAGCGCATCGAGCTTATCTTCCAGGAATACATCACCGATGATCTGAGCAGGTATCAGTCCGTCCACGGCGAGTCACAAGGCTTTCAACAGTGGGCACAAAAGCTGTCGGATAGCATCGACAAGATCCAGCGTCGCCTGGGTGGTGTTCGCCACAAACAGCTCAAAACATTGCTGGAAAACGCCCTGCAACAACACGAAGCGGGCAATCCTGAGGGTCACAGAGACTGGATCGAGATATTACTGGTCGAGTACTACGACCCGATGTATACCCACCAGATCAACAACAAACAAAAACGGGTGGTATTTCAGGGCGGCGAAAGCGATGTACTGGAACTTCTCAAAGTCCGGTATCAAATCGTCTGAATCATAGCTTCAAGTGATTGACTACCTTCGCTGCCCGTTATTTATTTTTCTTTTTCCCGGACCCACGATCAAAATAACGCAGGGCACTCGCAGAACCGATCAGAAAAAGCAATACCAGCCCGAAAATGATCAGAAATGTCTTCATCGTATTGTCATATGAGTGCCCGTTGCGGGTGGTTCAGCTTACCTGCCCCACTCTGCGCACGATAAACGCGGATCGGGAGGTTGACTCAGGCGATCTCCAGCAACCGCCGGGTCATGTGCAACCTGACCTCGCCTTCTTCGGTGAGAGCGTGAAACAGATGGTGTGGTCCGGTCGCCGCATCAATCTTGTTCTGCAGATCGTCGCGCACCTCGGCATAGTAATCGAGCAACCGGCGATCGAAGTTGTGCAAGGCCTGTGTTAACGGGTCCTTGCGCTGCCGCGCCATGATTGTCTGCATACCATCCTGGTACAGATCACCCAGGCAGATGTGCACGGCATTGAACAGTGTCACCCAGCCGTTGAACCACAACATCATATCAATATCGAACGACTCGCCCCGTGGCGGGCCCTCGGTGAGCACCTGCTGCAGCAGGTCCTTCTCCTTCACAGTCTCCCACTCCTCCAGCAGCGCCGCACGCCCGTAACCATCGATGGTGGAACTGGTCAGCAGAACCGGGCTATTCGGGTGTTTGTCGAGCACAAAGGTGGCATCCTTTAATACCTGCTGTAACTGCTCCGGGGATTTGGGGTTGCGTTTCAGACGCGGCGAGCTTTTCACATCCTGTACCTGCACCTGGTAACCTCGCTTGCCCAGCTCCTGCGCCAGGCGGGCGAACACCCCTTTTTGCAACACATCCTGCGAGAAATTCATCGCCGTCTGCTTGTGCAACAACGCCAGCTGGATTTGACTGGAATAACGCGGATAGCACTCGACGATATTGGCGATTTTGGAAACAGGAATGCGCTCGGCCAGCAAGCCTTGCTTGTTGACGTAAACTTCGTTGTGAAACTCGTCGAAACTGATCTGCAACAGGACTTTTGCCGCAGCCCATTTCTTGGGACGGGCATCGATGGCCTCGGCCATCTTGCCCAGTACCTCGTTGGTGATTTCGGGAGTGTCGGCAAAGTCGCCATTGAGGAGCAGGGCAAAGTTCTTGATATGACGCATCCGGCGAATGGCCGCGTAAAAATGATCCAGCTGTCGGGTCAGGTCGCCGCCGGTGAACAACACGCTGTCGGTATGCCGGTCCACCAGGTCGAAGACCTGATTCGGATCCTCATTCTTGCCGCGGGGCGGACGCCAGGTAAACATGCAGTGGCGGCAGGTCTGTGGGCAACCCATGGCGGGGATAATTCCCAGCTTCTCGTAGCGCGGCGACACACCCTGCAATTTATCCGGCAGGGCATCCACCAGGGCCAGCCGTTGTGCGTCATCCGGGCCCAGCATGTCCGCATAGCGTTCGCGTTCCTCGCGGGCCACGTTTTTGAATTCGACCATGTAGGTTTGGCTAAACAGTCCCAGGCCATGCCATATAGCCAGGATGTCCTGAATCAACTGCTCGGCATCACCCTCGCGAGCTCTCAGCAGGGATTGAAACTCCTGGTATTGTTTCTGACCATCGGCCGGATGCTCACGCCAGTGGCGGACATAACCGCGCACGAATTGCTCGGCACTGTCGCACAGCAACAGGTCCATGAGAAAACCGAAGCGGGGGCTGCGAAAGGTCTCCAGCACCTGCGCGCGATAGTTCTCGTGAACATTATGCCGTAACCAGTGCCAGGCATAGAGGTAGGCCATGGGAAAGCCGAGTTCCGCGGCCTGGGAGTGTGCTGCCAGCATCTGGCGCATGGCACCGCCGGTCGTGAGCCGATTGACCTCGTCCTTGAAGCGCTGGCGCATACTGGTCAGATACACCGGCAGTAGCGAGGCCTGATCCGCCTCGCTGGCGAGCTTGCCACCCCCGCTGACCACGGCAACACCTTCCACACCCTTGCGTTCTATTGCACTGCCACTGACTGACGCCATGAGATGTCCTGTCGATTCATCAAATCGGAAATGTCTGATTATACATCACATGCCTCTGAACGGCCTTTTCCCGCGCAATTTGTAATGTTTTCGGACGTGGCATGATCGCCCACACAGCCGCGCCCGAACCCGGGCAGGTTCAGGGGCATCATGTGAAACAGCGGTGAAGCCAGGGGGGAATTAACCGGGATCAGAAGTTGTCGCTTAACATTCGCATAATCTGTATGACCAGAACAAACAAAGTGCGTTCAGGAAATACTAGATGAAAAGCGACGCGGCTCTATAGTTCTCTGACCCCGGTATGGATTATAACAAGACCGTTATGCGAGACCGCACTTGTCTTTGATGGCAGCGACGACGTCGTCACTGGAAGTGGCATTGATGCGCATCAGCATGCCTTCCTTCTCATAGAAACCTGCCAGCGGCGCGGTCTTCTCGTTATAGGTATCCAGCCGGCTGGCAATCGCTTCCTCGGTTTCGTCATCGCGCTGTACCACCGGCCCGCCGCACTCGTCACAGACGCCTTCGACCTTGGGCGGCTTGCTCTTGACGTTGTAGATGGCGTTGCACTGGGTGCAGGTCCGACGCGTGGTCAGACGATCCATAATCACGTCACGCGGCACAGCCAGGTCAACCACCGCATCCAGTTTTTCACCCATCTCGTCCAGCATGATCTTGAGCTGTTCGGCCTGGGGGATGGTGCGCGGGAACCCGTCCAGCAGGTAGCCGTTTTTGCAATCGTCTTCCTTCAGGCGCTCTTTCATGATCCCCATGATCAGCTCATCCGGCACCAGATCGCCCGCATTCATGTAACTCTGGGCCTGCTTGCCCAGTTCGGTGCCCTCTTTGACCGCCGCGCGCAGAATGTCGCCGGTGGAAATTTGTACAGAGCCGTCGATATCACTCAGCATATTGGCCACGGTGCCCTTGCCGGCTCCCGGCGCGCCTAACAGAATCAGTTTCACTATGTTTCCCCTTGTATCGAGTTATTGGTAAGTCAGAATCAGGGCAGGGTTATTTCATAAATTGGACTTGAGGTCCAAATAAATTTTTTTAGCCGCCAATAAATTGACGTCACCACCACCAATGACCGGTGTCAGGCTAGAATTTTCCCTGATTATTATAGAAAACTGTATCCCCGCTTCTTTCAGCAAGACAAGGCTGTCGTCGACCGATTTATATTGCACCTATATTTTCCTTGCTATCCTTAATTAAGGACTCAGAACGTTAAGACGAGCATTATGGAAATTAGCCGTATAATTCTCATTTTTACTGCCATGTTGCTTCTGGCGTCGGCCGTCTATCCGGTATCAACCCGTTTTCGAATACCTTTCAGTGCGCTTCTGTTATTAATCGGCTATCTGTCCGGCGTCCTCATAGGCCTGCTTGGTATTGATAGCGGACTCCGTTGGCACCACTTTAAAGATATCGTTTTCAACGTATTTCTTCCTGTTTTAATCTTCGAATCCGCCCTGAATATCAACGTCCGTTTATTGTTTCGTAACCTGACACCTATTTTATTACTGGCAATTCCCGCACTCCTGCTTACCACTCTGATCACAGCCAGCATTCTCTATTTCAGCATTGATCACCGCGCCTTTCCCTGGGTCGCGGCACTGATATGTGGCGTATTACTCTCGGCAACGGACCCGGTTGCTGTTCTGGATATGTTAAAACAATTTAATATTAACCCGCGTTTAACGGTTATCATGGAGGGAGAGAGCCTGTTCAACGACGCAATCGCCATCGTCCTCTTTTCACTCTTGCTTGCGATTGCTCTTGAACCGGGGCAACAACTTTCCTGGCACGCTCCGATCCTGCAATTTCTCTATGTCATATTTGGCGGTGCAGTCGTTGGTATTATCGCCGGGCTACTTGTCATTTTGGCCAATCGCCGGGTAGCAGACCCGATGGTCTTTACGGGGGTTACACTCGGCTTTGCGTATCTGACCTTCCTCGGCGCAGAGGAATGGTTGCACGTCTCCGGCATTGTGGCGGTACTGAGCTACGGGTTGTGCCTGGGCTGGGAAACCAGGAAACATTCGCAGGATAACCGGTTTCCTTTACTGTTATCCATCTGGCAATTCTTTGCCTTTATGGCCAATGCCTTTGTGTTTCTGCTCGTGGGATTCACATTCACACTAAGCATGTTCACAGATATGTGGCTGGCAATGTTGTTCGGCATTCTGGCCGTTTTACTGGCGCGCGCAATTGGCGTCTATACAAGCCTTCCTTTCATAGGCAGGATTCCCGGCGTCGAACCGCTGAACCGCCAGCAACATTTCATTATCTACTGGGGCGGTTTACGCGGGGCGGTGGCGATTGCCCTGGCGCTCTCCCTTCCGCTTGAACTGGATTCCTGGTACACGATCCAGTCCATCACCTACGGGGTGGTATTTTTCTCGGTATTTGTCCAGGCACCGTTACTCCATCCTGTATTGCAAAAGTTCAAGTCTCTGTAACGCCAGGAGTAACAAACCTGCCTTGAGCTACATATTAGTTATTTTGATTTTCATCCTTCCGCCATTGGTTATAGCAATCAAGCCCGCAGAACCAGCGAATATATTCTTCGCCCTCATCCTTGAGGGCATCGACGCGGGGAACCTCCTTCCGGCACACAGTACAACTGACTTTTTCCGGTAACGAAACCTGTTCAGGGCTGCCGGGCTTTTTCGACATCAGGACTTCACCTCATCGATATGCATCGTGGATTGCATCAGTTTATGCGCATTTTCTGCTTCCGCTTTGTCCCTCGCCTCAATCATGAGCACAGGATAGCCTTCTTTCAGGGCATCTTCCACAACTGCGGTCAAAACATCCTCTTTGACATGCAACCCATGAATCGCACCAGCCACCCCGCCAATCGTGGCGGCATAGCCGAGCACCATCAGCGGTGCGACAACCGGCGCGCTGACAAACAGGGCCGGCGCGCCCAGACCGATCCCGGCAGCGCCGGCCGCACCGGCCACACCACCGACACCGGTACCCATGGAGATGTCTTTGATAAACTCGTTGCGTACAGTGCCGGATTCTGACTCGATTTTATGCTGCTGTTCCTCCACTGCCTCTTCCGCCCGGATGGGTGTGATCTGCCCGGTCTGGAAACCCTTATCGAGGAACAACCTCTCGGCCTGTTCCATTGCCCCCGCATCGGGGAAAATACCCGCCAGTTTGTGTTGATATTCACTCACAGCCACACTCCTTGAGGTGAAATCGCTTCCTCTTTATAGACACCTGTTTAAAAATTAGCGCAACACGGTTGCACTGCATTGAAATAAATCAATACCGGGAATGCGGCAGGCATTGAAGCTACTCAACAACGATAATAGTTTGCTTTTTTACCGGCCCTTTTAAGATTGTGACTTTTTATCATTCCTGGCGGGTTCAAAATCAATTTCTGATCCCCATTTTCTTAACGAATCGACTAGACTTTAAGTACAGAGTAACCACGGAGCTGCAACATGGAATCCAAAATGGTTGATGTGATGCTGCATATCGATGAAAAAACCAGTTCGGACCAGCGTGAAGGATTGCGCGACCGGCTGCTGCAACTCGATGGCGTGATGGCAGCGGATTATCGTGACAACCAGCCTCATCTGATAATTGTCGAATACAATCCCGATCAGATTGCCTCACAACGACTGGTTGAAGTGGCCCGGGAAAACGGCTATCACGCCGAACTGGTCGGCATGTAGGCAACGAGGGCAAGCAACAAACAAAATTACCTGAGTCAGGTAAATTGCAGCTCAGGGTACTTGTTTAAGGCCTTGATTTATTTGTCAGATTTTTCTTCGACATGGCTCTCCTACCCGAGCACCATCTTTGTCGCCAATGTGTAACAGCGTCGCCTGGCCGATACGACTCGACAAAAGGTGACCCGGCGCTTCGCGGATAAAAGTTCGTCACCTCGTTTCCGACCCATCAAGGGCGATGAAAGTGACAACCCGGATTATGACAAAAAATGTTCCCTGCGCTGCAAGTTCTATCGCCTCACTTGCAGGCAAGACAGCCATCTGGAGGAAATCCGGAGGCACACGGGATAACCTCCGGGCTAACCTCCTGGGTATTATGTGATGATCGTTTCACGGTATGCGTGCCACGTCGCATAACCGAGCACCGGCGCGATGAGCACGAAGCCTATCAGTGCCGTCGCGAATCCTATTGCTGTCAGTGCCAGAATCAGCAATGCCCAGAGCGCCAACGCCGCCTTGTTTCGCCACACCGCATGAAAGCTTGTTGTGATTGCCGTCATGGCATCGGCATCCCGGTCCAGAATCATCGGCAAGGCAAAAGAGCTGGCACCAAACAACAGGCCACCGAAAATTACGGCAACGACAAGGAACCCTGTATTAGACAGTGGCACCGCCGCAGAAGCCGCCGATTGCCCGGATATCGTCACAACATTCATCACAATTGAAACAAGGATGAGCAGGAACATGAACATCAGGCTCAGCAACAGCGCCAGCATGAGTTCGTGCCCCATTTCAAGAATAGCCTTGCTACGCTCATGATGGAAACTCGGCTCGTGGTTATTCTCGAGTTGGTGGCTTATATCGTAGAGGCCGAATGCGAGTGCGGGCCCCACTACCAGCAGACAGATAAACAGTGCAACCAGTAAATAACTCTCACTGGTCCAGGATAAAGATACAAGTAACCAACCGATTGCCGCGAATATCACACCATAGACCAAGCTGTGCCAGGGAGCGCGCCGAAAGTCTTGCCAGCCTTTTTTTAACCACCCGAACGGCGTCGTGGGCGTCAGGGGGTGGCAAGCTGCGTAGATCGGTGAATCATTCTTCACTGAATCTGCTGTTTTCATGCTGCACCTCCGGATACCAGTACCACCTGATATCAGTATAGTAGGTACAATCGCCTTTCGCAGGTATCTGGCCAGTATCCCGCGGGCGGAAAACAACCATGATAAGCAGGGTCAAAGCCCTGTAAGAGCTGTCTCGGCAAGCACCATGCCATGGGCCACATCATGCGGACCTGACGGCTGATTTTTCATTATGTAAACGCGTTTGCTGGCGCCCCTTTTACGCCGAATATTAGCAACCGGCTATATTAGTAATAATTGTTGTCTCACCGGTTTTTTTTAATGTTTGAATCACAATATACTGGACACTTGTCATCAGACCAGGAAACGCCAGGCAGGGAGTCGGAAATGGCAGAATTCAGCGTTAACACTCACCGCTTTGATCCTTACAAAAACTTTAAATTTCGTATCAAATGGGATGGACGTTATGTCGCCGGTGTCAGCAAGATCAGCAGCTTAAAACGCAATACTGAAGTCATTGAGTGGCGCCAGGGCGGCGAGCCCAACCTCACCCGCCATATGCCCGGCTTTACAACCTTTGAGCCTATCACTCTTGAACGGGGAGTAACTCATGACGCGGAATTCGAAAAATGGGCGAACAAGGTATGGCAGATGAGCGCGGGCCTGGGCAGCGAGGTGTCCCTGGCGGATTTTCGCAAAGATCTCGTGCTCGAAGTCATGAACGAAGCTGGCCAGATTGTGCTGGCTTACAAGATATATCGATGCTGGGTCAGCAACTATCAGGCTTTGCCGGATCTGGATGCGAATGAACCTGCCATCGCCATCGAGTCACTCACGTTACAACATGAGGGTTGGGAACGTGACACATCCGTCACCGAACCCACTGAAACGAGTACCTGAGCCGTCCGATGCCTTCCACCAATCTATCGAAAGCATCTTTGCATTTCTTGGGAAATTCCCGGGACTTGCCCGAGCCGTTTACCTTTCAGTTCAATCCTGAGAGCATAACACGAGTACAGAGCTACTCTGAAAAAAACAAAAAAATGACTGAAACCATCCGCCTGCATCTGATCTTCAATATAATGCATGCCCTATCGGATAATAACCCCCAGGCCATTGAACAGGGCGTTTACCCGTTACTGGCGGCATTGGAAGAATATGCCGCCGAACAGGACAAGTTAATACGGCTACCAGGTATACTGGGGAGGTTAGGCCCGAAACTTCAGCAAGTAATGGTGCTCTCATATGGCGATCGGAGCATTCCGGTTCGAATAGTTCGGCTCAATATAAAAGAACTTGTGCACAATGCTCAATTAACGCCCTTGCATGCAACAGTTGACCTGTCACTCCGCGTACTGAGCGAGTCAGAGTTAAGCGGAAACCCACAGGGCAAGGCCGCGCTGGAAAATTACAGAAAGTTTCGTAAGAACAGCGCCAACTCCTTGACGTCACTGATTCATTGATAGCAATCAGAACAAGAGGGTTCTGCTCCTTAAGAGCGCACAATCTCGACGCGATCGCCGACCGCGATCATCCCACCGCTGATAACAGTCAAACATATACCGCTGTTTTTCCCAAGTGCGCCACCCAGCCCCTTACCTTCAATCTTATCCAGGTAGCCACACGGCGGGCGAGGCTTGTGGTAACGAAATATGGCATCGCCTATCCGAATGGTTTTGTCCCGCAAGTCTCGGGTTTTGAGATTGCCAATAACCAGATTGCGGCGATGATGCCCCGTATCCAGCTTGGCCCGGAGGCTATATGACAGGCCTTTTCTGGCTTTATTCAGGTCGTCTTCGCTAATCAACGTAACCTGACAGGCTTCGGTAACTTGCCAGAACCCCCTGGCCATACTGTATCGGTCACCTGATAAACCGGTCTGTTCAAGCGCCTGTATACGATCGACAGGATGCATTTCAGCGCCAGCCGAGCTGGCAATATAGATCGCGTTGAGCTTCGGTAAGGCACGATGACGGGAAAGAGAAAACAGCTTGTTAAGCAATGACAAGATATTGATAGTCCTTGAATAATACCATTAACCGGGTGTAATACTGCCCACGTAAATTTCAAACATTTACGGTTTACGGTTTACGGTTTACGGTTTACGGTTTACGGTTTACGGTTTACGGTTTGCGACTTGCGACTTGCGTTCTATGATTTGTCATTCAACGACACCGAGGCTGATCAGGGCAAGATTCATCCCCTGCACCAGGGCAATAACCAGGATAAGCGCGACCGGGTAGACCGAGGAGTATGCGATGACCGGTCGCTCAGAGACATCGGCCTGACGAATGATATCCAGCCCCGGGGTGAAGGTCATACCGCCGCAAATGACGCCAAAACACTCGCTCACCGGGATTTTCATGTAAAAGTGCCCGAACAGGAAACTGGCCAGCATGGGAATGACGGCGAACAGCACCGCGTACATGGCGTAATAGACGGCCTGAAAATCCAGGGATTCGACAAAGCTCTGTCCGGTATCGAACCCGACCTGGACGAAAAACAGCGCCAGCCCCAATTCTTTCAGCACGGCTGTCGCATTGCGTGGGAAGCGCCCGATAAAATTACCAATCCGACCGAAGTGGCCAAAGATCAGCCCCGCCACCAGAGCCCCACCGGCGAGCCCCAGGGAAAATGGCCCCAGCGTCGGCACCGGGATGATCAGGCCGCCAATGGCAAAGGCGAGAAACAACGTCGCGGCCAGTGAGCCGATGTCCACTCGCCGTTGCACGGTGTGGTGCTCATGGCCAAGGAACAGCTCCAGCTGATCGAGCTGATAGGGTGTCCCCACCGCGACGACGACATCGCCGTATTCCAGCGAGAGATCGTGACGCGGGACAAATTCGACATTGGAGCGAATCACGCGGGTGATAGAGATATTGTATCTGAGCCGGATACCCAGGTCGTTCAGGGTACGATTCACGACAGAGGTGTTCTCCACCACGATGGAGCGGGTGTCGAGTTCCGAGTTCTCATCGAACTTTTCCTGCACTTCCTCACCCAGCATCTCACCGACCGTTTTCACGTCTTCGGTCAGGCCTTCCAGCCGCACGATATCACCAACCAGCAGTACCGTACTCCCGCTTGCCGTTCGCAGCGAGAGATCCCGCAGGATCCCGGAGACCACGACATTATGCGTCTGAAAGATCTCGGTATCGCGTATCAGCTTGCCGGATAATTCAGGGCTATTCACTTTGTATACGGCAGTATGCATTTGTGTAAGGGACTGCACTTCCGCCTCCATTCGCCCGCGCAATAATTTTACGGAAATCGTAATAAATAGAATTACGCCCAACAAACCGAAGGGATAGGCGACGCCGTAGCCAAAGATAACCTCGCTCTCCGGGCTGAATTGCAAGGCGCTGATCAGCGCTGGACTGGAGGTAAAGGCCCCGGCAAACAGGCCGAGCCCAATGCCCGTGGGCACCGAAGCAATAGCAATGATCGCAACCACGGTAACACCGGCAACGGCCAGTAATATCAGGACATTGATAATATAGCGCTTGCCGTGTTGTTTGAAGGCACGGAAGAAACTCGGACCGGCTTCCAGTCCGACACAGAGCAAAAACAGGACAATCCCGAGATCCTGAAGGATGATGATAGGCTCAAATTGATAGAAGTAGCCGGCAATCATGGCAACGATTAAAACGCCGCTTGAGCCAAAACCGACCCCCTTGATCCGCAGATTGCCAAAAGCAACCCCGAGCAGAATGACCAGGAAGGTAACGATCAGCTCGGTCTTGCGGAAGAAGAACTCAATGGGTACAACACCTTCTGTTTCCAGCATAGGACCTGATCCCGGTTAGCGCGAAGTCCAGTGGACTCCGGTGAGGTGTGTTCAGTTTGCGGGCAACTGAATCACTCGCAGGGCGATGTGCGACTGGCATAGCCTGGTAAGACAAATTCAATCATATTCAACCCCGCAGCCCGGATCAATCCGCCCCGGGATGCAACAATCCGGAGATATTTTGCTCTGGCCAACATAAGATCCTGAAAAACATAAAAATCCGGCACAGAAAACAATAAACCTTTAATACACTAAAGTCGCACATGGTAATCAGGCTGCGACTATTCAATTTCGTCTACCCGGCTGTGCCAGGCAGACTTGTCGTTGCGTCCTGTTCTCAATCCTGGCCTTAAAGCAGGCACGCTCCAGAACGAGTGCATCGAAAAAGGGCATTGCCTCTTAATGCTCAAAAAGCAATCCCTGCACCTGGTTGATCGATAAACTGGCATTATCGGAACTACGTAATCGAAGGGTCATCGCCCCGGTTTTGGCCCCTGGCTTTCCCGCCTTTTTGAAACAGCCCATACATACTAGGTCAGCGCTCCATTTATACTGACACAACAAGTCAGACCATTGCCAGCACCGGCATCACGCCCCGATAAATAAAATTTTTTAGCGCCAGCTCGCATGAGCAGCTACGTTTGTTGTATCAAGATAGCAGCAATCACTACCGCGTAGAACGCGAAGGAGGTTATCCACATGAAGATGACCATTGACATGCCTTATGTTGACACCTGTACCGTCACCGAATGTGGATATAACAAGGATGACAAGTGCCACGCCCGCGCCATCACGATTGGTGACGGCGTTCATCCTGGCTGCGATACCGCCTTACTGGACACATCCCGGTATACCAGCGAAAACAATCTGGCCGGAGTAGGTGCCTGTAAGGTAACCGGCTGTTCCTTCAATAATGACCTGGAATGCAATGCTGACAGCATTATCGTCAGCACGGAAAATAACAGTGTTCAGTGCATGACCTTCCAGGCCGGTTGAATCGCCAGGCATTGATTGACTCCCTTCTGACCAACCGCATCAGGGGTCGGTGACAACAACGGGTAGCTTGTATACCGGTTTGTCATTGCCCCCTGTCATGTCTGTCTTTTATCTGTTCCGGCTGGAAGTCGGCCCGGTTCCCGCCTATTCTTGGAAGATGGAGGCGGCACTTGGAGCCGGGTGAAACGCACTGCCTTTCCATACGGCTGTTCGAGGAGGATAGTGATGCCATTGCTGATCGCCGGTATGCTGCTGCTGATAGGAATTCACCTGCTGCCAAGTTTTCCGGCGTTACGACAGCGCCTGGTGAATCTGCTGGGAATGATCGCCTATCAGGCCGGCTTTGCTCTGATCGCGCTGGTCGGCCTGCTCCTGATTGTCATCGGTTACTCCGAGGCCGAATTGACGCCACTCTGGCAGCCGCCGGCCTGGGGCAGACAGGTCAACCTGGTGCTGATGGTGCCCGCCCTGATCCTGCTGGTCGCGGCCTATCTGCCTTCCAATATCAAACGTTACACCCGCCATCCAATGTTATGGGGTGTGACACTGTGGTCACTGGGCCATTTGCTCAGTAATGGCGATGCCGCCTCTTTGATCCTGTTCGGGGGACTGGGTCTGTACGCTCTGTTCGACATGCTGTCGGCCAATCTGCGTGGCGCCACCAGGCAACAACAGGCTGTCTCGGCCGGGCGCGAACTGCTGACGGTCAGCGGCGGTATTATCGCTTATCTGGTGTTACTTTATCTGCATCCACAGCTGTTCGGCGTCAATGTAATCTAGCATGCACAACCCAAACCCAACACGATGGCTATCAGGCCAGCTTATTAAACAACCGGTTTAAAGCATGATTTATTCAAACATCCTTCTCCAACTGCCTTGGCCAGGGTATTACTATGCCATTAAACCAGTATCAGCGTGAACTATGCCAAAACAGCCGCTGGGATTTTTCTGATCTCAGCGCGATTTTTCTCAACTGTACCTTGAAAAAAAGCCCCGAATTGTCCCACACAGAGGGTTTGATCGATATCGCACGTGCCATCATGGCTGAGAACGGAGTCAGGACCGAACTTATCCGACCTGTGGATCATGATATCGCTTTCGGCGTCTACCCCGACATGACCGAGCATGACTGGGAACGTGATGTATGGCCGCAACTGTTCGACAAAATTATTACCGCCGATATTCTGGTACTGACCACGCCGATCTGGCTGGGCGATGTCTCCTCGGTCTGTAACCGCACCATCGAGCGACTCTACGGCATGTCCGGTGAACTGAACGACCACGGCCAGTACCGCTATTATGGAAAAGTCGGGGGTTGTCTGGTAACCGGCGACGAAGATGGCGCCAAACACTGCGCCATGAAGATCCTCTATTCACTGCAACACCTGGGTTATGTCATACCGCCCCAGGCCGACGCCGCGTGGGTGGGTGAAGCCGGTCCCGGTCCTTCTTATCGCGATGCGGATTCCGGCGGCCCGGAGAATGACTTCACCAATCGCAATACCACTTTCATGACCTGGAATCTGCTGCATCTGGCACACCTGTTAAAGGAGTATGGCGGAATACCGGCTCACGGCAACCAGCGTTCCGAATGGGAAGCCGGATGCCGTTTTGATTTTCCCAACCCCGACTATCGCTAGCCTGCAAACCGCTTTGTTCGCAGATACAAGTGTCAGAATACTTGAAACCGGAGCTTGTGCGAAATAATTTCAAATAATCTGACATCTTGATTCGCCCTGCCTGCCTCTCTCTGGGCAACGATAAATAGTTGCTCTTTCAGTTGCACTATTTACTGAGTCCTGCCAGGCGGGATAAACCACAGCGCGCCAATTTTCAGCTATCTTTAAGATCAACTCACAAAGCAACCGCTACATGATAGCCACATCACAGGAGGTGACACATGTCCAAGCCCTTATATTTGAGCGTGATGGCTTCTACCCTGTTCTTGTTTCTTTCTTCTCCCCTCCTCGCCCGTACTCCGGCGCCCGACGGAGCCCAGGCCTATATTATCTCCCCGGCTGACGGAGAGACCGTCTCCAGTCCGGTACACATCAAGTTCGGATTACAAGGCATGGGGGTAGCGCCCGCCGGGATCGGCAAGGACAAGACCGGACATCATCATTTACTTATCAATGTCGAACAATCCACGGCCATGGACAAACCGATCCCATCGGACAGTCAGCACAAGCATTTCGGTGGCGGTCAGACAGAGGCCTGGATCGAACTGCCGCCCGGTAAACACACCCTGCAACTGCTGCTGGGAGACCAAAACCATGTACCGCATCAGCCTCCGGTCATGTCCAGGCCGATAACCATTATGGTCAAATGAGCGGTAGCCGAACGCCCTGGGCCGATCCGGAGTGGGTGATTCCCAGGATCCTCTGCAGAGGCGTCCACTTCGCCGGCGCTCAGCGACCGGACAGGCTCTTGTGGAAGAAGGGACTTTGTCCCCTTACATTCGTGACCGCAAGTTGAGCTATTGCGAATGATGAATGAGATTCAAACAGACAGCTTGCCCGAACGGGTCTTGATCACCGGTGGCACCGGGTTTATTGGCACGGCACTGGCGAGGCAATTGCGGGCTGCCGGTGTCAATGTCTCGCTGTTGAGCCGCAACGCCGATCGGGCCGTCCAGCATTTTGATCACCGGATCACGGCCGTCGAATCCATGGCACAGATCGAGGCAACCAATGCCCCCGAGGTCATTGTCAATCTGGCGGGAAAAAACCTGGGGGAGCAGCGCTGGAATGCCCGGGTAAAACAAGAACTGATCGACAGCCGGGTCTTTACGACACAACAAGTTGTCGATTATATCGCCCAAGCCAAAATCAAACCTGCCCTGCTGATTAATGGTTCGGCCGTGGGTTACTACGGCGCACGGGGCGACGAAGCCCTGAACGAAGAGGCCGCCCCCGGTAATGAGTTTCAGTCCGAACTCTGTCGACGCTGGGAACAAACCGCATTACAGGCAGAGCAGTATGGCGTTCGGGTCTGTATCAGTCGGACCGGCGTTGTCATGGGACAGGGCGGCGGCGCCCTGTCCGGTCTGGCGCCGATGTTCCGCAAAGGTCTGGGCGCGGTCGCGGGTAATGGAAGACAGTGGCTTTCCTGGGTCCATATGCAGGACCTGATCAACATATTTCTGCGCTTTATGGTCGATGATTCTTTATCAGGTCCGTTTAACAACACGTCGCCCAATCCGGTGACGAATCGCCAGTTTGCCAAAACCATTGGCAAAGTCCTGCATCGGCCGGTGTTGTTACGCATGCCGGGCTGGGCCATGCATTTGTTATATGGCGAGATGGCACATCTGTATGTCACCGGTCAAAAGGTCATTCCGACCCGACATCTGCAATCCGGGTTTGAATATCAGTATCCTGATATTGACTCCGCCCTGTACGAAGCCCTGCAGCCGACAGCTTGAGGCGACTGGCCATTCCAGGGACAGGGACAGCTTACTGATTTCTTAACACAAATACGGGGTCTGAATTGAAACAGGTCTACTGTCGGAATTCCACCGTCGCCCATCAGATCACAATCTTGACTACTATGAGAGGAAACTGTGTTCTTACTGCTGGTTTTACGGTTTTTTATGCTCTCACCAGGGCATTCGGGTGCCGTCAAAACGCAGAAAGACGCCTGACTGCTCAAGCGTGAAATCATCGATGATTTGACGCATCCCCTGCACACTCTCCGCGGGTGTATACGGCGCCGAATCGCCTCCCATCCGGGTCTGGACCCAACCGGGATGCAGCAACAACACACCGACCTTGCGCGGCGCAACTTCATGGGCTAACCCGGTCATAGCCGCGTTCAGGGCCGCCTTGCTGGAACGATAGGCGTAGTTATTGCCGCTGCCGATATCCGTGATGCTGCCCATGTGGCTGCTGATGCCAACCAGCAGACGGCGCCGGCTGCGGGCAACCGAGTCCAGCAAGGCTTCACTGACCCGCATGGCACCCAGGACGTTCACCGCGAAGGTTTGCTGCCAGTCGTCGTAATCAATACTGCCGAGTTTGTCCTTGCCCCAACGTTCGTAATAAACACCGGCATTATTGACCAGAATATCGATAGCGACATCGTTCAATTCTCTGGCCAGCGCTGCGATCTGCTCGGAGCGGGTCACATCGAGCGGGTGGAGGGAGATATTCGGATGGTCACTTGCCAGCTTGTGCAGTTCCCCGGCCTGCTCCAAAAAGCGACACGTGGCGTACACCCGCCAGCCCAGCCGGGCATACTGGCGCACCCATTCCAGGCCCAGCCCGCGATTACTGCCCGTGACGAGGATCGAGTTTATATCCATACCTGATCTATAAGATAAATACCGGGCTCCGTAAACCCCGGGCAAAATCGCGGTACTGGCAATAGCGACCCTTTCCCGAACAGCTACTGACCACCAGCAACCCGGTATGCCGCAAGCGCCCGAATCCATCAGTCTGAGCCTGTTGCGCCCGGTGTCCCCCTCTGCGAAAAACGGGAAAGGTGCAAGCATCCTGCTTGCCCCTTTTAATCTTATTGCTTTTAAATGATTCCGAACAAAATTGATTTTCGCCGGTCCTATTCGTGACGTACACTACCGGCCACCGGTACACTAATATATATACCCTGGCCCAAACACCACCAACAGGAACCCGATGGACAACGAAACAACAACGAGCGTGCAGAGCATCCCCACGAATAAACCCAGGCCGATGATCGACCTGCTGGTCAGCATCCTGATCCCGTCCATCATCCTGATGAAATTCAGCAACCCGGAGCATCTGGGGCCCAGCGGCGCCCTGGTCATCGCGCTGGCCTTTCCACTTGGCTGGGGCACATTTGAATTATTCAAATACCGGAAATTCAATTTCATTGCATTGCTTGGCCTGATCAGTGTCTTGCTCACCGGCGGCATCGGTCTTCTCGAGCTCGGCCCCAAATGGCTGGCCATCAAGGAAGCCGCAATCCCCGGCCTCATTGGACTCGTCATCCTCATCTCTGCCTATACCCCCTATCCGCTAATCAGGACATTGCTGTTTAACCCGCGGGTTATGAATATCGAGAAGATTGAGACAAAACTGCATGAACTCGGCAATCAACACCTGTTTGACACTCGACTGAACAATGCAACATACCTGTTGAGCAGCACCTTCCTGTTTTCTGCAATCATGAACTACCTGCTGGTCAAATGGATTGTCCTAAGCCCGGCAGGGACGCCCGCATTTAACGAGGAACTCGGACAGATGACACTGCTGAGTTATCCTGTCATTGCCATCCCATCGACGGTGATGATGATGGCAATTCTGTATTACCTGTGGCGAACGATTCGTACGCTGACCGGGTACAAATTAGAAGAAATCATTACCCTGCCTGGCGACTGAGCCAATCGGGCCTGAATAAAATTCCCGAATACCCGATCCCCCCTGTAGGGTCGAACAAGCGAAGCGGTTCCACCCGGGCCCGGAAAACCTGGATCCGTCGTGTTGCACCCTGATCCAGACTACCTGGTCAATGAACGGGTATTCGGATCACCTGTTTAGTAGACCGGCACCAGATGATAGCCCTGTGCCTGGTATCCAATCAGTGAAATAAAGCCATCCCCGACCAGATCAAGATCTGGCAACAGGGTATTGTTATCAATGCCGAACACATCGGTTGCCACGGCACAGATTTCCTGTTCAATGCCCAGTGCCGCAAGCTTTTCGACATTGCTTTCAATTTCCATCAGCACGGCGCCGTGTCTGTCTGCAACTTCCGCATTCGGCGAGGTGCTGAGATATTGCACGCTGGGGCCAATGTAGACCATCACAAAATCTGGCGTTACGCCCTGCGCCTGCATACCCTTGAAGGTGCCCTGAATGACCTCCAGATAGAAATTCATTTTCTTTGCATCGGCAATATCGATCAGAAACACCGCCTGACCGACTTTTAAATCACCCAATGCAGCACGATCGTTGATCTGGCTGTCGGCATGACTATGGCTGCTCGCCAGGGCCAGCGACATAATCAGTAAGGTATATTGAAACAATTTTCTCATCACGCACTCCATGAGGTTTACTGGTTTTGCATATTCTGCAGATCAACAATCGAGCAACTGGTTTTGCGCGTTTGCCGGCAGTTTTGATCGCCCGGCTGATGATCGTATGCACAGCTTTTCTGTTGCAGCTCAAGATAATCAGCTTCGCTATAAGCTGTTGCGGGGAGATTGGGTGGGTAATACACGCAACCTCCACACAACGCATTGACTTCAACCTTTTTTGACATAGAACTGGATTACCCCGTCGCTCTCGCCTGACTCCAAAAGCGTATGTCCCGTCCGCTCGCACCAGGAAGGAATGTCCGTGAGCGTACCGGGATCGGTGGCGATGATCTCCAGCACTTCGCCGCTGTTGATCTTTTTCATCGCGACATTGGTTTCGACGATCGGCATGGGACAACATTTGCCGCTGGTATCCAGCTTGCTGTTGGCTTTGATATCACTCATGTTGCGCTCCTTAAAAATACTGGCAATGTTCGGCTTTGGCGGCTTTTTCATTCAAAAACCACGAGGCGCCGACAATCCCGCTGGCTTCCGGAATCAGATTATCCTCGTTGACGCCGAAGATACTGGCGGCCAGGCTGCAGGCATAAAAATTCACGTTCTCGGTGGCCTTGAGGGCCTGAATCACGTCATGGATATCCGGCGGCAAGCCCGCCTTCTCGACCTGCTGGCGAACCCAGCCGTCCTGATCGGCATGTTCCCCCTGGATCACCTGGCCTTTGGCGCCGTCCTCGGTCAGCGCCCTGACCGCCCAGTTCACAAACAGCAGATCGACCTGGGTTCCCTCTGCCCCCTGCAGATAGGCGAACGCCAGGGGGGTGAGCAGTTTGTCGTACCCGTCTTCACGGACCACGATTGCAAGTGATTTCATCGTTGCCTCCTTAGAACGAACGTTCGTTCTAATTTATGGGCCAAAAAAAAAGGCCGAGGCGCCTGAACACTTTCTGTTCAGAGCGCCACCGACCGCCAGGCACATTGCCAGATCTCATCGAGATATTCCGGCAATGGCGCGTCCAGAATCCCGTCCAGACGGAGTTGAATCAGGCGCAGCGCCCCGCCAAACACGGCCGAGGCGGCAACCACCGGGGTCATCTCGCGGACCTCACCGCTGTTCATCCCGGCCGCCACCATCTCGCGCATCTGCACGAAGGGGCGCGAGGAGCAGACCGGTTTCTGGTCCGGAATGAACTCCCGATGACGCGAAAACAGCATGAAGCGCATCACCGCCGGCTCCGCCTCGGTGAGCTCAAACAGCAGCGCGATCACCGCCCGGCAACGCTCCTGCGCCGTGGCATGAGCCGCTTCGATCTCGCCGAATTGCGACTCCATGCGCTCGACCAGCGTCTCGTACAGACTGCGGGCGATGCCTTCCTTGTCGCCAAAATAGTGATAAATCGAGCCGGTACTGACTGCAGAGACTTTCACGATGTCGGGAATCGAGGTATTGAAATAGCCCTGCTCGGTAAACAGCTCCAGGGCCGCCCCCAGCACCTGTTTGGTAGCCGGGGTACTTCGATCACGTTTGGTTGCTGTCGCAGTTTCCATGTTTCAAGACTAGAACGAATATTCGTTCTAATCAAGTAAATGTTTGCACTTTTTTATCAGGGCGTTACCTGGACCCACCAGAGACACGGTGCTCGTTTACAGAGGCACGGATAAAAAACGCGCAATCACTGCAAGCAAAAGAATCGGGATCAGAACAAAATGGCACTGACTCAAGTGACAACCGTGCCTTTGCATCATTCTGGCGCAGGCCGCCATGCCGGAGCCAAGTAAGCGCCACCCGGATCAGACAGCCTATTTTCTAATCTTTAGCAACGGGGTGCTCTGACTCCGATTTGCTCCGCCCGGGTTAATTTTTTAATAAACGACAGGGCTTGTTCAGCAGGTGGCGGTGGTCCGTTCCTGACTGTTTCAGTCGGCGGGATTGAGCCGCGGGTGGGTTTCCTCGCCCCAGATCAGAAGCACTACCCCGGAGACGAACATCGCCCCGACGACCACCCAGAAGCCGGTACTCAGGGTCCCGGTCAGGCTGGAGGCAACCCCCAACGCCAGGGCCCCGATGCCGTAGCCGAGATCGCGCCAAAAGCGGTAGATGCCGATGGCGCTGCCGCGCCAGTTCGGATGGGCAATATCGCTTACCGCCGTCGAGAGATTCGGATACAGCAGAGCCATACCAAAACCGGTGACCGCCGCCGAGAACGACCACCACAGCACACCCTCGTGGACCAGCATCAGGGCCACGCCGCCACCGCAGATCCACATGCCAAGTACATTGGGCCACCGACGTCCGACATGATCCGAGAGCTTGCCGGTGACCAACTGCAAGGCGCCCCAGACGAAGCCGTATACGCCGACCACCCAGCCGACATTCGCCAGCGACAGTCCCTGCTGGTAGAGGAAGACGGGATAGAACACCCAGACCAGGGCGTCGACAAACTTCTCCACCAGGCCCGCCTGGCTGAAGGCCGCCATGCGCCGGTCGCGCCAGGACATCAGCATAAAGACTTCCCGGGTACCCGGGTGCGACGACACGCCGCCGGGAAAACGCGGCCGCGGACCGGTGGCGCGACCGGCCGCGTGATGGACCGCCTCGGCGTGTGCCCAGGGCAGGGTCTCGCGCACCCAGACGCAGGTGGCAGCCAGGGCCGCCAGTACCGTGATCAGGCCGAAGATGAGCAGGCCGAAACGCGGGCCGAAGGCCATGGACAGGTAGCCGGTGATCACACCCGCCACGGCGACCCCGAAGTAGCCGGCAAACTCGTTAAGGCCAATGGTCAGACCGCGTTGATCCGGTCGCGTGAGATCCAGTTTCGCGGTCTGGGTCATTGACCAGGTCAGGCCCTGGTTGATGCCAAGCAGCACCGTCGCCGCCACAATCCAGTTCCAGTTCGGCGCGTAGAACACCATCAGCGGAACGGGCAGCGCCGTCACCCAACCCAGCAACAGCACATCCTTGCGCCCCAGCCGCTCCGAGAGCCGGCCCGCAACGAAATTCATCGCCCCCTTGACGAAACCAAAGGCCACCACGAACGCGGTCAACAACAGAAACGAGTCCCGCTGCACGCCGAACTCGCTCTCCGCCAGGGCCGGCACCACCGTGCGCATCATGCCCAGGGTGACGCCGACCAGAAACACCTGCAGAAGCTGATGCACGAACTGCGCGAGGTTATCGCGAATGCCGTGACGCAGATCGTCGGGAATGACGTGGCTCATGGGTAATCCCGGGGCAGGCTTTGGTGTTCGCCTCGTCAATCCGGTCACCTCTTCGCGGGGCACAGCGGAATGGCCTTAGAGGGAAAGCGTGTTGATCCCTTAAGTTTAAGCAATGTTTTCATTCATGAAATGAGGTATTTAAGACCTCAGACAGCGATTATTTTAGTAGGTATCTTCCCCACTTCCACAGGCTGCAGTGGTCCGACCCCGACATTGCGGCATTGCCTAGCGGAACAGATCCTCCTCCATCTCGAGATACACCATGTAGGCGTTTCCGCGATTGGTCTCGGCGAAGGCATCCAGATCCGCATAGGGCTTCCAGTCGGTGTTCGCATAGGCCTCCTCAAAAGGGATAAAGTCGGCTGCCGCGCGCCCCATGTGCTTCCGCAGGTAGCTGATGTACCCTCGGGTGAAATCGATACCCTGTTGGGGATCCGCGAATGCACGTCCGTGCCCGGGGATCACGAAATCGGGTTTGGGGTCGAGCTGTTCGAGATAATCGAGCCCTTCCAGCCAATGGGAACTGTCGACCGCCGGATTGTCCAGAAACGGAACACGCCCGGTATAAATCAGGTCACCGCTGAATACCACGTTCAGGTCACGCACAAGCATGACCGTATCCGACGGTGAATGGGCCGGCCCCCGGTGCACCAGCTCGAAATCGATGCCCCCCAGGTGCAAAGTCACTCCTTGCTCGAAAGTGCGGTCAGGCCGAACAATGTAGGTGCTGTCATCGACCCAGGGGTGTAGCACCTCGCGCCGCTGTGCGAGACGCCGCTGTGGATCCTCCGAGGCGCCGAAATCCGGCTCATCGAAATAGCCGGTTGACGCCGTCTGGGCCCAGACGGTGGCCCCGGTATACTCACGAAACGCCTGAAGTCCGTAAATATGGTCGGCATGGTAGTGTCCCGCGACGACCAGCTTGACCGGCAAGTCGGTGGTTTCCCGAATCTTCTGCAAGAGCAGATATCCCAGCGCCGGCGTGCCCAAGGTATCGTAGACGAGAACCCCCTCCGGGGTGACCACGAACCCCGCATTCGAGGAATGGCCCTCATTCTTCCGGTCTGGCACCTGCGAATAGCCGATAACGAAGTAGATTGGTTTGTCCGACACCTTCTGCAACGTAAAGGGGATCGAAATATCTCCGTAGGGTGTGGGCTTGATTCGACGTTCTTCCATGGCTCAATCCCGGAGCGTCTGCCACGCACTCGCGACAGCGCTTGAAAACGGCGAAAGCATCAGCGGACCCTCTTCGATGGTTTCTAATCGGAAATACAAGTCAGGCTCATCGGTTGCGGCGGGCATAGCGTTTGGCGTCCGGCTTTTTTCCACTTCCCCAATAACACGCTTTCGCTGTTATCGCATTTTTATGAGTGCGACTGGTCAGTTTATAAATACGCGGCACCCCGTCTGTCAATTCGTCGTTCCCCGGTACCGCCTGAATCGATTCCCGCTTCAGACGGTGCGGTTTTACTCTGCGGCATGCACTGTCAGCACTGTCAGGGTCGGACCAACATAACCTGTTGAAAACAGGATTAATTCTTTCAATTCCGCTCACGATTGTCCCCTTACAGAGGCTATTCGACCCCAATATCGGCCTTATAAGCGCTAGCCGGCTCCCCGTAGTGCCAGCATCTCGAGCTGTCCCCCAATCTCCCGGGGTTCAAGCGGTCAGAATGCTTGAAACGTCGTGTTGCAGCGGAGCTGTTGAGTTATTAGAGAACGGCCTTATCGCTCAAATCTTCTGGCCCGGTTTTCTTTAGAGCGGCGACAATATCATTGCCAATGATAATGAGACGCGTCTGTCACCGACACCTTTTTACGAAGAAAAACAGGGAAAACCCGAACAGGCTTAGCGTTTCCCTTCAGGAAAGGTCACCCGAACACAAATCCATGATTCAGCACTGTCAGGGTCGGACCAACATAACCTGTTGAAAACAGGATTAATTCTTTCAATTCCGCTCACGATTGTCCCCTTACAGAGGCTATTCGACCCCAATATCGGCCTTATAAGCGCTAGCCGGCTCCCCGTAGTGCCAGCATCTCGAGCTGTCCCCCAATCTCCCGGGGTTCAAGCGGTCAGAATGCTTGAAACGTCGTGTTGCAGCGGAGCTGTTGAGTTATTAGAGAACGGCCTTATCGCTCAAATCTTCTGGCCCGGTTTTCTTTAGAGCGGCGACAATATCATTGCCAATGATAATGAGACGCGTCTGTCACCGACACCTTTTTACGAAGAAAAACAGGGAAAACCCGAACAGGCTTAGCGTTTCCCTTCAGGAAAGGTCACCCGAACACAAATCCATGATCAGGGCATTCCTGAACAATCGCTCTGTGAGCCGGTTATCTGGAATTATTTTATTCCCCTGCCATACTTGGTGATTGATACCGGCAGTGTCCGCCACGGAAGCTGGCGTGGCACCGGCGCGCTGATTTTGAGGCGGAATAAGGGTCATCAAGGCCCCGATATCAAAAACCTTCGAGCAAGAGGTTCTAATGGCGCACCAGATTACGATGAAGTTTGCGCAAACCGGTCAAGGCCGACGACAAAAGATTCGACTACTGGACGATCGCGCACTGCGAATCCGCGAAAAACGCAACAACCGACAGCGCGAATACAGTATTGACCTGCTGGCTCTGGCCCCAAACAGTCAGCATAGACTTGCTTTGTGCCGCCCCTGGCTGCTTGGCAGTGTATTGACCCTGTGTATCGTAGTTTTTATGTTCTGGTGGTTCCCACGCTACCTGCCCGGCAAAGCCGACGGATATTTACTTCTAACGCTGGTATTAGGCAGTCTTCTGATTACGGGGCAACTCTATCTGTTCTGGAAATACAGCAGCCGGCAACTGGTTTACGTATCCCGACATGCTGGTGTCCCATTGCTAAAACTTCAGGTGAACCAACCTTCACGCAACGAATTTGAACAATTCGTGCAACACCTGGAGCGGTGTATCGCCAAACTGGGCGAAGACTTCGAGCTACCCACGCAGAAACAATTATCCGGTGAACTACGCATGTTAAGGCGTCTGAGTAACAGCCAGGTCATTGCTCATGCTCAATACGCACAGGCCAAGGAAAAACTTTTCGGCCGTTTTGAAGAGTCATCCACATCCAGTGCCCGGCTGCCCAAAATGGCCGATGCCTGATAATCAGGTGAGCTGATACCCGTTAAAGGGGCAAGATTACTCGAAATCAAGTTCGGTTCTTGTCATCTGACCCTTTGATTTCTGCTTTCCCGTTGCAACTCCCATTGATTACAAACTCCAATATCTGCACCACCTGCTCCGTTCACACACCGCGTTGGCAGTCCGATCCCCCTCTTTCAACGCATGGGTCAGCTCCGGATCATTCCCGGTACCAGCTGCCGTCCGGCAGCGGCTTCATCCACACAAAGCTGTACCAGAACCACTGGTCGCCATCGGTCGCCGGCGCGGTGCAATTGACCTTGGAACGCCCCGGTTGCAACACCCTGGCGGGGCGCATCGACAAGCGCGGCGGGTTACCGGTCTTGAGCTTGACCGGAATATTATCGCCACCCAGGTAGCAGCGGATCGCCGCCGGGCGGTAAGGCCCCGGGCCCAGGGTCAAATGCAGTTCCGGCCGGTCATCGCCGGGACCGAGCACGCCACTGTCGGGTCGGGTCCCGGTCACCGGCAACGGCCGCGAGCGAACCTTGATCGCGAAGCTGTCCATGCCGGCGAAAGCGGTCGCGATCGGAAACCGCGGCAGGGCCGAAAAGTCGCTGCCGCGTCCGACGGCGCCGGACTGCTGGCCGAAGCCGACAAAATCGAGCTTGCGGACGAGCGCCGCGACCGCCGGCGAGAATTCGCCGAACGGGTACGCGAACAGTCGTGCCGGTCGCTTGAGTTCCTGTTCCAGGCGGGCCTGCGCATCCACAATTTCATGGCGCATGCGCCGCAACCAGGCGGCCTCGTTCTCGCCTTCCTCTCGCCGGATCATGTGCGGGTGATTAACACTGTGGTTGCCGATCGTCACACCGGCCGCCTCCATCTCGCGCAGTTGCTCCCAGGTCACGTAGTTGCGGTCGCCGCCGTCGAGATAACCGGTCGAGATAAAGATCGTGAACGGCCAGCCGCGCGCCTGCAGGCGCGGGAACACCTCTTCGTATACCGACCGGTAGCCGTCGTCGAAGGTCAGTGCGATCGCCCGATCCGGGACTTTTTGGCCGGCACGCACGGCCGCGACCAGGCGCGGCAGAGGCCAGACCTCGAAACCATTCGCCGCCAGGTAGTCCATGTGGCGCTCGAACGTCTTCGGCGTCACGCTGGTCGATGGGGGTGTGTCTTCGGCGACATGGTGGTACTCGAGCACCACCGCGCTGTCGGCGGCGGCCGTTAGTGCAGGCAAAAACAGCGCAACCAGCGCGAGGCTAGCCAGCGCCGTCAAGCCGATCCAGGTCGTTGCGACGGATGACACCTTTGATGTGTTGGACATAGTCCTCTCCAATGGCTGCATAGTTGATCAGTCCGGCCGCCATTTCCAGCCCGCTCGGCCCGCGTCCCGCCCTGCGTGCCTGCGCGCGAATATCGCGAAGTGGCTGGTAGGCCGGGTGCGAGTTGAGCTGCCTGAGATAGGTCCGCACCGATCCCGCGATGGTCTCGAAGGCCTGCACCTCGTAGGTCGCCTGTGGTGGACGCCGGTGGGGAACGATGCCGCACCCCGCCGTTATACACCACTGACCGAACAGGTTATTGCCCTGGCGCGCGAAGCGCGAGGTGCCCCAGGCCGACTCCAGCGCCGCCTGCGACAGCGCCAGAGAAACCGGGACTATATCGATCCGTGTCGCGAGTTTGCGCGCGCGCTCGAGATCCCCTTTCGCTTTGACCCGGTACAGTTTCGCCTGTTCCGCTAGCCAGGCCTGCTCATGGGGGGTGGCTGGCTTACCCGCTTCGAGTTCATCGAGAATGGCGAGCAGCTTCTTACGCTTCTCCAATACCCGCCGGTTCTCGTACTTGACCACGGGCCACAGGAACTCGATGAACGCCTGCTTGCGCTCACCGGTTTCCTCGATCACCCGAAAATCCGGCAGCGAGCGATCGCCGGGCGGCGACACACTCAGATAATCGTAGCTGAACCACGCCACAGTCAGAATCATAACGATGCCGGCACCCAGCCGTCCCGGGCCCGGGTGTGCGAACACCCGGCGAATCGCGTCGATCGACCTGGCCAACAGGGGCTGGCGACCGAGAGTTCGCGCGCCATTGGCCAGTCGCTTCAATAACAGCTTCATCCGGTTATTGTGCCCGAACCCTGCCGGTCAAAGCCAGACGGGTGTCGGATAACGCGATCAACGTGGCAGATCGTGGAAAAGGGCTGAGGCCCCTTAAATTCAGGTGTGATCGATGGTCCGACCCTGTCTTTGGCTCTCTAACCCGGCTTTTTATTATGCGGTTGCCTGGAAAGTCGGGAGATCAAAAGAAAATGCTGTTCCCTTGTTCAACTTACTGGTGGCACGAATCATACCGCCATGCAGCTCCACAATACTCCTGGCTATTGCCAGGCCAAGCCCCGTGCCCTTCCGTTCCGGTTCGGGGGAAACATAGAAGCGCTCGAAAATATGCGGTATATCCTTTGGGGCAATGCCGCAACCGGTATCCACCACCTCCAGCGAGACGGCATCATCATGCGGGGTGAGCACCAGCGTCACCGTACCGCCGCGTGGCGTATGACGTAATGCATTGTCCAGCAGGTTGTCCAGCACCCGCTCGATCAAGCCAACGTCGCCGAGAACAAAGGGCGGGTCCTTCTCCAGATTCTGGACAAGTTGAACGCCGTGTTGTCTGGCCTTGAGTTCGAATTTGTGAATCACGTCCTGCACCAGTTCCTGTAAGGCGAACGGTTCCAGATTCGGCTTGACTTCATTGGCCTCCAACTTTGCCAACTCGAACAAATCATCAACCAGCTCGCTGAGATGAACGGCATGGCGTGTCGCAATCTCGATATAGCTTTGCTTTTCCTCTTCACTCAGCTCGCCCTGTTTCAATATAAGAGTCTCGAGATAACCCTGTAATGAAGCGAGAGGGGTGCGAAGATCATGCGACACATTAGCCACCAGTTCACGACGCAAGGCGTCAGTCTGGCGCAGCTTGGCAACCTGTTCAGTAATGCGATTTGCCATCGCATCAAAGCTCGCACTCAGTCGATCGATCTCGTCCCCGCGGCTGTCACCATTTCGATATCGCAAGGATGGAACGTGGCCGCTGTTCTTGAAATTTTCCATCGCACCGGACAGCCTGCGCAGTCGGCGGGTCAACAGGGCGAACACCAACAAGGCAACAAACAATGCAAATACCAGCCCAGCCACCAGCACACCGGTACCGAGCTGCATGGTATAACTTTTATTCAACATTTGAACGATGCCGGTATACTGTTCACTTGCAAGGATAATATACAGATATCCCTGCAACACCTCTTTATCTTGAATCGGCGCCACGGAAAAGATTTTGCTTCTATTGAGATGACGCGGATCATCCCCCAGGACGGGTAATGCCTTCTTTTCGTCCAATAATGTACGAATCGGAGCGAGGTCAACCTGATTTCGCTGAACCTTACCTGGAGGAGCCGAGTAAGCGAGTATCTTTCCAACGGGATCAAGAAGATAAACCTCCAGCGTCGGATTGATCGTCATCATCATATCGAAGACATCAGACAACGCAGCATTATCAACTCCCTGGCTTTTGAGTAACAGTCGTTCTTCCACTATGTGGGTTGCCAGGTCACGGTTGAGTCGCTGCGCGACCTCCTGCTGATAGCGTTCACTGGACAGCCCCATCAGCTGTACGAAAAAAATACCCACGACCGCAAAAATCACGGCGAGAATCAGCGAAATACGAGCATATAAGGTATGAAATAATGGCCCGAACATTGGTAGTCAGTTCTCGGAAAACTTGTAGCCAACACCCCAGACCGTAAGGATATAGCGCGGCTTTGTCGGGTTAGTTTCGATCTTGGTCCGCAGGCGATTAATATGCGAATTCACCGTATGTTCGTAGCCGTCATAGCCGTAACCCCACACCTGGTCGAGCAATTGCTCCCTTCGATAGACGCGGCCGGGATGGCGGGCAAAGTGAACCAGTAGTTCAAACTCCTTGGAAGTGAGTGTAATGGGATTACCTTCCAGTTTGACTTCATGCTTTTCACAATCAATCTCCAGCCCGTCACGCTGGATAAGGGAATCAGATGACGTACCATTGTCCGCCATCGCTTCTATTCGACGGAAAATCGCCTTGACCCGGGCAACCAGCTCGCGAATGCTGAAGGGTTTGGTCAGATAGTCATCAGCGCCGGTTTCCAGACCGAGTACGCGATCCAGCTCGGACGTTCGGGCTGTGAGCATCAGGATAGGCAAGTAGCTTTTGTTGCTACGCAATGTCCGGCAGATTTCGATGCCATCCATATCCGGTAACATCAGGTCGAGGATCACCAGGTTATAGTTCCTCCGGCGAGCCATATCCAGACCCTCACGGCCATTGTAGGCCACGTCTGTATCCGTAGACAGGTCCTGCAAATTCATGCGCACCAGACCGGCAATATCCCGGTTATCTTCAATGACCAGTACTCGACGTGACATCACGCACTCCCGATATTCCTGTCAAATACTAGACCATATATAGCCAGTAATATTTCACAAAAGCATCACAACCGGGTCGGGATGGTCCGAAAACCCGGGCAGCCTTATGTATAAGCCGAATCTAATATTAATCAGGCCACCTCGTCAGTACCCGTGATAATTTCGTGACATTCTTTAATTACACTTTGACGTGTGTCAACGAGGTTGTCCATATCACAATGCAAAGGAGCATAACCATGATTTCAAGAAGAAAGTTTGCGCAATTGTCCATCGCCAGCCTGGCAGGTTCAATGTTTGCTACTGCCCCCGTCCTGGCCGGCAGCGATGACAAGGAAGCCAAAGTAAAATGTTTTGGCGTCAATAAATGCAAAGGGCACAACGACTGCAAAACTGCCAACAACCAGTGCAAGGGACATGCCTCCTGCAAGGGCCAGGGCTTTATCAAGATGTCCCAACATGCCTGTGAGGAAATTGGTGGGTCGGTCAACAAACCACAATAAGCCTCTACTGCAAGGGTTCACCTTTTCAGGTGAAGCCCTTGCAGATAGTTGCCACAGCTGAAGGACGGTAAGACATGAATACACGACCTTATCTCGGCTACGGTCTGGGCCTGCGCAAGGAACACTATACAACTATTCTGGATGAGCAGCCCGCAGTGGACTGGTTCGAGATCCTGTCGGAAAACTACCTGGTCGACGGTGGCAAACCGCTGTACTACCTGGACCGGATCCGCGAGCAGTATCCGATGGTCATGCACGGCGTCTCGCTGTCGATCGGTGGCACCGATCCCCTGAATCAGGATTATCTTGCCCGACTCACAGCGCTTGCGAAACGGGTCCAGCCTGGCTGGATCTCCGATCATCTCTGCTGGACCGGCGTCCACGGCACCAATCTGCACGATCTCATGCCATTGCCCTACACCGAAGAAACCGTTCGCCACGTCGCACAGCGTGTGTCACAGGTACAGGACCATCTGGGCCAACGGATTCTGCTCGAGAATGTCTCCAGTTACGTCGCCTTCAGGGATTCTGAATTCACCGAGTGGGAATTTCTGAGGGAAGTTGCCGAACAGGCGGACTGTCTGATTCTGCTGGATATCAACAATATCCATGTCAGTGCCTTCAACCACAACTTCGACCCCTATGACTATCTGGCCGGCATCCCGGCGGAGCGGGTCTACCAGTTCCATCTCGCCGGTCATAGTTACGAGGGGGATCTGATCATCGACACTCATGACCATCCAATAATAGACCCGGTGTGGGAACTCTATTCCGCCGCGGTACGCCGCTTTGGCTATGTTTCGACCATGATCGAGCGCGACGATAACATTCCGCCTCTAGCTGATTTGCTCTCGGAACTGGCACAGGCCCGTCAAATCGCCCGCAACATCCAGCACGAGCAGGTCGCATGAAAAACCTGGCACAGTTACAGCTCGATTTTCAGCACAGCCTGCTGGTCGAGGACAACAGCCACATGCTACCGGCCATTAGCAGCGCAGGCCGGGCCGCGCCCGACAGGCAACTATCGGTTTATGCCAATGCCTATCGTTCCCGGCTGCAGGAGGTATTGGAGTCCGACTATCCGGTACTGGCCGCCGCGCTCGGTGAGCAGGCCTTCCATGAACTGGTCATTGCCTACATTGATGCCTGTCCATCGCACGGCTATTCACTACGCAGTTTCGGCGCCCAGCTGGCTGATTTTCTCAACACGCACCCGGATTATTGCCAGACTCCCGTGCTGGCTGAACTGGCCGGTTTCGAGTGGGCGCTGGGCCGAGCGTTCGATGCAAACGACGATCCAGCGGTATCGATCAAAGCCATGGCCAAGACAGCGCCTGACAGGTGGCCCGAACTGCGACTGATCTTCCATGCCAGTGTGCAACGCATCGATTTTGCCTGGAACACGCCGGCGCTGTGGCAGGCGCACAAGTCGAAGATGCCGATACCAGAGGTACACAAGAACCCGGCGGCCGTGCCGTGGCTGATCTGGCGCCGGGACCTGTCCGTCCATTTCCGATCCCTGGAAAACAATGAACCCTTGTTGCTGGATCGGGCACTGCAGGGCGCGACCTTCGAGACGCTGTGCGAGGCATTGGGCCACGAAGTGCCCGAGGACAAGCTAGCGTTACACGCCGCCTCCACACTCAAGCGCTGGGTCAGCGATGGCCTGGTGAGCGCCATCCGCTAACAACCAACACGGATCGTACGCGAATGCCGGATAAAGCCGGGCCTGTCCAGATCACAAACGCATCGGCAGAGACAACGAGACCCGAACAAAAGAACAAATGGGTTCGGTGTGGACTTCCCCCTTTCGAGCCACAGGTCCTTATGCATTAAGCCTGTACCGCCTGATGGCCGCCTGCAGAATCAGCCCCAGCATATCCGCATAGGAATACCCCGCCCACTTGGCCATCATCGCCATCCGGCTGTCGGCATACCAGGTGGGATTGGGATTGACATCCAGCAAGCGCGGCTGACCATCCGGCCCGGCGCGAAAATCGATACGGGCGTAATCGCGAATCCCCAGGCGCCGATACATGCGGGTACAGCACTCGACCAGTTGTGCATAGGTAGTTTCGTCCAGTTCGGCCTGACGATGATCGAGCTGCTCCCAGTAGGGTGAGCTGGCATCGAACTTGGCATCGTAGGTAAACACCGGTGGCAACTCCGGGGCCAGCTGACTGTAATCAATTTCCGCCGGCGGCAGGATGGTCAGGCCGCTCTGTGGATTGCCAATGACACCCACGGTGTACTCCGGTCCGGTCAGAAAATCCTGAATCACCGCTTCCGGTGATTCGATCAGCCCTGCCAGACGTTGCATATAGGCAATGGCCTGTGTGTTGTCGTAGACAACGCAATCCTTGTTCATGCCAAAACTGCCAGCGCCGAAATTGGGTTTGATCAAGGCAGGATAGGTTTCGGGCAACACCAGGGGATCGGCGCGCAGATCGACATAGGTTTCATTGGGTACCGGGATATTAAAGTTAAGGGCTAATGCCCGAACCAGCGCTTTATCTGACGTCACATCCAGGGCCATACCATTGGAACCGGTATAGGGGATATCAAACATCTCCAGCAGTGCCGGAATGTGCATAACCAGGGACCAATTGTTACGATAGCCCGTATCGCAGAAATTCAGCGCCAGATCGAGCTGGGCCTGTTTCAGGTCATCGAACAACCGTTCGTGGTTGTTGAAATAGATAAAGTCGTACCCTTCCAGTTGTGCCAATGCTGTTTCAAGTTGCCGAAAGGCAACCATCTCTTCCTCACCCAGCCAGCCTTCATTGGAAAAAGAGTAAGGCAGACGGGGATCGCCAAGCAGAACGCCGACTGTCAGTTTGGTATGCGCCATGTTCTGTACAGAGCTCTCGCTGAATCGCCGTTCTCAGACCTGGTCACGCGGAATGGTATAGTTCCAGTCCTTTGCGGCGAAGCGCCGATCGCCTTCATAGGCATCCAGCGTGGCATGGATATAGAAGTTCTGAACATCCGAGGTCAGTACCGTGCGGGTTTCAGTACGGATTGACCAGTCTTTGCGTTGCAGCCGCCAGGTGGAAGTAACCTCACCGCGAAACGAAGCATACATACCACGATAATAACTGTAGCGTTCGACAATCGCGCTGCCGGCTTCCATGCCGTGTTCCTCGAAGCGAGTCAGACCATCATCGATGACCACTTCGAGCGTGGAAACATCATTGGCCAGGTCCCGGATAACGGTCCAGCGATGATCGACCGGCTCCAGCATGGTCACCGGTGTGCCGGGCGCGGCCTCGGGCAGGCCAAACACTCGCAAGGCCTTGTCCGACTCCTGCGGCGGGCGTTCGGGGAGGATCAACTGACTGGCATCGGTATGGATCGTCAGACACACCTTTGACGGTGACGGCCAGGCCAGCGGAAAGTAGGAAGTGGACAGCGACAGGCGGATCCGGTGTCCTTTCTCGAACCGCTGGGCCACATCGTTGAGTTGCACGTGTACCCGGTAACGCTGGTGCGATTCCAGGGGTTGCGGATTTTCGTGACTGTTACGATGAGTGAGGTTCAACAGGCCGTAAGTCACCCGGGTGGCCTCGCCATTGGGGGCAACATCCGACAAGCGCGCGGCGACCATGGCCACCGGTTTATTGGATGAGAGTTCCAGCTCGGCCACGGGCGGTCCGAGTATCTCCAGAGCTTCATCGAGCGGCTCGGTTTCGAAGATCAATGCCCCGCCATCTTCTTCGCGCTGATCGTGAGGCAAATCCGGTGGCGCCGCATAGGAACACCACTTGCCAGCAAACATCCCCACACTCAATGGCGACTCGATGGACAGGGTCTCCGCGTGCTCCGGTAAGGGATCACGCTGCAGCGAATGGCGCATCAGGTGAAAGGTACAGGGCTTGATATACTCCGATGGCCATTGGCTCTCGGCCACCCAGCGCCCGGGGCGGTGTTCGTAGGTCGGGTGTGGCGAAACGCTGTGCTGCATCCAGGCTCGCAACAGCGGATCGTCGTCGACGCCGTTATCCTTGCCCTTGAGCCAGCGATCCAGCCAGCGTACGACCTCCTGCAGGAACCCGATGGCCGGTCCGGGCGTGCCGTTTTGCGGATAGATATGGCTCCAGGGTCCGATAAGCGCCTTGCGTGGTACCGCCAGGTGTTCGAGCATGCGAAAGATCGCATTGGAATAGCCGTCGGCCCAGCCACTGGCCAGCAAGACGGGGACCTGGATGGCGGAATAATCCTCGCAGATAGAGCCGTGTTTCCAATATTCATCACGCCGTTGATGGTGCAGCCATTTTTCCAGCCACAGACCACTGCCGTCGAGCCGTTGCTGCCACATATCGCGCCAGCGCTCGCCGACGATCGCGGGATCCGGCGGCAGGGAGTTGAAGCCGAACATCATCGAGGCCCAGGAGAGATTGTCGCCCAGCAGGCATCCCCCCATATAATGTACATCATCGGCGTAGCGATCATCGGTGGAGCACAGACTGATCACGGTCTTCAGTTCCGGGGGCTGCCGGGCCGCGATCTGCAGGCCATTGAAGCCCCCCCAGGAGATACCGATCATCGCGACCGAACCATCGCACCACGCCTGCTCGGCAATCCAGCGGATGATTGCCACGCCGTCATCCTGTTCCAGCGTCAGATATTCATCTTCCAATACGCCGTCGGAATCACCGCTGCCGCGAATGTCCACCCGCACACCCGCATAACCATGGCCGGCCAGATACGGCATCATCCGGCTGTCGCCACGCCGGTTGTGATCGCGACGCCGGTACGGGTTGTAGTCCAGCACTGCCGGTACCGGATCATGTTCGCTACCTTCCGGCAGCCAGAACCGGGCCGCCAGCTGGCAACCGTCGGGCATCGGTATCCAGTCAGTTTCAATTTCGCGGACTGTAAACGGAAAACTGTCAATCACTTTCATGGCGTGGTACCTGAAACGGGTTGTTCTTACCCTCTACCTATACTAGAACATTAAAAGGCTTTTAACATGCAGCGACCATGAATCATCGAACACACCAACGATCAGACGCGGACAAGGCTGGCACTGCCAGCCACAAAAATGTCTTCGTTATGGGGCTCAACGATTTTAACCGTGCCATGCTGCAGACTATTGACGGGGCCGAACACTATACCTTTCATACCCTGCTTGAGAATGCGGAAATCGAGGAACCGGAGACCTACCGGGTAAGGGAATCCCTGGCAAAGGCCCGGGCACAATTACGGACTTTCACCGGCAGTATCGATGCGATCATCGGCTATATCGACATGCAAGTGAGTTTCATGGTGCCGATTCTGTGCCGCGAATTTGGCCTGCCGACGGCCAGCCTGGAAAGTGTGCTCAAATGTCAGCACAAGTACTGGAGCCGGGTAGAACAGAGTCGGGTGATACCGGAGCATATTCCGCAATATAACCTGGTCGATCCATTCGTCGATAATTCGCTGGCGCAAATCGAACTGGATTTTCCGTTCTGGTTAAAGCCGATCAAATCGGCCGGTTCCTACCTCGGCTTTCATATTCACAACCGGCGCGAGTTCATAAACTGCATTCAGACGATCCGGGACAATATCCAACGATTGTCCGATCCGTTCAATCATATCCTGGACTACGCCGAGCTGCCGGACGAGATTGCTAACGTGGACTTCAGTTTTTGCATTGCCGAGCAAATCCTCCATGGCAGGCAATGCACCCTGGAAGGATACGTATATGAGGGGAAATGCCATATCTTCGGTATCGTCGATTCCATTCGCCATCCCAACCATTGTACCTTTACCCGCTATGAATACCCCTCCAGGTTGCCGGGTCGGGTCACCCGGCGCATGATCGACATTACACGAGAGTTTCTTGAGCATATCGATTACAACAATTCCACCTTTAACGTGGAATTTTTCTGGGATGAGCGCAATGATCGGATCTGGCTGCTCGAGGTCAATACCCGGATCTCCCAGTCGCACAGTTACCTGTTTGCCATGGTCGATGGCGCCTCCAATCATCAGACCATGGTCGAGGTCGGGCTGGGGCATCGCCCCAACATGCCGTATCGCCAGGGCAAATATCCCTATGCGGCCAAGTTTTACTATCGCAAGTTCGAAGACGCCATCGTCGACCATGTGCCCGACGCCGAAGATTTACAGCGAATTCAACAGCAAATCCCGGAGACGATGATTCGGGTGAATGTCAGCGAAGGGACTAAACTGTGGCACCTGCGCGAACAGGACAGTTACAGCTACGATATTGCCTGGATCTTTGTTGCCGGTCATACGCGCCGGGAGCTGCAATCGCGTTACCGGGAATGTGTCACCGCGCTAGATTTCCATTTTTCGTAAAAAAAAATAAATCTGCCCTGGTTTTCCTTCTGCGAGTAGTAAAAATGAAAAATATTTTCACGATTGTGATTTTTATGCTCATGGCAGGGAAAGCGTTTACCGGTGATCTAAACCCGGTCGATTTTCCTTTGCTAAAGGAGTATGGCGTTTTTTGCAAGGCGACCTATCAAACAGAGAAGGAAGTCAAATCACTTGGCGAAGCACAGCACTATACGTTGACTCAAGCTGCCAACACACCTCGACTGAAAGTATCCTATTTCCTGTTGACCAATGATAAATCCCGAACACAGATTATTGCAGTACGCGGCACATCGAATATGGAAAACGCCCTGGTCGATATTGCACTTAAATTGAAAACGAATGAGAAAGTGGGCATCCGTTTGCATACCGGTTTCTCACAGGCGGCAGAAAAAATATATCAGGAAGTCCAACCATTTCTGAAACCCGATTATGCAATCAGTACGACAGGGCATAGCCTGGGCGGGGCGGTAGCACTAATTCTGGCCATGTACCTGGACGTGGATGATTTCAATACCAGCCGGGTAGTCACATTCGGACAACCCAAGGTGACCAATATTGCGGGGGCCAGAAAATTCGACCATTTGAATGTCACCCGGGTTGTCATGCCGCGGGATCTGGTGCCACTGATACCGCCGCTCGATGCAATGGATATCAATGACCTGGACATATACTGGCATCTAGGGAAAGAAGTGGTTCTACTGAAAAATATTGACTATGCCGTATTGGAAGGTGTGAACAGTATGTTACGTGCCACCCGCTTCACCCAGGAACAGCTGACCGCAAAGAACTTGCATGACCACCAGATTATCGATTACCTGACCATGCTGGACAAGAAAATCCCCGAGGCAAAACAGGTATCGTATAAAAACAGTCTGAATCTATTCAATCTTTTTGACGAAGCCCCACAAAGCGAGAATTGAACTAAACGGCGCTTAATTTTTAGCCAGCGGGGACAGCATAATTGAGTCTGGCCTGTGCCTGTCGGTCTTCTATACTAAAGGGTTTCAAGGAGCCATTCCACTTGACTCTCCGGTATCAGGTGATCTGCCCCTTGATTTACCATTTTCGCACTATCTGCGATGCTACGCGCCATGGTGTACTTGCTGCATCGACTGTAGTCCATGACATTTCCAGAAACAGGCCTTTACTCACCTGGCAAAGGGCTTCGCTCCCTTGAGTGGGCACATTACATTTTGCTAATTACTTTTCTGTGATTGCTTCACTGTCGTAAAACCCAGGTTAGACCAGTTCTGCATACCGCCACGATACCATTTGAGTTTATGTGCCGGGTAACCGTATTCCAGCAGGCTGCGGATATTGGCCGGTGACTGACCACACCACATGCCATTACAGAACAACACCAGGGTTTTCGCGCCCGAGTAGTTAAACAGACCGTCCTGCTCTTTCACATCGAACTGGTCAGTCAGAATATCGACAATATCAAAGGGTGCGGCACCGCGAGACGTGTCGAGCTCAACCCAGGGAATGTTAATCGAACCGGGAATGGTGCCACGCTTGACCCACTTTGAGGTACGCGAGTCGATCACCAGAACCGACTTGTCGCCGGAAGAGGCTTTTTTCAGGTACTCCAGCATTTCCACTTCACCGATGGTTTCAACCCCCGGTGCCAGTGACATGGGCTGAATACAGAACGGCGGACAGTTCCGCGAGGTTTTGGCAAAGTCGTCCACCACCTTGTTGTCATTATTCTGGTTACGCTTGATCGTAACGGTTTTGCCATTATGCTTCACATCCACACTGCCGAGCTCCGGGGTAATCTTGACCTTCAGTTCTTGCGCATAGACAGGTTGCATGAGAAGGCCAATAAATAGCACAGCAGTGGAAAACAGATGTTTTATGTTCATACTTGGACTCCGTGATTTAGCGAGAACCAGGCTTTGACCCTGGATTGAAGTTTTGAAAATAGCAGAAGACAGTTGTAAATGAAAATGGGACGTGATGGCCACCGATATCATATACGCGTTATTTGATTGTGCGAACCCTGGACCTGTCCCCCCGATGCACGATATCTACCTGGCACATGGCCAGATGTCTCTAGTATCATATCCTTTATGAATCATCGTAACGCCTTGCCCGTCCCGGTTGTCCCGGCACTGCTGATCATCAATGGCCTACTCTTTTTGATGGAAATGAGCGCCGGTGGCCGCCAGTTGATCGAGGTGTTTGCCCTGTGGCCGCTCGGTTCTGGATCCGATTTTGGCCCCGGCTCTGGCATGTTTGACGGCGCAGCACCCGACTTTCAGATCTGGCAACTGGTCACGTATTCTTTCCTGCACGGCGGGGTGTTTCATTTACTGGTCAATATGTACGCCCTCTGGCTGTTCGGCTCACGCATGGAAATGGTGTGGGGCTCGAAGGCTTTTTTGATTTACTATTTTGTCTGTGTCATCGGCGCCGCGCTGGTGCAGTTACTGGTTGCAAGTCAGAGTGGAACGGGCTATCCCACCATCGGCGCCTCGGGCGGGGTATTCGGCCTGTTACTGGCCTTTGGCCTGACCTTTCCCAACGAAAAACTGATGCTGCTGTTTCCACCGGTGGCAATGTCGGCCAAGTGGTTCGTGTTGATCTATGGCGCCATCGAACTCTTTTTCGGTGTTACCGGCACCGCTTCTGGCGTGGCCCACTTCGCCCACCTGGGTGGCATGCTGTTCGGTTATTTGCTGATTCGCTACTGGCGCAGCCATCCGCCGGGCTATCGTTAGTCACATGCAATAAGAATGGTTGGGCAAGATGCAAGTCATGGACCGCTAACCTGAAAAGTACAGGAAGCACACTCTTTCACTAAACAACCACCCGGCCTGCCCCGCATCAACCCGGCCACCTCGCGGCCAGACTTCGCCAATCACCCCCGGTAGTGTAATCCAACATACAAAATCAGTCGGATTCGGCCCTGTTATCGACTTCATCTAATGCTAAAAGGGCTTTCGCCCCCTTGAATCACTGGAGTTACAGATATCAGAGAAACATTCTACTGCAGTAGGAATCGAGCCCTGGTTCCTTTAATTGCTTATAAAATAACCGCTCCATACATTTTATACCGGCATCCAAATAACTGGTGCCGGTATAGCGAAAACACGCAAATGTTACAGAATGTTAAAAATGGCATAGAACATTTAACTTTAGCGATTCACGCCCGATATTCTCCTCCTGTTATGGCATGCATGCTTTGCTGATTTTGCCAGTTACCATTTTATATCGTTCGCACCGCCACTAACCCGCGGAGTGATTGAAGTTTTGTCTCATTATTGAGCAAATAATATAATACAGTAAGAGGATTTCATGAGACAGAATTTACCTGTCACCGACACAGAGGTCCCGGTTTCAACCACCGACCGGATCATTTCTACCACCGATCGAAAGGGCCGTATCACCCATATCAATAAAACTTTCACGGATATTTCGGGCTTCACCGAGGAGGATACCCTCGGCCAACCCCACAACCTGGTTCGCCATCCGGACATGCCACCGGAGGCGTTCAAAAATATGTGGGAACACCTCAAGTCCAACATGCCCTGGCTGGGTATGGTTAAAAACCGCTGCAAGAACGGCGACTTCTACTGGGTCAGCGCCTATGTCAACCCGGTTTACGAACAGGGCGAGGTGGTGGGCTACCAGTCGGTACGCACCCAACCGGAGAGCACCGAGCGCGAACGCGCCGAGCATCTATATACCCGCCTCAACCGGGGCAAGAGTCCCTTTGCGACATGGCGACGGCGGATCAGCGCCCGGGGGCGGGTGTTTGCCGGCTTCGCCGCCCTTCAGAGCCTCACTATCCTGATACTCGCCGGTTTGAGCGGCGCGAGCGCACTCACCACCGGAGTCATTCTGGCCGCGGGCCTTGGCGGCGGCTTTGCACTGGCACATCTGCTGACCCGACGTCTGCGCCAGGCTGCCGCCGAGTCACGTTGCTTCAGCGATAACCCGCTGGCCAACCGCGTTTATGACGGTGATCTGGACGAAGTGGCACAACTCGTCACCTCGCTCAAAGCCCAACAGGCCAAGGTCAACACGGTTCTGGGCCGGATAGGCGACACCGCCAGCAGCCTGTCGCAAACCACCAGCTCCACCACGGCGTCTTCGGAGCAGACCTTCAAAGGCGCCCAGTCCCAGCAGGCCGAGGTCGATCAGGTTGCTTCGGCGGTCACCGAGATGGCCGCCACGGTGCAAGAAGTGGCGCAGAAAACCTCGATCACGGCAGATTCATCCCGAAACGCCCAGCAGGAAGTCGATACCGGCAAACAGGTGGTCAACACCACCGCAGCGACCATCGAGCGGCTAACTGACGAAGTCGGCCAGGCCGCGCAGACCATGGACTCACTGCGCAGCCAGAGCGACGACATCGGCACCGTGATCGACGTCATCAGCAGTATTGCCGAGCAGACCAATCTGCTGGCGCTCAACGCCGCCATCGAGGCCGCGCGCGCCGGTGAACACGGTCGCGGCTTTGCCGTGGTGGCCGACGAGGTCCGGGGACTGGCCACCCGCACCCAGCAGTCGACCGACGAGATCCAGACTATCATCGAAAAACTGCAGAGCGAGGCCAGGACAGCGACCTCAGTGATGGAGCGGGGTCAGAGCACGGCCCAGGAAAGCGTCGAGCAGGCCAAACAAGCCGTCAACTCGCTGAACACCATCAGTGACAATGTCGGCACCATCTCTGATATGGCAACCCAGATCGCCACTGCCGCCGAAGAACAAAGTGCCGTGGCCGACGAGATCAACCGCAATGTCACCAATATCAGCGACGGCGCCGGTCAGACGCTCAGCGCGGCGCAGCAAAGCGCCGAAGACTCCACCCAACTGGCCGAGATGGTGCAAAACATGGAGAGCATGCTGAAACAGTTCAGCAACTAGGGGCTGTTGATCTTTCGGGTTGGGAAAACGGAAAGGCATGATGACTTGTTACAATTGGTTTGACCAAAAATCAAAAGGACAAGCCACCATGCCAAGAATGATGCTAACAGATGCCCTGTAGTAGTCGCGACTTGATCTGACAGTTACCGGCTCCGAGGAGGCGATGATTGTCAGGTCAAGTTCAGTTCACGAACTTTTCCTGCCAAATCTGTTTACCGTCTTCCCAGGTTGCCATGGGCGTCCGACCACAGCACATTTTCCCCTGGTGGGTGCGCTCAGTATTGTAGTACGCGATCCAGTTGTCCAGGTCGGTCTGTAGTGACTCGAGGTCTGAGTAGATTTTCTTGCGGAAGGTCACCTGCAGAACTATGGATACTGTCCGGGTCGGACCAACATAACCTGTTGAAAAACAGAACTAATCCTCCCAATTCGGCCCTCGATTGGCCCTTACAGCGACGATTCGCCCCCAAAATCGGCCCTGTAAGCGCTGGCCGGCCCGCAGTGCCAGCATCCCGTGCTGTTCTTCAATGTCCCGGTAGTAGCCACAGCTACCGAGCGTCATCCTGACCGCCTCGATAAATTCAACAACCGGGGGCAGGGTTCGATATTTTTTAATATTAGCGAAACTGTGCTCTGACTCCGGTTTTTCGTTAATGGCCTGTCAAAATCAAGAATGAGGATCAGACATAGTTGTCATCGACTCCCTTTTATCTACTGTCCTCCCTTCGATGCTCTGTTGCATCGGACGCAACAGGCCGCTGATCACCATTTGCACGGCTTCCTCGGGGGAGAGGCCGTGGGCCATCAGGGTCTCCAGCTGAGTCTGGTCGACGGTACCGATAGCCGCCTCGTGGGTAATCTTGGCTTCAGGATGTTTGCAGCGTACCAGTGGAACGGATTCACCGATCGCCTCATCCTTGATAATTTCGGTGCAGTCCATATGCCCGCGCACGCCGGCGGCATTGCCCTCGGCGGTACCGTAGACCCGGGCCTGCGCCTGCCCGGCCAGGGCAATTCGGGTGGTGACCATGCCACGCGCCGCAGGTCCATTGAGGCGCACATGATCGCGTAATTCAATGCGATCATCGGCGTGACCAGCGGCTCGCACATTGAGTTCAGCCAGTCCACGTTCAGCCACATCCACGGTGTAATCGGTCTGCAACTGCCCGACTCGCCCGTGCAGCAGGGAAAAATCCGAGAAGAAGTGCGCCCCGGGCTCGACGCGGATGTGAGCCCGGGGCCGGACCCGGATACCGCCGGTGGTGCCATGAACATGCGCCTCCTCCATAATCAGCTGGGCATCGCGACCAACGCGTATGCGCGCATGCATGATGTGATTGGCGCGCCGCGCACGGGCGAACAGACAATGCGCCAGGAAACGCACCGTGGCACCCTCACCGATGTCCACCGTCAGGTGGACACGCTGGGCGCCGATCGGGCGGAACATGCCAAAGCAAAGATGCACCGGATTGCGGATCTGCACGCCGGGCTCGACCTGTATCTGCGCGGCAATACCGAACAGGCGGCGGCGCACGCGGACCTTCACCCCCGGTACATCATGGCTGGACAATGGCCGGTGGGCCTCTACCAGCAGATGAGCCGTGTCACGATCGGCCAGAGCCGTATCGGGCACCCCGGCTGCGTTGAGGGCCTGATAGATATTTTCAGGCGGCCCGGTCATCGGCACACACCTGGCCGTCGCAGTATTCGCAGTGATGCTGGCGATAGTGTTCGGCGACCTCCTCGGGCTGGCCGGCGAAGATCACCCGCCCGCCACACATCTGCGAGGCCCTATCGGCGATACGGGCCATCTCCTCGCGGTGGCTGATCAGCAGGACCGCACTGCCGGCCGCCTTGAGTTGGCGAACGACGTTGACGATCTCGTCCACCGAACGCAGATCGATGCCCGCGGCCGGCTCATCCAGCAGCGCCAGTCTGGGCTGCATCGCCACCAGCGCCGCCAGTTCGATGCGCTTGCGTTCGCCACCGGAGAGAGTTTTGTCCAGCATGCGCGACAGATAACGCTCGGGATTCAGACCCACTCGGGACAACATCGCCGCGCCATCTGCCTCGGGATGCTTGAGAGTCAGAAACTGCGCCACCGTGATCCCCTCGAACCGGGCGGGTTCTTGCCAGGCCATGGTAATACCCAGCCGGGCCCGTACATGCAACGGCAGAGAATCGATGCGCCGGCCTTCAAACAACAGCTGACCATGATCCGGTTGATAACCAGCACAGCCCATGATGCTCTTGGCCAGCGTGGTCTTGCCGCAACCATTGCCGCCCACAAGCGCATGGATCTCGGCTGGGACGAGGCGTAGATTCACTCCTTCAAGCAGACTACGTCCCTCACAGCGCACAGTTAGATCACGTATGTCCAGCAGAGTCTCACTCATGCTGTCGCATGTCTCCGGCCGGTTAATGGATACACTTCCAGTCTAGACCACGGCACTCTTTGACGGCATTGATAAATTTAAACCCGGTCCAGTGAACAAAGGGTTCTAACTCTTCAATTACTGTGTTCCGCCGCCGTCAGCCCCACCATAAAACATCCCTATCCGGGTCGGACCAACATAACCTGTTGAAAAACTGGATTAATTCTCTCAACTCGGCCCTTGATTAGGCCTTAAAGCGGCGATTCGGCTCCAAAATCGACCTTGTAAGTCGAGGCGGGCTCCCGCAATGCCAGCATCCCGTGCTGTTCTTCAATGTCCCGATAGCGACCACGACTGCCAAGTGTTGCCCTGACCGCCTCGATAAATTCCCGGCTACCCACCGCCAGGCTCTGTGTCCAGCCTGGTTCGTGCGCGTAGTCCCCCTTGGCCAATGCCGTTTCAATCCAGCCGGCATGCTGTTCCCTCAGACCGGCACCATGCTGAATACCCAGCAGATCACATAAGGCCAACCGATCGATCACGGCGTAGCGTTGCGGCGGGTGCTGTATCTCACGGTACCCGCAGACATTCCAGTCGCCCGGGTGGCTCACCACGCCCGCACGCACCATGTTCAGGTCGATATACACCATGCAGCGGGACAGATAGCTCTCGCTATCCACCGCAGTAGCGTGATACCGGTCCTCCCAGAATGCCCCCTTGCGGCCTTTTCGTCGGTTGTATTCCTGCGCGACCCGCCCGGCAATCAGCTGCATCGAGTGGGCGATCTCCTCCTGACCACGATCGCGAACCAGCAGGTGAATGTGATTGGAGGTGACAATGTAGTTCAACACACACAGGCCAAACCGCTTTCTCGCCTGGTACAACCAGTATCGCCAGCGCTGGCGGTCTTTGGCGAACTTGAGCAGAAATTCCTGGCGGTGACAGCGATGGGTAATGTGCCAGACATGGCCAGGCAAGAAATGACGATTGGCGCGCGGCATGATGGCTTCCTCCTTAAAGCAGTGTTTTCATCCATGAAATGAGGCGTTTAAGGCCTCAGACAGCCTTTATTTTAGTAAAAAATATTGATTGTTCAACAGGTTGCGGTGGTCCGACCCCGCTGTGCACCGCTGTGCTATCGATCTATGCCGGATCGATGGTTTTCACCGGCGAACGGTCAATGTCAGATGCGACATGCTGAATCAGAAAATTATGATATAGCAATGTTAAAACGAAAATTTACGCTGGAGTAATTACGCGGATGGCCGACTCTTACTATAATAACCACATAATTTACAGTATTATTTAGACCGAGTTTAATTACGACATTATCCAGGTCCCGAGCATGATACACAGCAAAGCCAGGCCAACAGTGTTAAGCAAAATGGGTTATTACCTGTTTCTGTCTCTGTGCCTCGTAGTGACTTCTTCTGCCGGTGCCGAAGAAGCAGCCACCCCCCTGGCCATTGAGGGTGTGACCAGCGTCAGTGCGGAGGAGTTGATTCAACTGGCAGAAACAAAACCGGATCTGATCATCATCGATGCCCGTATCGAAAAAGACCGGGTCCACGGCTATATTCAGGGTTCGGTCAGCCTGCCCAATACCACAACCGATTGTAACAGTCTGGGTAGAGTGCTGAAGTCAAAGAATACCCCGACAGTCTATTACTGCAATGGCCCGAAATGCGGCCGAAGTGCCAAGTCCATTTACATAGCCAAGGAATGTGGTTACCAGAACATTTACTGGTATCGCGGCGGATTCGAGGATTGGGAGAACAAAGGTTATCCATTTGTTATAACGGACCGGTAATGAAGTCCTTCAGTTGTTCGATCCGGCTTATTATCACCCTGACTGTGTTGTTTATGGGCTTGCAGGGGCTGGTCGTTGCCTTGTTCAGTGGTGAAATCTACCGTGAACACGCGATTAAAAACCATAAGGCCACAATCACTAAACTCATCAACATTCGAACCGATCAGTTACTGGCAGATCTGGCAGATAACTCCCAACAACTGGGTCTGTCCCAACAACAGCAGCCGGAATTCAAGCTGGCCATGAACAATAAAGATGCTGACAAGCTTGAGGCCATCCTCAACTCCCACTTTCATCGCTACTTTGTCACCGCCGGCATCCTCAACCTGAAAAAATTAATCGTCTATGACCGGGATTTTACCTTCGTGGCCGAGACAACAGAGGGTGATACCACCATCCCGAAACAGGCACATGTATGCAAGGGCATTTTTGCAAACGCCCGCAACGCAACAGGCCCTGATCGGCTGAAAGTGAAAACGGGGGTCTGCAAGGACAATGGCAAGACGTATCATGTGGTCATCACACCCATCGGCGGGCTGCTCCTGAAAGGATTCATGGCGGTCATCACCAATCCGGTCACAAACCTGATTGCAATTGAAGATACTCTTGGCATGCCAATGAAATTCTTCAACGATGAGGGTGAGCTGATATATAAATCGTCCCGGTGGAACCTGGACGACTTCGGTGATGACTTTCTGATAACCGACAACCGGATTGTTTCCCAGTTTGGCGAGACCAGCCTGCATGTTGTCACTATTGAGAATATCGAACCCCTGTATAGCAGCATGCCGAATACAAGATTGCTGGTTATGCTAAGCGCCAGCCTGGTCACCTTAATTGCTGTCATTATTTCTCTGATTATATTAAATAGAACAACCTTGAACCCATTACGTAAAATGGCCTCTCTCCTGACCATGGTCAGCAAGGAAAAAGAAAAACTCAAAGACAAGATCGAGATCAAGGGAACAACCGAGATACGCCAGCTTGCCAACAGCTTTAATCAAATGAAATCCGAACTGGACGAGCTGCATGACAAGATGGAGAGAATGGCATTTACTGACCAGCTTACCAGCCTGCCCAACAGAAGACTATTCAATCACAAGTTGAGTGACATTATCAGCAGAATGCAGCACCCGGATGATGGTTTTGCTTTGTTTATCATGGACCTGAACAAGTTCAAACCGATCAATGATTCACTTGGTCACGCGATTGGGGACAAGGTCCTTCAGGAAGTCGGTGCCAGGTTGAGTGACGTTTTACGTGTAGATGACATGCTGATAAAACTGGAAGAAGAGAACATGACCGAGAAGCAGAAAAATACTATCGCCCGGCTCGGGGGCGATGAATTTGCGGCCATAATCAGCGACATCGATACCCCGGACAAGGCGGCAATCGTGGTCAGGAAGATCATCAAATCCATGCAGGAGCCCTTCCTGATAGAGGGTCACAAGCTGGAACTGGGCATCAGTATCGGGATCGCCTTGTACCCAACAGATTCAGTGGACGAGAGTGAGCTGTTATACATCGCGGATGTAGCCATGTACTACGCCAAAAACAATCAGTCGCACTATGCGTTTTACAAGCACGCGATGTAGACGATATCACAACAAACGACACAGCCAGACGGTGCAGTGCATAAATCAAGTGTTCTGGCCGCTTGATTTCAGAGTGTATCAGTAACAATCACAAATCATAATGAGGCGCGTTTGTCACCGCACCCCATTTATTCGGCTCTTCACCGAGCAATTCATTCAGTACCTGCGCGGCAATATCCACGAAGACACGCAGCTTGGGTGGCACAAAACGCTGGCGCGGATAAACCAGATGGACCGGATCCGCCCGGGCCTGCCATTTGGGTAACACCCGGATCAGTCTGCCTGCCTGGATGTCGTCACCACAGATATAGGTTGGCAGTAATCCGATTCCCTGTCCGTCCAGCGTCATCAGGCGTATCACCCCCAGATCATTGACGATCAGGTTTCCCTCCATCGGTACGCTAACGTCACTTTTGCTGTTGGACAGGTTCCATTGATCCTTGCCAAACGACGTAAACTGCAAACAGCGATGCCGGCGTAAACCCGCTGGCGAGGCCAGTGGCGGCGCCCCTTCAAGATAATCCGGACTGGCGAACAATGCCCAGCAGGCAATCCCGACCCGCTTTGCGATCAGGGTCGAGTCACGCAATTCACCGGCGCGGATCGCGACATCCACCCCCTCGGCCACCAGGTCCAGGTAACTGTCCGTAAGCAACAGGTCGACGTTGATCTGCGGATAGGCCTCACGCAACCGTTCAAGCAGGCAGACCAATACCGTATCGCCGAAGTCGGCCGGCGCGGTCACGCGTAACCGGCCCCGGGGCTCGCGGGTCGAAGCTGTCACGGCCGCCTCGGCCTCGAGCATCTGCCCCAGCCCCTGGGCCGCGTGCTGATAATACAGTTCGCCGAGTTCGGTCAGGTTCAGCCGACGCGTCGTGCGTTGCAAAAGCGTCACACCCAGCCGGCGTTCCAGCCGGGAAACCCGGGTACTTACCGTTGAGGTCGGCAGGCCCAGTTGCCGGGCCGCGGCGCTGAAGCTCCCGGCCTGCACAACCTTGACGAACACGGCGGTCTCATTGAGGTCCATATCGATTATTCAATCAAATGAAAAGTATTTTAGCATTTTACCACCTAGTCACACCCCCTGCTCGCCGCTAAATTGATCGCCAACACACAGGAGGCGACCATGAAAAAGCTCGCATACATCAAACGCAGTAATGACGCCCACTGGGTCGGCGACGGTTTTCCGGTTCGTACCATCTTTTCCTATCACGATCTGGCGGAACAGCTGTCCCCCTTCCTGCTGATGGACTATGCCGGGCCGAAACACTTTGAGCCTTCCTCTCGCCGACGCGGAGTGGGCGCCCACCCTCACCGTGGTTTCGAAACCGTCACCATTGTTTACCACGGCGAAGTCTCGCACCGGGACACCACCGGGGCCGGCGGCACCATCAGCACCGGCGATGTGCAATGGATGACCGCCGGGGTGGGCGTGTTGCACGAGGAATACCACAGCCCGGACTACGCCAGAACCGGCGGCCCGTTCGAGATGATCCAGTTGTGGGTGAACCTGCCGGCAAAGGACAAGATGACCGATCCGGGCTACCAGGGTATCCGCGACGATCAGATCCCGCGCATTCCGTTACCCGACGATGCCGGGAGCCTGCGCCTGATCACCGGGCGCTACGGCGACCAAGCCGGCGCCGCCCGGACCTTCAGCCCGATGAATGTCTGGGATCTGCGCCTCAACGCCGGTGGAACATCGACGTTCGAACTCCCGGCCGAGCACACCACGGCGCTGTTCGTGCTGCACGGTGGCATCCGTATCGATAACCAGACAGTCGGCGCGGCCGAACTGGGCGTCATGGAAAACGCTGGCTCGAAACTGGTATTCGAGGCCGTCGAGGACAGCGTGGTTCTACTGCTCAGCGGCAAACCGCTAAATGAACCGATCGTCGGCCACGGTCCCTTCGTCATGAACACCCGCGAGGAGATCGAGCAGGCAATGCGCGATTTCAGCAACGGCCGCTTCGGGCAGATGCCCACATCGGCCTGATACCCACACCCCGCCGCTGGCGGAATCAACCCAAGAGGAGAAACACGATGACCCAACCCTATGTCCGACTCGATAAAGACAACGCCGCCGTGCTGCTGGTCGATCACCAGGCGGGACTGCTTTCCCTGGTGCGGGACATGAACCCGGACACGTTCCGGAACAATGTCCTGGCCCTGGCCGATCTGGCCAACTACTTTGAACTGCCGACCGTGCTCACCACCAGTTTCGAGACCGGCCCGAACGGCCCATTGATGACCGAGCTCAAGGAGACCTTTCCCAACGCGCCCTATATCGCCCGCCCGGGACAGATCAATGCCTGGGATAACGAGGCGTTCCTGCAGGCCGTCAGGGACACCGGCAAGAAGCAGTTAATCATCGCCGGCATCGTCACCGAGGTCTGCGTCGCCTTCCCCGCGCTCTCGGCGCTGGAAGAAGGCTACGAGGTCTTCGTGGTCACGGATGCATCAGGCACCTTCGATGCCTACACCCGCGACTCGGCCTGGCAACGGATGACCGCGGCCGGTGCGCAGCTGATGACCTGGTTCGGGGTAGCCTGCGAACTGCACCGCGACTGGCGCAACGACATCGAAGGGCTGGGAACACTGTTCGCCAATCATATTCCTGATTACCGGAACCTGATGAACAGCTACGCCAGCCTCCAGGTCGCCAGTCAATCAGAACCCGGCAAGGTTTCTGCGTAGTAATACGGTGTCAGAGAACAATATTCTCTTATAGTTAGAAACAATTGGTCTCTGACACCGGTCCCTCATGACGGCTTCCGCATTAAAGCAGCGTTTTCATCCATGAAATGAGACGTTTAAGGCCTCAGACAGGCTTTATTTTAGTAAAAAATATTGATTGTTCAGCAGGTTGCGGTGGTCCGACCCCGGCATGC
>CAYOOC010000002.1:0-45306 GCA_964405505.1 uncultured Thiohalophilus sp.
TCACGGGTGGCCAATCCGGTGACGACGTTTCCATCAGCTGGGTCGACAACAAGGGACAGAAAGATTCCCTGACCACCCAGATCAAGTAAGCGTTATCCCGCCACTTGAAACAAAAGGCGAAGGGGGTCTCCCTTCGCCTTTTTTATTGCGCACACTATAGCCCTGTAGTGCGACATTGATTTGCCGTTCAGTAGACCACCGAAGACACTGATAGCACTGAACACACCGAAAACTCGTTTCAATGACTTCGATTATTTCGTTGTCTTCGGTGGTTTACTGAAACAACTCCTCAACAACCTCGACAGTACCGATTTCCGATATTCACCGGGCCTGCCCCAAGTTGTGGTTTGCATCTTGTCATGCGTACAATCGCGACACAGTCACCACCCACGATAAACTGATGACCCAATTACCCGAATGTGTGGAAGTCGGCCCGGCCGAGGCGCAATACAGCATCATCTGGCTGCACGGACTGGGGGCCGACGGGCATGATTTCGAGCCGCTGGTTCCGGAACTGGGGCTGGATAATGTGCGTTTTGTTTTTCCGCATGCGCCGGTACAGCCTGTCACCGTCAACGGCGGCATGCCCATGCGTGCCTGGTACGATATCCGCTCGCCACAGATTCAGCAGGACGAGGACCGCGACGGGATCCATGCATCGCAAGCGATGCTCGAAGCCCTGATCCGCCGCGAAGTCGAACGCGGTATCGACACGCGTCGACTGGTTCTGGCCGGCTTTTCCCAGGGCGGCGCCATTGCCCTGCATACCGGTCTGCGTCATAACGAACCGCTGGGCGGGATTCTGGCGTTATCCACCTACCTGCCGCTGGCCGATACGTTCGAGCAGGAACGCACCCCGGCCAACCAGGCCGTGCCCATTTTCATGGCCCACGGTAAAAGCGATCCCATCGTGCCCCTGTGGCTGGCCGAGGATTCACGCTATTTTCTGGAACAGGCGGGCTACAGCGTCGACTGGAATACTTATGCAATGCAACATCAGGTCGCACTCGACGAAATCAGTGATATTGCGGCCTGGCTCAGAAATACGCTCTCCTGACTTGTCTGGCCGCACCTTCATTCCTTTTATTCTAGGCTCTGGAAAATAACGCGGAGGACGCAAAGAACGCGGAGATATCTTTTATAAAAATCACTTGCAGGTATTACACTAAATTGTCGGTGCGACGTAACAACCTCTCTGTAAACATGCCCATACCATATTTACTTTGCGTCCTCTGCGTCTTTGCGTCCTCCGCGTTTCTTCCAGAATCCCAGAGAAGAGCCTTTTAAACATGGTGGCCGAAATTCTACATTGCGGTGCTTTTTAGCCTCGTCACTCGTCCCTCGTCACTGTTTCTGCCATACCAGCGTCCGGTTGTTGACCGGCATCTCAAGATCCTCGCTCAATGACAGTCCGGCCGCCGCGGCCAGCTGCTGCAGATCGTCCAGATCGCGCACACCGCTGTCCGGATCGCGCTGGCGCAGGAAGAGATCAAAGCGCGCGTTGCTTTCGCTGGTATGCACGCCGCCGTATTTGAACGGGCCGTACAGACAGAAACACCCCCCAGGTTTCAGTACCCGGCCGATCCCGGCGAACATTTCCGCCACCGCCGGCCAGCTCATGATGTGCACGGTATTGGCGCTAAACACGCCATCGAAATACGTTTGCGGCCACTGCGGCGCCAGCATATCCAGCGGCCAGGGCTCGCTCAGATTATCGCCACCATCTTCGCTCAGCCACTGGCGAATCCCGGGGAGATTCTCGGCGACATCACTGGGCTGCCACTGCAGGTGAGGCATCCGTGCGGCGAAAAAGACCGCATGCTGACCGGTGCCGCTGCCAATTTCCAGAATAGTACGGCAATCGGCGAACTGCCGTTCCAGCACCGCGAGAATCGGACGCTTGTTTTCTTCACACGCTTCGGCAAAAGGCTTTATCATTAAGTGACACCCCAGATTGAAAATTCTGCTGCGTTTGATCTGCATCAACAACCTGATTCTATATAAGTAATACAGTTACTTCTAATGAATCCGCCACGCAATAAAGGAATCGGCATGCGCATTGTGCTGCTATTTGGCCTGCTGTCAATCGCCCTGGCCGGTTGCCAGGAACCGACTTCAGATTCCGCCGCACAACCCGATGGCGCGCAACTGTATGCGCAACACTGTGCCGCCTGTCATGGTGACAACGGCGGCGGCGGGGTGGGTGTGCCCCTGAATCTCGCGGCATTTCAGTATGGCGTCAGCGATGAATTCCTGAAAGTGACCATTCAACACGGCCGCCCCGGTCGGGTCATGCCGGCGTTTTCCGAACTCAGCGAGGCCGAAGCCGACGCTCTGGTCGAACATCTTCGCAGCTGGGCGCCGGGTAGACCGGTCATCCCGGCCAACGGCCATATCGAGGGCGATCCCCAACGCGGCAAGGCCCTTTACGCACAACACTGCGCCAGTTGCCATGGCAGCCAGGGCGAGGGCGGCGAGGGGACCGGAGTCACCTTTTCACGCCCCCGCGATCTGCCCATCATCGCCCCGGCACTGAATAACGACGGCTTTTTGGCCGCCGCCTCGGATCAACTGATCAAGGCCGCGGTGGTTAACGGTCGCGAAGGTACACCGATGACCTCATTCCGCGAACAGGGACTGAGTGACGCCCAGATCAACGATATCGTCAGTTATGTGCGTAGTTTTGAAAATCAGCCCGATCCCAACCCGGTGGGCAACCCCGATGATGAACCGCTGACCATCGCCCACGATTCACCCTATTCGGTCGAAGACACGGTCAAGGCACTGGAGCGCGCGGCGGTTGGCAGAAACTTCCGTATTATCCGTACCCAGACGCTGGAAGACGGTCTGTTTCCCGAACAGGAGCAAAACCCGAATCAGGTGATTGTCTATTTTTGCAACTTTGACATGGTCAACCGTGCGCTGGCGATCGACCCGCGCGTCGGGCTGTTCCTGCCCTGTCGTGTCACAGTGGTGGAGCAGGAAGATGGCGTGAAGGTGATGTCGATCAACCCCAAGCGCCTGGCCTATTTGTTCAATAATGCCGAATTGAATCGACTGTGCGATGAAATGGTAAAAACCTATTCCAATATTATCGAAGAAGCGACATTTTGATGATAAAAAGAGTCACATTACTGTTTTCCCTGGTGCTCCTGCTGTCGCCGCTACAGGCGGCCGATCGTTTGCAGATGGCGCGCACTCCCCAGGCCTTTCCGGAGGCCATGCTGCAACTGCAGGAAGTGATCAAACAGCATGGTTACACAGTCAGCCGGGTCCAGCGGGTGGACATTGGTCTGACCACGTTCGGGTATCAGACCGACAAGTACCGGGTGGTCTTTTACGGCAAACCCGAACAGATCCGCCGAATGACCGACAAATATCCGCAACTGATCCCCTACCTGCCGTTGAAAATCGCCATTTTCGCCGAAGCCGAGGACACCTTGCTGGTCGCTTCCAGCCCGATGCAATTGCTGGAAACCGAACAGCCCGAACTCAACCGGGTATTGAAAGACTGGTCGACCGATCTGCTATCGATCATGGAGACCATGCGCGGAGAATAACCTGCTTATTGCAGCTCGGCGAGCAGTCGCTCCTCAATCATTTTCTTGTACTCGAGAAATCGGACCGTCTGAACCTGATTACCCCTTTCATTTAGCAGGTTCGGTGCCAGATCGATATCGGTAATATAAATAGGATACGCCTCGCCACTGCGCCGCAAACCCAGAATATGCGCCGCCACCTGGCGATACAGGTCCCGGCCATATTCGAGAGTGGAAAATTCACGGTCTTCGCAAAACACCGAAAACGCCGGCTTGTCCTCGACAGCACTGACCAGCACCTGCAAGCGCAGGTAGCCGGAGGTTTTGATATACTGATTGAGTGTATGGGGTTTAACGCTTTTTTGCCCGTCGTTGCCACTGTCGATACGGTAAAACTGAACCTCGGCCATTGCGGTTTCACCGAAGAACTCTTCCTGGCCGAGTAACAGCTGGCGTTCCTGAATGGAATCAAAGAACTCCTGGTAATGCCGGATCAGGCCCACCACGTCATAAAACGGTTTGTTCTGTACGGTCAGTGAACCCCGCTCGTCCAGGATATACACCGTGACCTGCTCACCACGGACTTCATAAAAGCACTGGACCATACCGGGGCGGTTGTTCTGGTAGATAACGGGCAGCACGTTGTCCCCCAGATTCTCTTCGTCAAACACCAGACGACGAAAGTAAGCCTGCGGATTACCCAGATAGCCGCACAGGGCCTCCATATTACCGACCTTATGATACTGCAGCGTGTCATTTTCTATGCGCAACACATAATATGCGGACTCAATACCCAGCACGTACTCGATATGTTCCGCGTCGCCGTTGGCATAAAAACAGCGCAGAATCCCGGCGAACAGATTTTCGATGCGCCGGGCGATGGCACTGCCCCGGTAGGAGGAAAAACTGGACGCATTGATCGGTGGCGGGTGTTTGCCCGAGCCCGGTGGCACCCATTTGACATAATCCTGCAAACACTTCATCAATCCACTGACACCCAGATAACGATAGGTCATCACCTCCTGCCAGCTGTTGACGATCACCTGGTCGATACTCAAGGCAAGATTCTCGAACAGTCCGCCGTATTTCAGTGCATCGGTGCGATTACTGGTCAGGTGACGACCCTGTCTTGTGCGGCTGGAGAAGGGATCCAGTCCCACATTCACAAACGTACCGATCGCCGCGATGCGCGCTGGCTGGCGTAATTCGTGAATCGAGGACTCTTCGAGCACCTCATCCGGGAACAGTCGGCATAACCTCTCCACGACCTGCTGCAGCTCTTTTTCGGTCAGATCGGTATCATCGGTATAGATGCCCATCACCGTGCGCGCATGCAATATGCGATTGAAATAGCTCCAGGCAATCAGTTCCAGCAGGCTATAGGCGCGCCGCAGCGGGCGGGTCACCGCCAGCTCAGAGGCGGGAACCACCCCGTTGAAGACCATCCAGTATTCGTCGCCCTCCTCGCTGAACAAACGATGAAATGACAAATGGCTGGCATACATATCCGGCGTGATGCCGCGATACATGATCTCGATCTTGCCCGCCTTGCGCTCGAACGCGGCATACAGCTTGCGGCCCAGAATATGCACGTCCTCCGCCTTGATCAGGGTCGTCGTATTCCCCTGCTGGCGGGTGAATTCCGACAGGAAGCGATAGGTGGTGGTAAATTCGCGAATGATCTGTTTGCGCTCGTCCAGCACGCTGTCGAGCTTCCATTCATCACGCCGATCCAGGCGCAGGACTTTCCCGTGTGGCCAGCCCCAGCTTTCGACTAGCCGGGTCACTTGCTCCCGCCGCCAGCGTGTGCCCACGCTGTTCGGATCGGAAAGCTTCTCATTGACCTTGAAATAAAAACTGCGCCGCACGAGATCCAGCCGTTGCGGTGCCTCCTGTCGGTGCAGATACGCCTCGACCTTTTCCAGCATCATGCGATAGGGATCCAGTGCATCGATATCCGGCTCTTCTTCCCGGTAAAGCCGGCGCTTGAACTCGACACACAACAGATCGATGTCGGGAAACTCGCTGGCGTAAGCTTCCATCAACAGCGTCTTGAGTATCGATTTATAGGGCGCATTGATCCCCTTGTACAGCAGCCACAGCGAGGCGCCGTAAAACTCCTCCGCGCGGATGGCGGCCAGGCCACCGAAATCGATATGATCCTTGCTGTGGATATAGCGCTTGCGCTTGATATCCGCGACGTACTCGTCGTAATCCAGCTCGTGCTCCGGCGGCACCAGCCACCACAACGGGTATCGTCCTGCCAGCAACACCGCAGTGCGGTAGAACTCTTCCAGTAACAGGTAATGCTGCATGCTGCCGCTGCTTTCCCGGGTCAGCCGGCTGTGCTCGCCCTGGCGAAAGCGCTCGGGATTGACCAGAAACAGATGCGCTTCGATATCCAGCGTGCGCGCCCATTGCTCGATACCCCGGGCCTTGAGTTGCAGGGCCTCGACCTGGTCGGGATCCAGCACCGGATCATGACAGACCCAGATGTCAAAGTCGCTGGTGGGGGAGTAAGCGATGGTGCCCGGGCTGCCCATCAGATACAGCCCCTGAATTTCGAAACGCCGGTAGGCCCGCTTTTTCAGCTCGAAACTTTTGGCCAGCCGTCGTGCGGCGCTTAGTGCCGGGGTGCCGGGCGAATAATCGGGGATCCCGGCCGGGGCCGCCTTGTCCACATAACCGGGCAGCAGAGGATGGTTGATATGAAACAGCAGCGGCAGCAGTTGCAGAAATTCCTGCTGCAGGGGACGCAAATCCCCGCTGATGCGCTCCAACCGGGCCCGGTTGAGGCGCTGAAAACGGGCCCGAATGGCCCGAAAATCGGGCAATTCGTCGATTGTCGGCTCGATAGGGTCACGCTGTTCCATCACCCTGAGGTTATCGGCGCCGGCCACGGTTTCTTCAGTATCGCCCGGGACAGCGGTTACACTTTTGGCCCCCCGGCCCGGATTCTGCCCTCATGGCACAGCCTGCCATCGCCGCCAACCTGCGCAACGCACTTGCACATCTGCCGCTGCGGCGGTAGCTTAGGTCTCCTCTCGCCACCGCAGCGCAACAGGCTTATCGACATGCTCGACAAACTCGACCCCGCCCAGCTCCAGCAGATCATCCGCGCCTGTCCTGCCGGTATCCTGCTGCGGGATAATCAGGGCCGCGTCAGCTGGGTCAACGACGCCCTGGGTGAGATGCTGGGTGAAACCCGCTGCGCACAACTGCTCAACAAGCGCAGCGATGAAGTGCCCGAACCCCTCTCAACTTTGTTTGATCTGACCACCACCCTGCACCTGCCCGGCGATGAACTGCACGAGGATCTGTGGCTGATGGGCCATCGGCAACTGCTGCCCGGCGACGCCGGTCAGGTACAGTATTTTGTCGACATCACGCCCCTGCACTGGCTGATGCAGGAGCGCGATCAGCTCAAGGATGAACTCAACGACGTCATCATGGTGGATAGCGAAACCGGGATGCGTAATCGCAAGGGGCTCTATTACAGCCTGGAACCGCAACTGTCCCGCAGCCGCCGCTACGATCGCCCCCTGACCATCATCCTGCTGCGCCTCGACTGCCTGGATCGTTTCAGGCAGCAATACCGGCGCGAGGATGCGCGGCCGGTGCTGGTCACCCTCAGCCAGCTGCTCAGCGATCAGCTGCGCTGGGCGGACATTGTCGGGCGCCTGAACGAAACCGACTTTCTGGTAGTGCTGCCGGAAATTCACGCCGACGACGCCGGTACCGTGGTGGAAAACCTGCGTCAGCAGCTGGCCGATCTGACCATTGATGACTCCGAAACCGAGGACTTCACCATTACCGCCCGCTTCGGCATCGCCGAATGGCGCAAGGGGGATGACATGAGCCTGCTGCTGATGCGTGCCCGGCAAATGCTCGGCGACGACCGCGATCCCCAGCCTGCCGAACCCATGTCTCATGGGTAGGGACGAGTGACGAGTTACGAGGGACGAGGAAACCTGTAGGCCCGATAGAGCACCCTGCGGGCATCAACTCCGTAGTATCGGGCATTTCTTCGGGTTGCCGGACACCGCTTTGCTATGTCCGGCCTACCCCCTCCCCAGAAACCACGAAACAGTTAGATTCATTCTTCGTGTCTTCGCGTCTTCGTGGTGAATATTTTTCCTCGTCCCTCGTAACTCGTTACTGTTCCATTCTGGTGCGCACCCGGATGATGGCGGCGCGGACCTGTTCGGGGGCGGTGCCACCGATGTGGTTGCGCGCGGCGACGGAGCCTTCCAGGGTCAGTACCTCGAACACATCCTGTTCGATGACTCTGGAAAACTGTTGCAGCTCGTCGAGGCTCATCTGTGACAGATCCTTGTCATTGTCCACGCCGTAGCGCACCGCCTTGCCGACGATCTCGTGCGCATCGCGAAAGGCCACCCCCTTGCGCACCAGGTAATCGGCCAGATCGGTCGCGGTGGAAAAGCCGCTGCGGGCGGCCTCGTACAGTTTGTCCCGTTTAACCTGGATCTGCGGCATCATGTCGGCATACAGTTTGAGGCAACCCTTGAGATTATCGATGGTATCGAACAGCGGTTCCTTGTCTTCCTGGTTATCCTTGTTATAGGCCAGTGGCTGACCCTTCATCAGGGTGAGCAGGGACATGAGATGGCCATAGATGCGCCCGGTCTTGCCGCGCACCAGTTCGGGCACATCGGGGTTTTTCTTCTGCGGCATGATGCTCGAGCCGGTACAGAAGCTATCACCCAGATCGACAAAATCGAACTGCGCCGATGACCAGAGGATCAGCTCCTCGGAAAAGCGCGACAGGTGCATCATCAGCAACGAGGCATCGGAAACCAGCTCGACGGCGAAATCCCGATCGCTGACTGCATCCAGTGAATTTTCCGCCACCCCCTCGAAGCCCAGTTCGCGGGCGGTAAATTCACGATCGATCGGATAGGTGGTGCCGGCCAGCGCGGCGGCGCCCAGCGGCAGCACATTGACCCGCTGATAGCACTCGCCGAGGCGCGCCCGGTCCCGCACCAGCATTTCCACCCAGGCCAGCATGTGATGGCCAAAGGTGACCGGCTGGGCGGTCTGCAAATGGGTAAAGCCGGGCATGATTGTATCGGCCTCCTGCTCGGCCAGTTGCAGCAACCCGTCGATCAGCCGTTTCAGTTCCGCCTGAATTTCGCGAATTTCCTCGCGCAGATATAAACGAATATCGGTCGCAACCTGATCGTTACGCGAGCGTCCGGTGTGCAGTTTCTTACCCACACTGCCGATGCGATCGGTCAGTCGCGCCTCGATGTTCATGTGCACATCTTCGAGCGTGGTCGACCAGGCAAACTCGCCGCGCTCGATATCCTGTTCGATGACCTTCAGACCCTCGATGATCGTATCGCGCTCGGACTCGCTCAATACCCCGACGTGCGCCAGCATGCGGGCATGGGCGACGGAACCGGCAATGTCGTGCTTGTAAAGACGCTTGTCAAAACCGACCGAGGCGGTAAACACTTCAACAAACGCATCCGTGGGGGCGGTAAAGCGCCCGGCCCAGGGCTTGTCGGTCTGACTGGCGTCGCTCATAACGGATCATCCTCGTGTATCGATGAAATCGATTATAACGGGTTCATCCCGGGCGCGCATGGGATAGCCCAATTTGTGCTTTAATTCAGTTAACATAATTCTCACAATCAATCCGGAACAGACTATGCCGGCCACCCCGGAACCCGCCCATCCCAGCTCGCCCGAACCGGAACAGGATAATCTGTTCCTGCCGGACTTTTGCGGCATCCGCATGGTGTTTCTGGTGGTGATGATCGCCGAACTGGCCGCCATTGTCATTGCGCTGGCGCCGATGGAAACCCCCCTGACCGAGCGCTGGGCCCGCCTGGGGCTGATCTCGCTGTTTGTCCAGTGGTGCGCCCTGAGCAGTTGCGCGCTGCTCTGTTTGTTGCGCGGCCCTCTGTGCCGTTTGCGCCCCTGGCAGGCGGGGCTTGGCGGTTATCTGTTGATTCTGCTGGTGATTGCCCTGGTCAGCGAGGGCGCCTACTGGCTGATTCATTACCCCGGCGGGATGAGCGCCGTGTGGCACGCGAAGTTTGTGGCCCGCAACCTGCTGATCGGGCTGATTATCACCGGCCCCCTGCTGCGTTATTTCTATGTACAACACCAGTGGCGTCGCCAGGTGCGGACCGAATCGGAAGCCCGCCTGCAGGCATTGCAATCCCGAATTCGCCCGCACTTTTTGTTCAACAGCATGAACACCATCGTCAGTCTGATTCAGCATAATCCGCAGCAGGCCGAAGAGGCGGTGGAAAATCTCGCCGATCTGTTTCGCGCTTCACTGAGCGATGCCCGCCAGCGTGTCACGCTGAACGATGAGCTGGCGTTGTGTCGCCGCTATCTGCAGATTGAAAAACTGCGCCTCGGCGAACGCCTCGACGTTCATTGGCAGGTCGATGCGCTGCCCGATGATGCCCAGTTGCCTGCCCTGCTTATTCAACCGTTGATCGAAAACGCGATCTATCACGGTATCGAACCGCGCACCGATGGCGGCACCATCGAAATCAGCGGCGAGCTGCTCGACAATCAATTGCGAATCATCATCGACAACCCGATCCCCGACAACCCGGCCCGGGCGCATGGCCGGGGCAATCAGCTGGCCCATCAGAACATTCGGGATCGCCTGGCCGCCGGTTTCGCGGGGCCGACCCGGCTGGCGCTTGACGAAATGGATCATCACTATAGAGTCTGCTTGAGTTTTCCCTATGAGCCCTGGCATGAAAATTCTAATCGCCGATGACGAACCACTGGCCCGTTCGCGCCTGCAATCCCTGCTCGGTACCCTGAACGGCTGGCAGGTCATCGGCGAAGCGGCCAATGGCCGGCAGGTGCTGGAGCGGGTCCAGCAACACCAGCCGGATGTTGTACTGCTGGATATTCGCATGCCTGGCATGGACGGGATGGAAGCGGCGGAACATCTCAACAAGCTGCCCAACCCGCCGGCGATCATCTTTACCACCGCTTACGATCAATACGCGCTGCAGGCGTTCAAAAGCCATGCGGTGGACTACCTGCTCAAACCGATCAAGCAGCAACAACTGGAGCAGGCCCTGCAGGCCGCTACCCAGTTAACCCGCGCCCAGTTACAGTCCCTGGCGCAACTGCAGCAGGAACAGGAGACGTCCCCCCTGCATATCAGCGCCCGGGTACAGGGTGGCGTGCGCCTGGTGCCGATCAGCGAGGTGCTTTATTTTCTGGCCGAACACAAATACGTGACCGTCTGTTATCAGGAGGGGGAGGTGCTGATCGAAGAGCCGCTCAAATCCCTGGAACAGAAATTCGCGGATCAATTCATCCGTATTCACCGCAACGCGCTGGTGGCCAAACAATTTATCGCGGGATTACGCAAGGATAACGAAGGGCGGGTCTTCCTGCAGTTGCGCCATGGCGATCATCAGCTGGAAGTCAGCCGTCGCCATTTACCGCAGGTGCGGGAGTTTCTGCGCAGCCTGTCGGCGGCGGGCGACTGAGAAACAACGACGACCTACTCTGAATGAGTCGTAATATGACTGCCTTCGGAGGGCTGTCAGGGAAAGCGTGCGTATAACTTACCGATATCCTGATCTGGAGAATACTTGGCAATAATATAATACTCTCGCCAAGACGCAGAGCTCGCAGAGAAATGAGTGACATCAGATTTCTTGGCACCGTGGTGGCTCTGCGAGAGACAAGTTTTTCCTGCAAATGCATACCGCACCAGAACAGGTATCATCACTGAGACACCGAACCCACCGACAGGCACCGAAATAACAGGGTATCGAGAGATACAAGGTCAGGTTGCATAGCGCTACCTGACATTCTCCGTATCGGCATCGTGTCACGCAGGCCAACGCCAGCGTGACCTACAGGACTTGGCAATAATACTCTCGCCAAAAAGTAAGTGAAATCAGATTTCTTGGCGCCGTGGCGGCTCTGCGAGATAGGCGGGTTATTATTGCAGGCGACTGCTGGCCGTCGGCTGCAGCGACACATTTACCGGTCGCAGTCGTTGCAAGGCCAGGTCGATCGCATCATCCAGTTCACCGCCATAAAATGCCGGGGTGGTCAGCCCAAGAATCCGCTCGGCCAGTTCATGGCCGCGATAATCGATAAACACCACGGTCGGCGTGACACTGGCCCGATAACGCAGGGCGATCTCATCCGGCTCGCGCCACTGGCCGTCAAAATCCTTTATCTCCTCGAAAGAATCGAGCTTGATCCTGCGCATGATCACCTTGTCGGTGTAGTCACCGCTTTTGCGCATGGGTTCGAGAAACTGCTCCAGCACCTGCTCGCAATAACTGCAGCCGGTCTGGGAAAACATGAGCAGGATCGGCAGATTTTGTCGGCGCGCCAGCTGGCCATCGGCTTTCAGATCCGCGGTTCGCGGCACCTTGTAAGCGGGTGCGTCCGAACCGGCCGCGCTCACGGACAGCGTCATCAGCAGAGGTAACAGGAAAGTGAGCAGTAAACGTCTTAACATGGGGGCATCGGGGCCAGTGAGAATTGGTGTATTATAAAGGTTTGTGCGAATCGCTCCGCAAAAGTTTTATAACCTCTTTTTATATCCCTATTAATTTTAAACCAAGAGTAAGGCATGACCGAGATTCTCCGCATCGCGACACGCAAAAGCCAGCTGGCCCTGTGGCAGGCCGAATACGTCAAGGCCGCGCTGGAAGCCACCCACGCCGACCTGCAGGTGGAGCTGGTCAAAATGACCACTCAGGGCGACAAGATCCTCGATACCCCGCTGGCCAAGGTGGGTGGCAAGGGACTGTTCGTCAAGGAGCTGGAAAACGGTCTGCTCACTGGCGAGGCCGATATCGCCGTGCATTCGATGAAGGATGTCCCGGTGGAGCTGCCCGAGGGACTGCACCTGCCCGTCATCTGCCCGCGCGAGGATCCGCGCGACGCCTTTGTCTCCAACACCCATAAAACCCTGGAAGATCTCCCTGAAGGCGCCCGCCTGGGCACGTCCAGCCTGCGCCGCCAGTGCCAGATCGCCGAGCTGCGGCCGGATTTACACATCATCGACCTGCGCGGCAATGTGAACACGCGCTTACAGAAGCTGGATGACGGCCAGTATGACGCTATCATTCTCGCCGCCGCCGGCCTCAAACGACTGGGCTTCGAGGAACGCATCACCCAATTCCTCGGCCCGGAAATCAGCTTGCCGGCCATCGGCCAGGGCGCGGTCGGTATCGAATGCCGTCGCGACGATGAACGCGTCAACCGGTTAATCGCCCCGCTCAACGACGAGACCACCGCGCTGCGGGTCCGCGCCGAACGGGCCATGAACCACCGCCTCAACGGCGGCTGCCAGGTCCCGATCGCCGGCTACGCCGAACTGTCCCACGGCGTCATTCTGCTGCGCGGTCTGGTCGGGCGCACCGACGGTAGCGAAATCGTGCGCGGTGAAATTGCCGGCCAGCCGGAAGACGCCGCCGAACTGGGCCGGGTGCTGGCCGAAGACCTGCTCTCGCGCGGCGCCGACGCGATTCTGGACGCGCTGTATGCCGAATGATCTGGCCGGCTTGCGGGTAGTCATCACCCGCCCGCCTAACCAGAGCGCCGACCTGCAACACCAGCTGGAGCAGGCCGGCGCCCGGCCATTGCTGTTCCCCCTGCTGGCCATCGCCCAGCCCACCGACCCCGCCGCCGCGCAACAGGCCCTGAGCCGGCTGCGGGAGTATGACCTGCTCATCTTCATCAGTCCCAACGCGGTACAGCATGCCCTGGCCCTGCTGCCCGACGGCTTGCCCGACAACCTGCCACTCGCCTGTGTCGGCCGCGGCACCGCCCGCGCCCTGCAACAGGCAGCCGGGCGTTCGCCCGAGCTGCTGCCACAACAGGGCCATGATAGTGAAGCCCTGCTGGCCCTGCCGGCCCTGCAAGAACCACAGATACGCGGAAACCGGGTGCTGATCGTGCGCGGCGAGGGCGGGCGTGAGAAACTGGCGAGCAGCCTGCGTGCCAGGGGTGCGAAGGTGGGGTATGCTGAGGTGTATCGGCGGGTCAAACCGGCCAATGATCCCGAAACCCTGCTCGGGCCGCTGCGCCGGGGCGAGATTGATATCATCAGCCTCAGTAGCAGCGAAGCGCTGGATAACCTGCTGGAGATGGGCAAAAGCGAGCAGGAAACATTGCAACACACCCCGCTGGTGGTGTTTCATCAACGCATTGCCGACGCCGCCCGGCAACGGGGCTTTGCCGGACCGATACGGGTCTGCGAACAACCCGGCGATCAGGGACTGCTCGACACCCTGCGCCACTGGCGCCATGCTGAGTAACAGGTCATGACTGACAACGACAAGCCACACGACGAAACCACCCCGCCCGGGGATGACGACGCCGACAATCCGCCGGAACCGGAATCGGGCGAGACGAATTCGGCGAATACCGACGAAGCGGCCCCCCGTGCGCGCGGTGCCGGCGTCGCCCTGTTTGTCGCCTCGCTGGGACTGCTGGGCGCCCTGGGTGTGGGGGCCGGCGGCTATTATCTGTGGCAGACCCAGCAACAGCTGGCCGACGCACAACACCAGCAACTGGCGGCGCTGAAGGAGACCCTCACCGGCCTGCGCCAACAACACAGTGAGCAGAACAGCCGCCAGGACGATCAGCTGCAGCAACTGCAAAGCCGCCAGCAAAATCTGGATGACGCCCTGCAGACCCTGATCAAAAGCCGCAGCCACCTGCGCAACGACTGGCTGCTGACCGAGGCCGAATACCTGCTCAAACTGGCCAATCACCGGCTGCTGCTGGAACGGGACGTGGCCACCGCCATCGTCGCCCTGCAATCCGCCGACGAGCGACTGCGTGAAGTGGCGGACCCCGGCCTGCTGAAAATCCGCCAGCGGATTGCCGCCGACATCAATGATTTGCGCGCCGTGGATCAGCCCGATCTGGCTGGCCTCTCGTTCACCCTGAGCAGCCTGGCCGGGGATATATCCCGCCTGCCGCTGGCCACGCCCGATCCGCAAACCCGCCAACAGCTCGATGCGGCCGCCGCACAAAGCGACAAGGTCGAGTCCTGGCGTGAACTGCCGGGAGCCCTGTGGCAGGACCTCAAATCCCTGGTGGTGATCCGCCAGCATGATGAGCCGATCCAGCCGCTACTGGCGCCCGAGCAACGCTTCTTCCTGACCCAGAACCTGCAATTGCAACTGGAGCAGGCACGCCTGGCGCTGCTGGGCGGCCAGACCCGCGTCTACCGGGAACGGCTGCAACAGGCCCGCCAGTGGGTGGAAACCTATTTCGACACCGAACAAACAACGACCCGGCAGACCCTCGAGCAGCTTGCGCAGCTGGCCGAACAGACCATTCACCCCGAACTGCCGGATATCAGCGACACCCACCAGGCGCTGGAACGCTTCCGGCAACAACGTCGGGCCAGCGAGCCGTCGCCCGAAGAAAGCACCCCCGATTCCGAAGCCACGGATAACGCCGCATCATGAAGTGGTTGTTCACTGCCTTTTTGATCCTGCTGGCGGCCGTGCTCCTCGGGCTGCTGGCCTACCAGGACCCGGGCTACGTGCTGATCAGCCGGGGCCAGACCACGCTGGAGATGAGCCTGTCGTTGTTTGCCAGTATCGTGGTGATCGGTTTTCTGCTGCTCTATTTTCTGATTCGCACGCTGGTGCGCGGCTGGCACGTGCCGGGCCGGCTGCGTCGCTGGCGCCAGCTGCGCCGGCGGCGCAAGGCCCGCCATTCCTCCAATCGCGGACTGATCGAGCTGGCCGAAGGCAACTGGCGACGGGCCGAACGGGCGTTGATCAACCACGCCAAAGACAGTGACACCCCGCTGCTCAATTACCTGTCGGCCGCCCGCGCCGCACAAAAACAGCATGCCCACGAACGCCGCGATCACTACCTGTCGCTGGCGCATAACAGTGCCCCCGGGGCGGATATCGCGGTGGAACTCACCCAGGCGGAGCTGCAACTGGCCCACGGTCAGCTGGAACAGGCCCTGGCCTCGCTGATGCATCTGCAATCGCTGGCACCGCGTCATCCGCATGTGCTCTATCTACTGGCCCAGCTGTACGAACAACTGCACAGCTGGGGCGATCTGCAGGCCCTGTTACCCAAACTCGACAAGTACCATGTTCTCAACGAAACGGAACATGACCGGCTGAGTAAGACCGTTTATCACAACCTGTTACAGGTCAATGGCCACAAGGCGGAAAGCCTCAACAACATCTGGCAACAGATCCCGCGTAACCTGCGTCACGATCAGGGCCTGGTGGAAGAATACGCCTCGCATCTGATCGCGCTGCAGCAGCATGATACGGCCGAGACGATCCTGCGCGAGGCGATCAAACGGGAATATAACAGCGAGCTGGTACGCCTTTACGGACTGGTGCAATCGAGCACCGCGGATCGCCAGTTACAACAGGCGGAGCACTGGTTAAAAGGGCGGGAAAACAACGCCAGCCTGCTGTTGACCCTGGGCCGGCTGGCGGTGCGCTGCGAATTATGGGGCAAGGCCCGCAGCTACCTGGAAGCCAGCCTGGGCAATCATGAAACACCCGAAACCTACCGCGAGCTGGGTCAGTTACTGGACCAGCTCAATGAAACGGAACTGGCCGCCGAGTGTTATCGCAAGGGATTGTTATTGACGATCTGAGGCGGAACCGATCTCGTGTTCACCCGACTGCATCTCACCAACTTCATGGGCGACTTCATCGAACAGGTTGTTACACATCACGCGCAGATCGTGTAACTGGTTAACCACGTCGGTCGTCCGCTCGTAGGTATTACCGTGCAAATCCTGCTGCATACGATGGGCCGTGCCATAGGCCATGCGCAACAAATCGCATAACTGGGCCGCCTCATCCAGCAGACGGCTGCCTTTTTCCCCGACTGAATCCATCACCTGAGTATTCCTTTTTTACGGTACCGACTGTCCTTCTTCCAAAGATAGCAGAACCGCGGGGATTTGCGACTGCCCGCTCGCTCAATCCTTGTTGTATTCAAACGCGTCGGAATAATAGTGATCCAGATCCAGGCCATGGGCGGGGAAGGCATCCTGACCGGCATAGACCATCGGCGGCGGACCCGAGGCATAAATATCATAACCGGCCAGTTGCGGATGATCGGCGATCACCGCGTCGTGCACAAAACCGGTTCGTCCCTGCCAGTTGTCTTCCGCCATCGGCTCGGACAGCACCGGGGTATAACGAAAATTGGCATGTTCTTCGAGCCACTGTTCGGGCAATTCCGGCAGATACAGATCCCGTTTGGCCCGGGCTCCCCAGTACAAGTGCATGGGCCGTTCGATGCCCGAGGCAAAGGCATGTTCGATCATCCCCTTGATGGGTGCAAAACCGGTCCCGCCGGCCATGAAGATGATCGGCCGATCCGACTCCTCACGCAGATAAAAGCCGCCGAACGGGCCCTCGATGCGCAGGATATCCTTGACCTGCATCTTGTCGAACACTTCGCCGGTAAAACGGCCGCCTTCGACATGCCGGATGTGCAAAACCAGATAATCATCGTCGTGCGGCGCATTGGCCAGGGAGAAACTGCGCCGCCGCCCATCCTTGAGAATGAAATCCACATACTGGCCGGCCAGAAACTGCAGGCGCTCGCTGCTGGGCAGCTTGAGTTTGAGCAACATGACATCGTGATTGAGCCGGCTCATCTCGGCGATGCGGCTCGGCAGCTTTTTGATCGGGATGTCCTGACCCTCGGCCACCTCGCGGGTTTCGATCACCAGGTTGTTCAAAGCCCGCGCCTGGCAAAACAGCGCCATGCCGGTGGTGGCCTGTTCCTCCGTCAGCGCCGGGGGCAGCTCATCGTCGGGATAGGCGATCTTGCCTTCCACCACCTTGCCCATACAGGATCCGCAGGCGCCATTGCGGCAACCGTAGGGCAGGGCCAGACCATGGCGCAGCGCCGCGTCCAGGATCGGTTCATCCTCTTCTACCGGAAAAGTATGACCACTGGGCTCGACTTTGACGGAAAAACGCATAAAATTGCTCAACTTCTCATCACAAAGCGCGGAATTATCTCCTAATGAACCCGGCAGTAAAACCCCCTGAACAGGTATTTATCATCGGTTGCGGCGACGTCGGCACCCGGGTCGCCCGGCTGTGGCAGGCCGCAGGCGTGCCGGTCACCGGGCTGGCCCGCCACGGCGAACGACTGACGGCCGCGGCTATCACGGGGTACCCGGCCGACCTGGATGAGCCGACCAGTCTGACCGATCTGCCGGTGGATCAGGCCCTGGTCTATTACTTCGCCCCACCGCCCCGCCAAGGCCAGAGCGATCCCCGAATGACGCACTTTTTACAGGCGCTCGATCAGCAGGGCAGCCGCCCCGCGCGGATTGTCTATATCAGCACCTCCGGGGTGTATGGCGATCGCCAGGGCGCCATCGTGAGCGAACAGACCGCTCCCAACCCGCAAGTGGATCGCGCCCGGCGTCGCTATGCCGCCGAACAGAGCCTGCGCGAATGGGGCCGGCAACATGCGGTGCCGGTGATCGTATTGCGCGTCGGGGGTATTTATGGTCCCGGCCGGCTGCCGATCAAACGGATCCGCGAACAAATCCCGATGATTCACGAAACACTGGCCCCGCAGACCAATCGCATTCACGTCGCCGATCTGGCCGCGATCTGTGTCGTCGCCGCGCAACGGGGGACGCCGGACGCGATTTATAATGTCAGCGATGGCAATGACAGCAATATGACCCAGTACTTCAATACGGTTGCCGATTTCCTCGGCCTGCCGCGACCGCCCTTGATCGACATGGACGAGGCACAACAGACCCTGAGCGAGGGCATGCTCTCCTACCTGGGTGAATCACGGCGTATGGATACCACACGACTGCGCGAGGAGCTGGGGATCGAATTGCAGTACCCGACGTTACAGAAGGGACTCGAACTCACCTGCCAACAAGACAGGTACGAGGTACGAGGGACGAGGGGCGAAGGGAGTTGAGGCATTCTTTATCGTGGGAGGCGATTTTATCGGCGACCTGCCTGAACTCCAACAAGTCGCGGCTAAAAGCCCCTCCCACATCAGCTTGCTTTTCTCATGTGGGAGATCATTGGCTTACAGCCGTACTGATGTCACACAAGACAGGACGCCGTGCATACCGCACCCGCGCCGTGACTGGTTTAAGGCTCGCACACCCCGTACAATGCGGTTTGATTTGATTTTGGTTCGGCCCGCGCATGAAACCCATTAGCCAGTTCTTTCGTCTGTATTACATCAGCTGGGTGCTGATGCGTCACGGGCTGGACGGGCTGGTGCTCAATACACCGCTGTTTCGCCCCTTCCGGATTCTCAAGATCTTCATGCCCTGGCTATGGTGGCAGCGCAAGCAACCGCGTGGCGAGCGGGTCCGTCTGGCCCTGGAAGATCTCGGGCCGATCTTTATCAAGTTCGGGCAGATCCTCTCCACCCGGCGCGATCTGCTGCCCGATGACATTGCCGATGAACTGACCCGGTTGCAGGATCGGGTGCCGCCCTTTTCCGATCAACTCGCCCGGCAGATCATCGAACGTGAGCTGGGTGAGTCGATCGATGCGATCTTTGCTGAATTCGACGCCACCCCCTTCGCCTCCGCCTCCATTGCCCAGGTCCACGGCGCCACCCTGCATGACGGTCAGAACGTCGTGGTCAAGGTTCTGCGTCCCAACATCCTGCCGGTGATCCGGCGCGACATCGGCCTGATGTACCTGTTCGCTACGGCCTTCGAACGTTACTGGGCACTGGGCCGCCAGTTACACGCCGTGGAGGTGGTCAGCGAATTCGAAAAAACCATTCTCGACGAACTGGACCTGACCCGCGAAGCTGCCAACGCCTCGCAACTGCGGCGCAACTTTCTCAATTCACCATTGCTGTATGTGCCGGATGTCTACTGGGACTATTGCCGGCGCAACGTGATGGTGATGGAGCGTATTGAAGGGATTCCGATCGGCAATATCGAGCGATTGGCCCAGGCGAACATCGATCTCAAAAAACTGGCCGAACACGGCGTGGAAATCTTCTTCACCCAGGTGTTTCGCGACAGCTTCTTTCATGCCGACATGCATCCCGGCAATATCTTCGTCTCCCGCGAGGGCCAGTACCTGGCCGTGGACTTTGGCATCATGGGCACCCTCAACCCCAGCGATCAGCGCTATCTGGCCGAAAACTTCCACGCCTTTTTCAACCGCGATTATCGCCGCGTGGCGCAACTTCACATCGACTCGGGCTGGATCGATCGCGACACCCGCATCGATGAATTCGAATCGGCCATCCGCACCGTGTGCGAGCCGATCTTCAACAAACCCCTGAACCAGATCTCCTTCGGCCACCTGCTGTTACGGCTGTTCCAGACCGCACGGCGCTTCAACATGGAAGTCCAGCCGCAACTGGTGCTGCTGCAAAAGACGCTGCTCAACATCGAAGGACTCGGCCGCCAGCTCTATCCCGAACTGGATCTGTGGCAAACCGCCAAGCCGTTTCTGGAACGCTGGATACGCGAACAGATCGGCCCCAAAGCCTTTATCAAACACCTGCGCATCAACTTCCCCATGTGGGCCGAGCGCATGCCGCAACTGCCCAACATGTTTTACGACGTGCTGCAGCAGGCCAAGGAAGGCAACCTGAAGGTGGAACTGCAGGACAAACAACTGCGCCAGCTGCGCGGTGAAATGCGCCGCGCCAACCGCCGCACCTGGGGCGCCATCGTCGGCGGCAGCCTGCTGCTCTCCGCCACCATCCTCGCCGCCCTGGACGGCTACGCCAAACCCATGCTCGGCGACCTGCCGGTCTATTCCTGGGTGATGGGCGCCGTGGGCATCGTCATCCTGCTGGCGGCCTGGCCGGATTATCGGGAGGATTAACGCGCAGCGATTTTTTGATTTCACTGGGAATTAACGCGGAGATCGCGGAGGCGCAAAGGACGCAGAGAAAACCTGATTGTCGAAGAAATTGCAGCCTGAGTGCCCGTTCCTGCCACAGGGGGCAGGGTTGAATCATATCTGTTATTATTCATGAAGCATAAGACAAGATCCTATCCTCCGCAGAAATGAAATACAGCAATAAAAGTCGACGCCGTGTATTTCAACAACCGGCATTTTACAGAGTGTAAAATGCAACGGAACATTAAACCCGAGGTTCGAACTGAACTGAGTAATGCGACTGCCTGGCAGATTCTGCTGGCCATAGCGCTGCTGTTTTTTGTTTTGTATGTCGCATTACCCTATGGGACGCTTGCCAGTAGTATCTATGTCGCCGCCAGTGTATTTGCCGCTGTCGCCGTTGCGTTCGCCGTGCGACGACGCCCGCTGTTTTTTCCTTACGCCTGGCTGCTTCTGGCTGGCGGGCTTGCGCTATGCGCGATCGGGCATGCTATCTGGTACTGGCTCGATCTTTATGGCCTTGAACCCTTTCCATCGCTGGCCGACATTTTTTATCTGGTGGCCTATCCGCTGTTTGCGGCATCGCTGTGGCTGCTCGGAAGCCAGAGCATTCGCGACGATGGCGCACTGAGCGATGCGCTGATCGTCGGGATATCGGCAGCCGTGCTCAGCTGGGCATTGCTGATTGCGCCCTATGTGTATGATCCGGATCTCACTTTGCTGCAGCTGTTCATTTCCGCGGCCTATCCCGTCGCCGATCTGATCCTGTTACCCCTGATTCTGCGCCTGGTGTTCCTTCACCGTACGCAGCTAACCGCTCATCGCCTGTTGCTTATCGGCTGGTTTGCCTACTTTACCGCCGATCTCCTTTACGCTCACGGCAATTCGGTTGGCTGGTACGCACCTGGCGGCTTAACGGATGGCCTGTGGCTGATCGCCTACGCATTATTCATCGCGGCAGCCTGGCATCCCTCCGCCACGGTTGAGCCAGATTCGAGCGCCTCCCGCGCAGAATTATCCGGCCGACGCCTTCTGGTGCTTGGCGCCGCCTCGGTACTGGTGCCGATGGTGATTTTGATCACCTCCGGGACGCAGTTTGAAATTGTCCGCGTCGCCGCGATTGCGTCGATTCTGCTATTCCTTCTTGTAATGCACCGTATGGCCGGTTTGCTACGCGAAACTCACCGACAGGCCGAGGCGCTGGAAGATCTGTCTCATATCGATCCACTCACCGGCGCCGTCAATCGCCGGCAACTGGATTATGAATTACAACGTGAAATATCCCGTGCCCAGCGCAGCCATACCGACCTCAGTCTTGCTTTCGTCGATCTTGACCATTTCAAGAAATTCAATGACACCTACGGCCATCAGGCCGGCGATAGCTTGTTAAAACAGCTTGTCACGATCTGGCGCGTGGAGCTACGTTCGACGGATGTCGTGGCCCGAATCGGCGGAGAAGAGTTTCTTATCCTTTTCCCGGATGCGAATTGTGAACAAGCACAGCGCGTACTGGAACGACTGCGTAATCTTGTGCCCCTTGGACAGACGTTTTCCGCGGGTCTTGCAACACTAAAAACGGACGAGAACGCCGAAGATTTCATTGCCCGGGCGGACAATGCCATGTATACAGCAAAACACCGCGGTCGTAACTGTATTGTACTAGATGATAATTGAGGTTAAGCCTCAAACACTGAATACATAAATGAAATCACGTTCAGCTCGTGAGTTGATCGACACTTATCAGCGTCGAGTCAGCGACGTCAATGCGTAAATAAGGCCGCAAACAAATCCTTCTCATTCGTTACCGACCCCACTCATTCAGGCATTATTGTGAACAGTATTGAAAAACCACCACAGCGCCGGACGTCCCTGTCGCGGCGTGGTTTAAACTGTAGCCGTGTACAACAGGCTTATTTTCTGCTCCAGAATTGCTCTGACAGGATCTGCAGGTCCCCGGCCACTTCATTCACTTCCTTGCTTGACGCCTCGCTCTGATTGAACGTCGCTACATTCTGCTCGGCGACATCCCGGATTCGTGTAATGCTCTGGTTTACTTCCTCGGCGACCGTGGTCTGTTCCGTGACCGCCGAGGATATCTGCGCGCTCATATCGGTAATGGAATCAACTGTCTCCATAATTGCCTGCAGCGACTTGCTGGCCTCTTCAGCCTGGGCCACGGTACTGTCTGCCTGTTCACGACTCTTGCCCATCACCTCAACCGCATGTTTTGAGGCGCTTTGCAGCTTTTCGATCGTCCCCTGTATCACACTGGTTGATTCCTGGGTACGTGATGCCAGGCTTCTTACCTCATCCGCGACCACGGCAAACCCGCGTCCCTGCTCCCCGGCACGGGCCGCTTCAATCGCGGCATTCAGTGCCAGCAGGTTGGTCTGCTCGGCGATACCCTGAATCACATCCACGACACTGCTGATCTCTTCGCTATCCTGCTCCAGCTGGTTAATAACCTCGGCAATATTTTGTACCTCGGCGGAAAGGTCGTTAATGAACCGGGTGGTCTCGTTAACCACTTGCTGACCCTTTTCCGTTTCGGTATGCGCTTCGTTGGCGGCTTCGGCGGTTTGTTTCGATCGCTCCTCAACACCACGGATCGAAGTAGTCATTTCATTCAGGGCGGTTGCCACCTGATCGGTTTCGGAATACTGCTGTTCGATGGTCTGCTGGCTTGTACGCATGCTCGACATCAATTGATCCGAACTGTTTTTCAGCGTGTTGGATGTATCCGCTATCCGGCCGACTATCCCTCCTGTCGAGGATTCCAGTTTTTTCAGTGCCAGCAAAATCTGTCCGGCCTCGTCATTGCGCCCGGTATAGATCCAGTGGGCCAACGGATTATCGTAGACTTTTTTCGCCGCGTTGATCGCCCGGTTCATCGGCCGCATCACAAACCCGATCACCGCCGTGCTTGCGATGCTGAACCCCAGCCACGCCAGCATGGCGCTGGACATATCGAGCCCCGTCGTCAGACCCAGGGTCAGCATTCCCGCCAGCCAGAGCAGACTGACAGCACCGGCAAGCCGTCCCCAGAGCGGGAAACGTTTACTTTTGACATACCCCGGGAGCTTGCCATTCATTAATGGTTTGTAGACTTTTTCCGCCCGCTCCACGTGCTCGCGTTTGGGCTTGGTTCTTATCGATTGATACTCGAAAATCTGTCCATCTTTACCGATCGGTGTAACAAAGGCATCAACCCAGTAATGATCCCCATCCTTGCGCCGGTTCTTCACCATACCCATCCATGATTCACCGGATTTGACGTGTTTCCACAGATCTTCAAACGCGGCCGGCGGCATCTCCGGGTGCCGGACCACATTGTGGTTCTTGCCCATCAGCTCTTCAGGTTCAAACCCGCTGATCTCCAGAAACTCATGGTTAAAATAGCTGAAGGCACCTTTCAGGTTGGTGGTCGACAGAATATTGGCATTCGCCGGATAGTCGTATTCATTATTGGTAATGGGTAAGTTCTTTTTCACTCTGCTCTCCAGACAATGAACGCTTGCTGTCTATTTCGCCAGATGACCTCCTGGCTCGAAGGGACATCGCAGGTCGGTCGTCACGAACGGCTCTGCTGGGCGCGGATAATCGGGCAAGGGCTGTACAATGACCCGTATGTCTGAAGGTTAATCAAAAAAATCTTTTTTGTCTAGGACAAAATTAACTATCATACGGTAATACCCCACCAATGAGGCAATACCATGACGGACAGTGAGGCTTTACATCCCATCGGGGTGGTCGAGCGGGATACCGGGATCGGGCGCGATACCCTGCGCATCTGGGAGCGGCGTTACGGGTTTCCCACCCCGCAGCGCAATGCGCAGGGCGAGCGGCTGTACGATACGGCCCAGTTACGTCGCCTGCAGCGCATCCGTCGGCTGCTGGATCAGGGGTTACGTCCCGGCAGGCTGGTGGGACTGGACGAGCCGGCGCTGGATGCGCTGGAGGCCGGCCTGACGGCGCCCCCGATGGAGGTGAATCCCGCCATCATGACGCTGCTGGAGGCGGTGCGCACGGACGATGCCGGGCAGCTGGATCAATTGTTAGAACAACGCTATAAGGCGCAGGGACTGCGCTCGTTTATCCTGCAGACCATGGCGCCCCTGCTGCACCAGGTGGGGGAAGAATGGGCCGCGGGCCGGTTACAGGTCTACCAGGAACATTTTATCTCGGCGCAGTTGCTCGGCTTGATCAATGCCAAAATAACGGATTTGCCCGCGCCGACGCCCTCCGCCGCGCCGGTGTTGCTGGCAACCCTGCCGGGCGAACAACACGCCCTGGGGCTGCTGATGGTCTATGCCCTGTTGCTCGAACAGGGAGGGCGCGTCATCAATCTGGGGGTGGAGATGCCGATGGATCAGTTGCTGCAGGCCGTGACCCAGTTCAGGCCCCGCGCCGTGGGCCTGACCTTCAGCGGGGCGTACAGTTACCGGCAGATTCGTCCCAATGTCCTGGAGCTGCGCCAGCAGCTGGCACCGGAAGTGGCGCTCTGGATCGGCGGCGAGGCAGTGCAGGGCATGCGCAAGTTGCCGGAGGGCGTCTCCCGCTTCAATAGCCTGGAGCAACTGACGAAGGTGGGTTAGGGTAAAACCTGGATCGTCGTTTCACGCCTGGCTACCGGCACCCGGCCCAGCGCTTGCCTTTATGATCCGCTGAACGGGCCGCGGCCAAATGTCACGCTATCGATTTGCCATACACCCCGAGGGCTGAGCCGTGAGCGCGTTGCCATTATTGATTGACCTTCATAAAGGCGCCGACCGGCAGGGCCCCGGTGGCGACAAAGAAACTGAACAGGCACTCGATCTGACGTTGATAGATCATGATGCACCTTTGAAGATTGCCGATATAGGCTGTGGTACAGGGGCTTCCACGCTCACGCTGGCACGCCGGCTAAACGCCCGGATCATCGCGGTGGATTTTCTCCAGGATTTTCTTGATGTCCTGCAAAGCAGGGCAGATGCTGACAGGCTTTCTGGAAAAATTACGCCTCTATGCGCCTCAATGGATAATTTACCCTTCGAAAACGAAGTATTTGATGTTATCTGGGCCGAAGGGGCGATATACAACATCGGTTTTAAAAACGGCGTCGTGGACTGGCGTCGCTATCTGAAGCCCGGTGGGTTACTCGTCGTCTCGGAGATCACCTGGATAACAAAAGCCCGGCCTTCTGAAATTCAGCAATACTGGGAGAATGAGTATCCCGAAATCGATGTAGCCTCTTCCAAAGTAAAAATACTGGAGGAAAACGGTTATACGCCAACAGGTTATTTTGTTTTACCAGAACATTGCTGGCTGGATAACTATTACCGCCCCATGCAGAACCGCTTTGACGATTTCCTTGACCGCAATGGTAATAGTGATGAAGCTCGTGCCATCGTGGAGACGGAAAAACGGGAAATTGAGCTCTATGAGAAATATAAAGCCCATTACAGTTATGGCGTTTATATCGCCAGAAAGCTGAATGCGCATGACAGCACACAATAAACATGGCTGTCCCTTCATCCAGCATAAAAACCGGCGACCCTCGCTTCAGAGCGAGTACCGCCGGTTTTGTTCAGCCCTTACGCCGCAACACCCAGATTTCGAGCAGGGCCCACTCTTCACCGGGATAGTTTTCCTGCTCCAGCGGCGACAGGCGGCGATGACGTGATGCCATACTGCCGACAAACTCGAGCCGTTCGAGCAGCATGCGCTTGGTCTCATCGGCTTTTTCCAGGGCGAACGGGTTGAGGAAGTTCACCAGCATGTAACCCTCACCGTCCCCTTTGGCGAAGGCGTCCAGCAGACGGGCAATCGCTTCGGGTTCGAGATAGACGAGTGATGCGGTGGATATAACAATATCGGCGCCTTGCATGGCCGCCTCGACCTGGCTCTGCACGTCGGCCGGCGCAGCATTGAGATCGGCTTCGATGGTTGCATCATACAGCCCGGCGGCATGCCCATAGGCGAGGGCGTTGGCGGATATATCGATACCCGTGGTTGCCGCCGGGAAACGCCGCTGGCCATCGATCTGTTTGCAGGCCTCGGCATCGCGCCAGTTGTTACGGATCGCGTCGTAATCCATGCCGTACAGCGTGGCCATGGTGGTATTGCCAAAGCAGCCGGCCAGGTCCACGTAGTTCAGCGGTTTGTTGCCGGCTTGCTTCTGGGCCCAGGGCAGGATCAGGCGATCGAAGGTCTGGCGATTGAAATTGTCGGAAACATATTCCAGCGCATCCAGAATCCGCTCCTTGAACGGCACCGGGTTCTCGGCCACGTAAATATCATCAAAATGTTGCTTCTTTTCGTCCGTTCGAACGTCCGGTTTGGCCATTGAGGGATCTCCTTGTTGCTCTAAGTTGCTTTAAATCATGAAAAAACTTTAATCCGCCTATTATACCGGTTTGTGGGCGGCAGCTACAGGCCAGCCACAGAACCCATGACAGGGAAAAGGCTATCAATTTCGCGATTGAGGCCATCTCATGGCCCGCAAGACGGCCCTGCGGGGCTCACAGCGCGGTTTTTCGTGGTTCGCTTGACGCGCTGTACCGCGCGAACCTTTAATACCCACTGGGCCCGGTTTGCCGAAACAGGATGATTCAACAGTCATGCATGCTTTTTTGAGACAACTTTTCTGGTTTATGCTGCGCTATTTTGAAGCCGGCGAACAGCCCTTTAATTACAAACCGCTCAATCGCAAGATTTTGATCGTGGTGGGCGTGCTGTTCTCGGGGCTGGGTCTGGTTAGTGCCTACTTTGCCATGGGTCAGGCTCAGGTTGGCTACCTGATTCCCATTGTCGTCTTTTTTACGGTCGCTTTTGTCTGCCTGGTGGTCGGTTTGCTTGGTAGCGATCGGGCGGTCGCCAACATCTGGGGCAATCGTTAGACCCGCCTGTGACAGGTTATATCGTTATTTGACCAGGATCTGCACACTTTCGGCCAGATAATCATGATGGACCTGAATAACGATCAGCAGCGCCAGGGCCGTACTCACGCCGGCAAGGTTAGTCCTGAGGGTTTCGAGTGCCAGCCGCGTGTCACCCAGGGCAGCGGTGCAATCACCATGGCGCCAATCACCACGGCCACGTTAGCTTCCAGCAAACCAATGGTTGCCACCACAGTGGAAAGTATCGCCATCAGGATAAAAGCGGTATCCAACCTGGCACCGGCTTCAACGCGCCCATAAAGTTCTTCGCGCGAGCGGGTCAAGGCCTTGTTTTTGGCCTCATCAGGCTCCGGCGGCCGGGGCAATGCGGTCTCAACCGGCTGGATGATAATGCGAGAGTTTTCGGTTTTTTCCAGCGCGGTCTGTAATGCATCAATGACCTGCTGGACCTTGTCCGGTGTCACCAGCATTCGACAGATACAGCGGCCCGTTTCTTCCCGGGGCTAAAAGCGCCAGTGTTCGTAGACTTCGTACTGCTCGGCAATACTTTGTAATGTATCAACGTGGCCGCAATCGACCACCACCTCGATAATTCGCATCAGGCAACCTCGTTCGACAGCGGTCACCTTCCCTTGCTGTTCCAGTTACATCAAACTCGCCGGCCAACAGCCGGCACCGCCTGTTCATCCCGTTAAGTGAACCCGAAAATCATTTTGCCCGCCAGCTTATCCCAGGCCGGGTTTTCGGGTACCGGATTCGACCCGTTTTTAATGCTAAAATCGGGCGGCACAGCACGTCCCAGAGCGTCGTGACGTTGTCAGACCCGGGTTCACATCACTATAACGGATAAAAACAGTCGCTATGCCCCGATCCTCTTTTGAAGAAACCTGGCGCCAGCGCTTTACCAAACGTGGCCAGATGTTCGATGACGACGCAGGCATCGCCGGCTGGACCGAGTCCGGGCTGGAAGTCCGGTTGCGGCATTTTCAGCGGGTCTGGCCCGGTGATGCGCCGGGCGCTCGCTGGCTGGATATCGGCTGTGGTGCAGGCAGCTATACCCGCTATCTCGCCAGCCAGGGTATTGCGCCCGTGGGTGTCGATTACTCCCTGCCCTCGTTACAAAAAGCGCGCAGCCGCAGTGATACCTCGATTCCCTGGCTGGTGGGCGATGCCACGCAGCTGCCGGTGCGCCCGGCCAGTGTGGACGGGGTGATGTGCTTTGGGGTGATGCAGGCCCTGTCCGGCCCGGACAGGGCAACCCGTGAGCTGCTGACCCTGATTCGGCCCGGCGGGCAAATCTGGATCGACGCCCTGAACCGGCACGCCCTGACCACCGTGCTGAACCGCCTTCGGGCACGTCTGCGCCGCCGTCCGCTCGGACTGCGCTACGACAGTCCCGCGCAACTGACCCGCCTGCTGCGCGCCGCCGGCGCCACCGAGGTCCGGTTGTACTGGGTGCCGATTCTGCCGGGATCGTTACGCCGCTTTCAGCCCTGGCTCGAATCCCGGCCCGTGCGCTGGCTGCTGGCCAGGCTCCCCTGGCTGGCCTCGCCCCTGAGCCATGCCTTTTTGATCGCCGCGCGCAAATCCGGCAATTGACCACCCCTGGCGATGCTGCGGATCCTGCGCACAAATCTTCAGACCCTGGGCTGGTGGAACGGCATGCTGTATCTGCTGGGCACGGCACTGTCGCGGCTCAGTGCCGATCGACTGCATATAGTGAAATACGATCTGGTCAGCCAGCCGATCACCACCGCGCCCCTGTTGCCCGAACATCGCGGCAAAAAAATCCAGGTACGTGAAGCCATATCGGGCGACCCCCTGCTGCAGGGTGTGCCGGATCGCCGTGAGGGAGTGTTCGCCGAGCGTTTTGCCCGGGGCGCGCGCTGCCTGGTGGCCGAGCTCAACGGCGAGTTGGCCGGGTTTTTATGGTTCGTGCAAGGGGACTATCCCGAAGATGAAGTGCGCTGCCTGTTTCGCCCCTTACCCGAAGGGCAGAGTGTCTGGGACTACGATGTGTATGTCGCAAAAAAACACCGCCTCTCGCCGGTGTTCCTGAAACTGTGGCAAGCCGCCAACGAACGCCTTTATGCCGAGGGCATTCATCACTCCGCCAGCCGGATATCGGCCTTCAACCCCGCCTCGCGGGGCTCGCACCAGCGGCTGGGTGCGCACAAGACAGGCTGGGCGCTGTTTGTCTGTGCCGGTCCGTGGCAGGGGATGCTGGCCAGCTGCCGCCCGTTTGTGCATTTGTCGTTCAGCCCCGGCAGTCAGCCCATCCTCAAAGTACGCCCGCCGGCCGCCGCGCAACGCGGCGACCCGATGTGAGCTCTCAGCCAGTTATTCACCTGTAATCATCCCCAAACAGGACAATAGCGCGGCTCACGTTGGCGGTAAGCCTGCGTGACAAAATCTTGAATCGAAGCGCAATATCAGGTAGCGCTGCGCGCAACCTGGCAGGCGCATGGATGAGCAACAGAGGCAGGACAGGTTAAACCAGGATCTCCACTGGCTCGGGATGACTCAAGAACCGCGTCGGACTGGCCGTATAACCGTAGGCGCCGGACTGAAACACCACGATCAGATCCCCGATCTCGGCGCGGGCCAGGTCCATCTGTTGCGCCAGGACATCCAGCGGGGTACACAGCGGTCCCACCACGTTGACGATCTCGCGCTCACGACCCTGCACCCGGTTGCCGACCACCACCGGGTAGTTTTTGCGGATCACCTGACCAAAGTTGCCCGAGGCCGCCAGATGATGGTGCAGTCCGCCGTTGGTGATAAGAAAGATCTGGCCCCGGGACTCCTTGCGGTCGATCACTTCGGCCACATAGATCCCCGCTTCCCCAACCAGATAGCGGCCCAGCTCCAGAATGATCTCCGCCTCGGGCAACTGCTGGCGCACCGCCGGCAGACGACTTTCCAGATGCTCGGCGACCGGCGCCAGATCCAGCGGTGTTTCGCCGGGAAAATAGGGGATGCCGAAACCGCCCCCCATGTTGAGCATCTCCACCGGCCCGGGCGCCGACTCGGCCAGGCGCAGGGCCAGGTCGAAGGTCTGTCCCTGGGCCTCGATCAGGGCTTCGGGGCGCAGATTCTGGGAACCGGAAAAGATATGAAAGCCGCGAAAATGCAGACCCAGCTCGCCGATGCGCGCAAGCAGCGCGGGAACCCGTTCGGCGTCCACACCGAAGGCCTTGGGACCACCGCTCATTTTCATCCCGGAGGTCTTGAGTTCGAAATCGGGATTGACCCGTACCGCCACGTGGGCCATCTCGCCAGTCCGTGCCGCGATTTCCGCGACCCGCTCCAGCTCGGTCTCGGACTCGATATTCAGCGTAATCCCGGCGGCCACGGCCATCGTCAGTTCGGTGAGTGACTTGCCGGGGCCGGCAAAGCTGATCTCATGGGCCGGCATGCCGGCGTCCAGGGCCACGCGCAACTCCCGCCCCGAAGCCACATCCAGCCCGTCCACCAGCCCGGCCATGTGCTGCACCAGCGCCGGCATGGGGTTGGCCTTGACCGCATAATGCACGCTGATGCCCTCGGGCAAAGCGGTACGCAGCGCGGCGACCCGGTCAGTCATCGCCTGCCGGTCATAGGCATAAAACGGCGTCTGGCCGACGCGCTGCGCCAGGTGAGACAGAGCGACGCCGCCGATCTGCAGGCAGTCGTCCAGCACCGGAAACACGTTACTGGGAGCGTGAATGGGGGCGTGGCTGGGGCGCGTGTCGCTCATGCAGGTTCTCCGGCAAAATAATCAGCAAAGCCGGCCGCCAGTTGCTTGCGATCGATCTTGCCATTGGCATTACGCGGCAGCGGCTCATGTTGGATGGCCACGTGTGCCGGCAGCATGAAGGCGGGCAGCTGCGGACGCAATTCCTCCAGCACAGCCTCTTCGGTCAGGTTTTTTTCCTGCGGCAGAACCACCAGCACGATGCCATGGCCCAGCGTCGGATGGGGGACGCCCAGGGCGGCCGCCTCGGCCACCAGCCCGGTGGCATAGGCGACTTCTTCCACCTCGTTGGGACTCACCCGGTAACCGGAGGTTTTGATCATCTCGTCGCGCCGGCCAATAAAATAGAGAAACCCGTCTTCGTCCCTGCGTACCGTGTCCCCCGACCAGACCGCCACCTCGGACAGCGGGATCCCCGCTGTCGCGGGCAGGGGCCGAAAGCGTTCCGCGGTACGCTCGGGATCGTTCCAGTAGCCCAGCGCCACCAGCGCGCCACGATGGACCAGTTCCCCCGGCTCGCCCGGCGCACAATGGCTGCCATCCTCACGCACCACCATCACCTCGGCATTGGGAATGGCCTTGCCCATCGAGTCGGGGCGCCGATCCACCTCCTCAGGAGGCAGATAGGTCGAGCGAAACGCCTCGGTCAAACCGTACATCAAATAGAATTGCGTGCCCGGCAACTGCCCACGCAGGCTATCCAGCACCTGGCGCGGCATGGCGCCGCCGGAGTTGGTGACATAGCGCAGGGTTTTTTGCGCCTCCTCGGGCCACTCCAGCTGGGCCAGCTGGGTCCACAAGGGTGGCACCGCGGCCAGACCGGTGACGCCCTCGCGAGCCACCGCCTTGATCACATCACGCGGCAGCAGGTAATTCAGCAATGCCACACTGGCACCGGTATGAAAAGCCGTAGTGAGCTGGCTCAGCCCGTAATCAAAACTCAGGGGCAATACCGCCAGCAGCCGATCCTGCGCGCGGTTTTGCAAATACTCGGCCACGCTCGCCGCCCCCGCAACCATGTTGCGGTGAGACAACACCACACCCTTGGGCTGCCCGGTACTGCCCGAGGTATATAAAATGGCCGCCATGTCGGTATCAATTACGCGGTGCGTTTTGCGCTTATCAACCTGACGCAACCACCCCCAATCGAACACCCTGTAAGACCTCTGGTTGATTTGCGGCGTCTCATCATCTACCAGCAACACCGTATGCAGATCGGGACACTGTTCGAGACTCTCTTGCAGTAACGCGAGCCGATCCGCCGAAGTCACCAGCACCCGCACATTACAGTCACGCAGGATATAGGCCACCTGCCCGGGCTTGAGCAGAGGATTAACCGGGACAAACACGCCACCGGCCAGGGCCGCGCCGAACAGGGCCTGGATCGTCCGGGCTCTCTTGTCGAGGTAAACAGCCACCCGCTCCTGATGCAGCAGTCCAGCCTCCAGCAGCCCGGCCGCAGCCTGCTGCACATCACCCGCCAGGCTGGCATAATCCTGATAAGTGCCGCGTGCACCCAGTGCCGGCGCATCCGGGGTTTGCTCGGCGCGAGCGATGATCGAATCGTGCAACAGAGTGGGCATGGATAGGTTATCGTATGGTAGGCCTGCGTGAATCAATTATACCTGACACGGAATGCGATGATAACATGACAAACAGGAAGCCAGCGCGACACCCTCCAAGTGTCGGGGATTTTTACATGTACATATCACTCGAACGCGAAATGGCCCGTCGCCTGCCGGCGTTGACTGCAAGATATCGGTATTTGCCGATCCTTGTTGTACTGCTGGCACTGTGTTTTTTTGCCCTGCCGATTCAGGCGCAGGAGTATTGCGGTAAACACACTCATCCCAGTGGCCCCTTTGATTACACCAATCGCCAGCACACCGACAAGTACTTGCATGTTGTGGAAAAGCATCATTTCACCAATGATGTGCGAACTCTGCGCAAGGGGGCGACCACCTACCTCATTGGTGATCTCGAATATGTCCTGAACTGGTTTCCCAATCATCATCAGGCCCTGGAGGCGCTGACCCGACTGGCCGTGCGCGAGGGGACCACCCGTCCCCGGCGCGCGGAATATGATCTGGAGTGCCGCTTCAAGTGGGCGCGGGATGTCGCGCCGCATGATGCCATGGTGCCGGTTATTCAGGGCTTGTACTACGCGCGTATCGACCGCAACAAAGATGCCCGGGCCGCTTTACAGAAGGCCGTTGAGATGAACCCCCGCCACCCGGAGATCCATTACAACCTGGGACTGGTACTGTTCAAACTGAAGGACTACAAAGCAGCCCGCGATCACGCCAGACAGGCGTATGACCTTGGCTATCCACTGCCGGGTCTGAAAAACATGCTGGAAAACGCCGGTTACAGCCTGGCGGATTAGGCCTGCCCGTGCGCGATTACCTGCTTTTTCTCATCATACTTGGCCTGGTGCCGTTTATTCTGAGGCGACCCTGGATAGGCATCGCCGCGTGGTTCTGGATAGGATTAATGGTCCCCCATGGTCACACCTGGGGCTTCATGCGCACGTTTCCGCTGGCCATGCTCATCGCGCTGGTCACCCTGACAGCCATACTCATTAACCGCGATCGTCGCCCCATCCCCTGGACCCGGGAAATGATTTTACTGGCCACCTGGGTCGCCTATGTCACCATGACCAGTGTCTTTGCGGTGCATCCCGACGCGGCCTGGGACTTCTGGATCAAGTTCATGAAGATCCTGCTCATTACGTTTATCACCCCGATGCTGGTCTACGGGGAAAAGCGCATTATCACGATTCTGCTGGTCATCACCGCATCCCTGGCGTTCTACGGCTTCAAGGGAGGACTGTTTGCGATCTCCACTGGCGGCAATCACTCGGTACTCGGACCGCCAGGTTCCTACCTTTCCGGCAATACCTATATCGGCCTGGCGATGATCATGATCCTGCCGCTGATTCTGGTGACTGCTCGCCTCTTTTATCACCAGTGGGTCACGCTCGGCATCCCGCTTGTGCAACGCTTTTCCAGACCAATTGGTCTCGGGATTTATGCCGCATTCTGGCTGACGATTGTCGCGATCCTGGTGACATACTCCCGCGGCGCCCTGCTGGCGCTGCTGGTCATTGCTCCCTTTTTACTCTGGCGCATGAAACACAAATGGCTGATGGCGGCGCTGGGGATCCTGGCAGTGGGCGTTATTGGCGTGACTGTGCCGGACAAGCTTATGGAACGCTGGGAGACCATCGAAACCTATGAACAGGATCGATCCGCCATGCAGCGTATTCAATCCTGGGGGGTCAACTGGAACATGGCCGTGGAACATCCGATCCTGGGCACGGGATTCGGTAATACTCACATGGGCTATGACTGGTGGATTTCCTATGCCAATTTCGAAGGGGGCTGGCGTCACGTCCTGTCACCGCACAGTATCTATTTTGGAATAATGGGGCAACACGGCCTCGGTGGACTGCTTGTGTATTTGTTGTTGCTTGGTGCGACATTCCTGACCCTCAACAACATCCGCCGCACGGCACTGAACCAGACCGGTCAACGCTGGCTCGGTGAATACGCCTGGGCGATACAACTCAGCCTGATCGGTTATGCGGCAGGTGGCGCGTTTCTGGATGTCGCCTATTTCGATCTTTATTATGCCTTGATCGCGCTGGTCGTCATCATGCGTCGCGAGCTGGAAGAGGCGCCCGCCACCGAACAAACCAACCAGGAAGACAAATCCACCGACCCGGCCTCGTCGCTGCGCTTTCCCGGATTTGTCGCCTCGACATCGACAGATACTGACAGGACGTCGCGTTGAACCCTGCCATTCCATCCATAATGACCGGACTCGACACGCAACTTGATTCACTAACCAGTGCACTGCTTCAGGCGAGCGAACCGAATGGTATACTGTGCGATCCCCTGACCGAAAAACCGACGCCCACGGATCATTACGCCCAGAACAGCTGCGCCCTGGCTTTCTCTTTGCGTGATCCGGACGACCCGCGCGCGCAGCGAGCGTTGAATGCCTGGCTGGATTTACGGCCCGATCAGCGCGATCATGCGCCTTTTAATCGCTTCTTGTTGTTGTTACTGAAACAGATCCTCGAGTCTTCTCAAATGGGTTGCATCGACCTTGTTACGATTGATGCCGCCCTGTCAAAGTGCCCGCTCAAACTGCGCTACCCGTCCAACAACTGGAGTCTGCTGGCGCAACTTTGCCGGATTATGGCGGCACGCACCCGGCGGGAACGCATCCATGCAACACACGGCCTGGAGACCATGCTGCAACACTGGACAACCCCGGCCGGAGGGTTTATCGACTTTCCACAACAACCCGGTGAAACCGGTTTTTCGACCCCCCTGGCCTATCACCACAAGGCCCTGCTCGTTACCAGCGTCGCACTGCGGTACACCGAATCCAGCCTCTTATCCAGTCAGTTAAAACAGCTCTTGAACTGGGTGACATTGAGCTGGGATGGTCACCAGCACGTTGGTGGCTTTGGTCGCAGCACCCATTCCCTGTTTGGCGATGCCTGTCTGCTTGCCAGCCTGCTATTACTGGGCTTCTCTGAGAAACCACAACCTGAAAACCCCGGCGATCGGATCCTCGGCGGCATCGTGCATCGCTGGGCATCACAAAGCCGCGCAGATGGATTTCTGGATCTGAATCCGGCCGGCCAGCAGGGCCAGGATGATTATATGTTTGTTTCTGTGTATAACGCCTGGGCTGCCGCGATCGTCGGCTGGGCAAGGCACACAGTTCGCCGGACACAGAATTCCGCGGTATTCACCGACGAGCAGATTGTGCCGCAACCGGCAACACGCCAACAGGATGATGATGCCGGTTTATTACGCCTTGACACCAAAGCGGGAATAACTGCTCTGCTCTCGACCCGGGGCCAGATACCCCAGACTTTCAGTCGCAATGAGGTGGAATTGCGTTATGCCGGCGGCCTGCCCTTTCACATCAGACTGCAGGACACGATAATCTGCCCACCCGCCACGCGGGTCAATGCCGACGAGCTGATACGACAACCTGCCCGAGCCGGTTGGACACCGATTGTCGTGGTTAATGATACCCTGTTTGGTTTGACCAATTTTGACACAGTCTCTATTGAGGAAACGGACAGCAACTTGCGACTTATACTCATGGGCACACCTGTAGCCCTGTTGCGCCCGGAGGATAAAACACCGTGGCAACGATTGATAGCTGCGGTGGACTGGCGTTTACTCAATGGCACCCTGGGTCGTCAGCAGGTATTTCATCGACAACAGGCCAGTGCCATCAGAGCAAAACTTGTCCTGTCTGTAGCACAACACCCGCCCCGGCTCATCCATGAATTGACACTGGATACGCGGCAAGCCGGACCTGTGCGCTACCTGAATCCGGCCGGACACGCCTTGATCAGTTGCAACATGCCGGTACGGCGTGAATGTTTGGTCAGCACAGCATGCTCCCCCCCTGCTGACCGGGATGTTGAATCTGTTTACACAGACTTTCTTGATGCATCCCAGAACTCAAGCATGAAGAACGCCCGGGGATACTCACTGCCCGAACAGATAGTGAGTGAGGAAGGTTATTATCATCGACTGACCTTGACCTGGTGACATCCACCCCGATCCACAAGCAAAACGCATACACTATATCCTTCAACCAAGGTAATGCTCCAGCTCCAGTGTATAGAGCGCAGGCCGAAGATACCAGGTGTGTTCGCAACGACTCTTGAGCATATCCCTCAGCAGCATCAACGCCACTCGTTCGCTTTTGACAAGCCCGGAACCCATACGGGAAGGCTGCCTGGCAAAATAGGCGAGAAACTCCCGAGCCGAATGTCGATAGAAACGACTGTAGTCATTGTTCATTACAGGACCGACATCTGGATTTTCAAAAGGCAGGTGTGCGTACTGCGGATAGGTGCGACGAATCGTCTCGTCGTGCAGAGCATTGCCCATGGAATAAGAAGCATCAAGATTGATCAGAAAATCCAGGACATCGTGATCCAGGTAGGGACAATAGACAGTAGGCACATCGGCCAGGATCGCGAACGGGATCAGGCTGATACCACGTCGGGTCCGATTCCAGAAAATATACGAGACCAGGGGATGGCGGGCATGTTGATGCCTGGCCAATTCGGCGGCCAGTTTCTCTACCGCTATCGACTCATCCAGTTGCCGCGAGAAGTCAGGTCGCATACTGTCGGCAAGGAAGGTTTGCAGACCGGATTCACGTAACAACAATGTTGCCAGTTCCGTCAACCGTCCCTCGCGGAACAAGTCCAGCTTGGTTTCATCGACTTGAAAGCCACCGGAGATCACGCTGCCCGCCAGCCCATCATACATGGTAGACGTGCGACCCTTGAGATAAGCGGCAACGGGTAACAGCCAGGTATGGCCACTGCCGCAGAAATTGGTCAATTCAATATCTTTCAGATTGGCCTGAAAATAGGATGCCGGATTGTCAATCGCCAGGTGCGGCAAATCCAGTTCCCGGGCCAATAGCCGGGCAATGCGCATATCCTCGTTGGCAGACGGCGGACGCATCCTAACCGTGAGCGTATTGTCCGGCCGATACCCCTGATTGAGGAGGGCCAGCAGGATGTGCCGCGAGTCCCGTCCACCGCTTAATGGCAGGGTAAACCCATCGTCCGGTGGCGGGCGTCGGGCAATCGCCTGTTCAAACAGCCAGGCATACTGTTCTACCGCTTCATCGAAGGATTTTACTTCACTGCCTGGCGCGGGCGTCTCCAGAGTTCCGCATTCAAGAGTCATCTTGCCCTGTTGCCAGGTCAGTCGGCTGCCGGGCGGTAAAACCCGGATTTGCTCAAACGGCGTATCCTCACCAATAAAAAATCCCAACCGGTAAAAGATCGCCAGCGCCGCGGTATCGAGCGTTTTAGGGAAATCACCCTTCAGAACGTGGTGAATCGAGGGTGACAGGCGTATCTCGTTATTCCAGCATGCGTAATAGAGCGGATAGATGCCGTAACGGTCATTGATGACCTCGAGACGCTCTCCATCCCATCGCCATTCCACAAAGATCCCGTCAGCAACAGGTCGCTCCCCTTGTGGTAAACGATGTCCCTGTAAACAATGCGCGGCCCCCTCGACTGTCACACCATCGCGCGTCACCCTGGCAGCGAACCAGGGTCGATCATGGGAAGAGAGCACGTCAGGTTCAGGGCGCTGTATAAAGTTTGAGTGCAAGTATATTCCGGTTATCGTTATAGAGTCAGTCGCGTCAATACTGGTTATGAAACAGTCACAATCGGTTATTGGCGTTTATTCCAAATCCCTCTGATCAAATTCGGCACAAACAAGACAGCGCAAGCCGGATCCTCGCGAAACGTGCTCATCACCCGCCGCCAATCCACTACGCTTCTTTTTTTTACAAGATGCGCGACACTCAGAGCAAAAGAATGCCGCGAGCCCGACAGCTGGCCACGCACATAAGCGCGCTGGGGCTCGCTCATCGCGATTTGATCCAGAATGGTTCTGGACAGGCGAATATAGCTGGATAACAGCCGAATCGATCCAGCCGTTCCCCATTGGGATTTATCAAAAATATTGATGCCTTCCCCTTCATAGGCATAGACCTTTGTGGAGAACGCCACTTTATCCAGATGTTGCCCCAATGTCAGCTTGAACAGCCGGTCCTGACCATTATAAATGGTCGGATCGAAACGCACCTGTGGAAATTTTTCAAATCGAAAGGCCATGGTCGTCGGCCCGATAATATTGCTACGGCGGATCAGAAAATCAAAAAAGTCGCCCTGATATTCATAAATCTCCCGTTCGGGATCGATCAGGCGATGATCCTGCGCATGAATATTTCGTGCCGGATCCCTATCCCATTCAAAACGAGTGGCCTCGCTGCCTGTTCGGGTACTGTTGCCGATAAACAGATCATAACCCTGTCGCAGGCTGGCCACGGCATCGGATAAAAACGACCCGATCCATTGATCGTCAGAATCCAGAAAGGTGACATAGGGCGTGCCATGGGGCACGTTGTCCAGGCCGGTGTTGCGAGCCGCCCCGGGGCCCGCGTTGGCCTGATGAATAATACGTACCTGCCGGTTGTCCTTATCAAGGATATCAGCGAGTTCCTGTTCGGCCGGTACCGGGGATTCATCATCGATTACAATAACCTGAAAATACAGATCTCCGGGCTGATTGAGAATTGATGCCACGCACTGCTTTAGCAAGCCGGATTCTTCTTGATAAAACGGAATTACAACGGCAATGTCAGGTACGGCCTGGTCAGTCATTATGCATCTAATACTATTTTGAAAACTTTATGCTTTGGTCAACATGGCCGCGCCTTTGTCCAGTGGCAGCAAAACCTGGACATAGTCGGGAAATTCCTGTTGCCAGCGTTCAAGGATCCGCCGCTCCTCGCCGCGTTTGGCATCATCCAGAAACACAATCGCACCCGGCTTGAGAATTTCATCGAGTTGCGGCAACGCCGGGTATCTGGCCAGTTTTGATGATGTCGCGGGTGGCCCGTCAATCACCAGCATATCAAATCCGCCTTGTGGAATTGGCAAATCAGTCAGATCATACCAGGGCTGACCTGATTCGCCGGTCGGCACCAGCGGCGCTTGAATGACCGTCGCCCACTCCTCAAGGCCCTGCTCGGCCAGCCATTCCCGTGTCTGCTGCGCATAATGCTGATCATGTTCCAGACTGTAAACATGCCCACTGCCATTTATCTGACAACAACGCGCCATTACTAGCGTCGAGGAACCCGAGCTGCATTCGAGTATGGCGCCAGGCCGGGATTTTTTCAGGTGGCTCGCGATGGCCAACAACAGGTCGGGCGAGGCCGCCCAGCCTCGCAACAGTGGCAAAGCCGCGAGTGGTTGCAACAATCGCATCAAACTGTCAAAGGCCTGAAACTGTCGATACAACCCTTCTGACTCATCCGCCGCATCAAGTAATCGATATGAAGCCAGATGAATTTTGCGTACCTTGTAAAATAACAGCCCCTGGGCAAATAGAACCGCCAGCAGCAACAAGAGCAATATGTAGTCCATGGCTGTCATCCCTGTTATTTATTCCTCACCAGGCCCTGATGACCCGACGCCCGTTCGGGATCGCCGCGACAAACGCTCTTCCGTGGCTATCCTGATGACCATCAGTTTAGCGCACTTTCCGGTGTTTTATCGGTACGGATGGCCTGAAGCAGTCATTGATCTTCGCAGGACTTCGCCGACTGGAGCCACTCCAGCGTCCATGTGGCAACCTGATCCCGCCACTGCCGGCACGAGAAGGTATGGTTAGCTTCGGGTAACTCTCGAAGGGTAACCCGCGATTCGACGAGCAACCCCTGCCAGGCCGGATCGCTGGCGGCTGTATCCCGGAATTCGGCGGCGGTAAGATCGTCACCGCTGAGGATCAGCAATATCGGGCCCTGGAAACGTCGCCAGCCGGCGGCCATGCGTTCAGGGAGGGGCCCTTCAGGCAGGGCGGAGTCGGCGGCGGGCGGACCGGCCTGCGCGGCACTTCGCCCCAGCGCCCGGCGCCCCATGTCGAACAGGGAACGCGACGAGGCGAGGGGATTGAACTGGCCGCGTAGCAACTTGGCCCAGAACGCGCCGCTGAACAGGCGCTGCAGGTAATAGGTTTTCAAATAGGCCCGGGCCAGCCCCTCCTCGGTCCGCACCCAGGGGTTGAGCAGGACCAGCCCCCGGATCCGCGGCTCCCGCCAGGCTGTCATCAGCGCAAGGGAGGCGGCATCGCACAGGCCCCAGATCACCACCTCGCGCACCCCCGGCACCTCGGCCTGGAAGGTCTCCAGCGCCGCGAGCAAATCGTCCCCCGCGCGCTCGAAATCGCGCCGCTCACCCTCCGAGTCACCCATGCCGCGATAATCAAACCGGAACACCGGCACCCCGGCCGCCGCCAGCTGGCGGGCCAGTAACAGAAACTGGCGATGACTGCCCACCCGGTACTGGGGTCCGCCGACCACGATCAGCACCCCGCGAGTCGCCTGCGCGGCACCCTCATGGACGATGCCCAGCAGCCTGTCGCCGCCGACCGGGAATATGACGGCGCGCTCGTTCATACCAGCGCCTCCAGCGAGTCGAGGCTCGCTGTCAGCAAGGCCGGGGCTTCGTGGATTTCCTGGGTGGTCCAGAACGGATCGCCGGCCACGGCGCTGGCGCGCACCTCGACGCCCTGTTCCCGCCAGGTCGCGATCTCGCGCTCGCTGACCGGCGGTAACTGCGGCGGATCGCTTTGCACCACGTCCTGCCAGATCAGTGGCGCGCCGGGGAAGGGCGCAAGGCGGGCGGCGCCCAGGCCGCGGGCCAGGGCCGGGGCCAGCGCGTAACCGGCCACCTCCAGGGTCTCGCCGGCCTGTAGCCGACCCTGCAGCTGTCCGGTGGTTTCCTTGTTATCCCCCAGCATGCTCGCGGCCATGCGCAGGCGCAGAAACTGGGCCAGATAGCGCTCACCCTGGATTACCGGCTGCCAGTAGAGCAGGGCGGACGGGGTGCAGGCCCCGTTACCTACCAGCTCGCTGATCAGCAGGCAGCCGGTGCGCAGGCCCCACAGGATCAGCGGGGCATCGTATCGGCCCTGCAGCCACTGACAACAGCTAGCGAGATCCGCCAGCCAGAGCGCCCAGTCGGCATCGCCGAAATCCCCGCCGCTGTCGCCGCAGCCGTAGAGATCGGGCATCAGGACCACATAGCCACGTTCGGCCAGCACGCGGGCCTGGCGGGCGGCCATGCGACGGGACTTGTTCAGCTCTTCGGCGAAGGGATGGACGTAGAGCACGACACCGCGCACGGGGAGGCCGTCGGGTTCATGCAAAAGGTAGAAAAGCGGGCCCTGCTCGCCTTGCCAGAATCCGGCCTGCATCGACGCGTTCAACCGGCGAGTTTCGCATCCACGAAATCGACCAGGCTGCCCAGGGTCTCGAAAGTCTCGGCATCGATTTCATCATCGTCAACCATGAGGCCGAACTGCTCCTCGATAGTGGTGATCACCGTCACCACGGCCATGGAGTCCAGCTCGTGGATACTGCCCAGCAAGGGCGTCTCACGCTCGAACTTCTGGGCGCGGCCGTTGAGGCCCAATGTGGTATCCAAAATGGTTTTCACTTGCTCAAGACTCGACACCGGATTCCCCCCTTTTTCTCAGCCAACCAGGGCATCATGCCCTGCCGGAACAAATGCTCTATCATACGTCCCCACGGACGCGGCAAATTCGCGCCAGTATATCACCAACCCATAACAAAGAGAGACCGATGCAAGAGCTGGACGGCTGGTTTATCACGGACGGATCACCGGGGCCGGGCGAGGCGCCACTATCCGATTCCCATTCGCCAAATATCACGGCCACGCGCCTGAGCACCCGGGGCGGTGCCTGCCGGGCCCTGAACGGCTGGAGCGCCGGCGATGACCAAGGGCGGGTGGTTGCGTTGATCGGTCATCCGCTCTGGCGCGACAACCCGCCCGCGGACCTCGCCACGGACCTGCTGGACGCCTACCGGCGCGACGGGGAGGCCGCGCTGGTGCGCCTCGGCGGTGACTTCGCGCTGGCCATCCTGGATCCAGTTGAGCGCCGCCTGCTGATCGCCATCGATCGGCTGGGCCAGTGGCCGCTGTATTTCAGCCGCATCACCGGCGGGGTGGCGTTCAGCACCTCGCCCGCTCGACTGCCCGCGCCCGACGACCAGCCCCGCAGGCCGAGCGCGGACGGCCTGTTCCATTATCTGTTCTTTCACATGCTGCCTGCGCCGGTCAGCCTGTATGCCGGGGTCGAAAAACTGCAGGGCGCCCACCGGCTGCGACTTGAGCCGGATGCGCTGCGTGTCGATCCCTACTGGCAGCCGCGGTTCGAAGAGCCCGAACGGGCCGATATGGCCGCACTGGGCGCGGAGCTGCGCGAGCAGCTGGCCGGGTCGGTCGCCCGACTGGCTTCACCGGCGGCTACCGGCGCCTTTTTGAGCGGCGGGCTGGACAGCTCCAGCGTGGCGGGGATGCTGGCGAAGCAACGTCCCGGCCAGGCCGACACCTTCAGCATCGGTTTCGATGCCCCCGGTTACGACGAGATCGCCTATGCCCGCATCGCCGCCCGGCACTTCAACACCCGCCCGCACGAGTACTATGTGACCCCGGAAGATGTGGTCGAGGCGGTGCCGTTGATCGCCGAGAGTTATGACGAGCCGTTCGGCAACTCCTCGGCCCTGCCGGCCTACTTCTGTGCGCGGATGGCCGCCGACGCCGGAATGACCCGGCTGCTGGCCGGCGATGGCGGTGACGAGCTGTTCGCCGGCAATGCCCGCTACGCCAAGCAAGGCGTGTTCGAGCTCTGGTACCGGCAACCGGCTGTGGCCCGCCGTCTGCTGGAACCATTGTTAAGCCGCCTGCCGCGTCAGGTGCCACTGCTGGGCAAGGCGCGCAGCTATGTGGAACAGGCCCGGATTCCATTGCCGGACCGGCTGCAGACCTATAACTATCTGCACCGGCTGCCGCTGGCCGAGATGTTCGCCCCCGGGTTTCTGGAGCAGGTGAACACCGACGGTCCCTGGGATCTGATGCGCGGGATCTACCAGCGCCCGGAAAACGCCTCGACCCTCAATCGCATGATGTACCTGGACTGGCAGCAGACCCTGGCCGACAACGATCTGCGCAAGGTCAGTCGCATGTGCCATCTGGCCGGCATCGAGGTAGTCTATCCCATGCTGGATGATGCACTGGTAGAATTCGCCTGCCGGGTGCCGTCAACCATGAAACTGCATAAAGGCCGCCTGCGACACTTTTATAAAGAGGCCATGCGCGTCTTTTTACCCGGCGAAATCATCGACAAGAAAAAACACGGCTTTGGCCTGCCCTTCGGGGTCTGGATGCAGGAGCACGCGCCGCTGCGCGAGATGGCCTACGACGGGCTGCTACGCCTCAAGGGTCGGGGCATTATGCGTCCGGCGTTCATTGATCGGCTGATTACCCTGCACCGCGAGGGGCATGCCGCGTATTATGGGGAACTGGTGTGGGTGCTGATGATGCTCGACCTGTGGCTGGAAACCCATCATAAATAGTCCGCCCGGCCAACAGTCCCGGACGGAGCAAACAACAACACAATAATCAGGAAGGACAGGGAATGAATATCGCAATTTTCGGCATGGGGTATGTGGGCGCCGTTTCCGCCGCCTGCCTGGCCCGCGACGGTCACCAGGTCATCGGCGTGGACGTGGATCCGACCAAACTGGATCTGCTGCGCCGCGGCTACTCGCCCATCGTGGAAGAAGGTATCCAGGAGCTGACCGGCAACGTGGTGGAACAGGGCCGGTTGACGGTGACCGACAATGTCGACGAGGCGATCGGCCAGTGCGCGTTGTCCTTTGTCTGTGTGGGAACCCCGTCCCAGCCTAACGGCAGCCAGGATCTGGGGGCCATTGAGAAAGTCGCCGCGCAGATCGGCGAGGCCCTGGCCCGCCACGATCAGTATCACGTGGTGGTGATTCGCTCTACCGTGCGCCCCGGCACGGTCATGGATCGGGTCCGGCCGGTACTGGAACAGCACTCCGGCAAACAGCTGGGCGAAGGCTTCGGCCTGGCCTTTCAACCGGAGTTCCTGCGCGAGGGCAGCTCGATCAAGGATTATGACAATCCGCCGTTCACCGTGGTCGGCGGCGACTCGCCGCGCACCCTGGACGTCATCCGGCCGGTGTTCGAGCACCTGCCTTGCGAATTTGTCGGCACCGACATCGGCACGGCGGAGATGCTCAAGTACGCCTGTAATGCCTTCCACGCGGTCAAGATTGTCTTCGCCAACGAGATCGGCCGCCTGGGGCAGTCCCTGGGGGTCGACTCGCGCGAGGTCATGCGTCTGGTCACCCGGGACAGGCAACTCAACATCTCGCCCGCTTACCTGCGCCCCGGTTTCGCCTTCGGCGGCTCCTGCCTGCCCAAGGATCTGCGTGCCCTGCTGTATATCGCCAAGGAGCAGGACATGGACGTGCCGATGCTGGCCGGCGTGATCCCCAGCAATCAGCATCAAATCGACCACGCGCTGGAGTTCATCCTGCGCAGCGGCAAACGCCGGGTCGCCATGATCGGCCTGAGTTTTAAAAGTGGCACTGACGATCTGCGTGAAAGCCCGCTGGTGACCCTGGCGGAGCAACTGATCGGCAAGGGGATCGATCTGCATATCCATGACCCCAACGTGCAGCTGTCGCAACTGATCGGCGCCAACCGTCGTTATATCGAGGACAAACTGCCCCATGTTGGCCGCCTGCTGACCGACGATTGTCCTGCCATGATCCGCGATGCCGAGATCGTGTTGCTCGGTCTCAGTGACGCC
>CAYOOC010000002.1:45406-101639 GCA_964405505.1 uncultured Thiohalophilus sp.
CAGCGGTATTACGAGGAGTTGTCACAGATTTGCGATGAGTTCATCGGCTGGCCGGAACCCACTACCGGTCCCCTGCACAAGCTGACCCGCTTTCGTCATCTGTTCTCGCCCCTGCCCATTCCGATCATCACCGATTATTCTCCCGCCGGTGCGCAAACGGTGCATGAGGCCATGCAAAAAGCCGATGTGGTCGTGTTTGATTTTCTGCATGCCATGGTACTGGCGCCGGAAACCCTGGATCGACCATCGGTAATGTTCACCCATAACGTCGAGGCCGAGATCTTTCGCCGTCATGCCGAGGTCGCACGCAACCCGATCAAACGCGCCGTCTGGCAACAACAGTTTCGCAAGATGCAGCGCTATGAGGCGGACAGCCTGCGGCGCTTCGATACCGTGGTGGCGGTCTCCGAACGCGACGCGCAGAGCTTCGCCGCAATACCCGGCATCCGGCAGGTGGCGACCATCCCCACCGGGGTCGATCTCGACTTCTTTGCCTATGCCGCGCCTGGCGACGCGGATCACATCGTGTTCACCGGCGCCATGGACTGGCAGGCCAACATCGACGGCATCGAGTTTTTCATGGACGAGATCTGGCCTCGCGTCGCGGCGCGCCGGCCACGGGCGCGGGTGACACTGGTCGGTCGCAATCCCAACCCCGCGTTAATGGAACGGGCCCGGCGCCGCAACCTGCCATTCACATTTACCGGTTTCGTGGACGACATCCGGGATCACGTGCAGGGCGCGGCCGCCTACATGATTCCGTTGCGGGTCGGCGGCGGCACCCGGATCAAGGCCTTCGAAGCGATGGCCATGGGGATCCCCATGGTCTCCACCGGCCTCGGCGTGGAAGGCTTGCCGGTAACCCCGGAAGAACATTATCTGCACGCCGATACTGCCGAGGAGTTCGCCGACGCCCTGGTGCGCCTGCTCGAAGACGGTGCACTACGCCAGACACTGTCGCGCCAGGCGCGGGATTACGTGGAGGCCCGTTTTTCCTCGCAGGCAGTGGCCGATCGGTTCGAGGCGATCTGCTGGCACACTTTGAAGGCGAACAACAATCCGACCTGAGACAGACGAGTCGCCTAAACGGCTTCAGGCCGTGTCTGACCTAGATTGCGTACCAGCCGCATTGCAAAGCGTAGCGGAGTTTGATCCCAGGGCGTGAAACGGGCGAGCTGATAGGGATCACGTGAGCCGGTGGACACGCCCCAGGCGGTGGAAACCGCCGCTTCAAAGCCACATTGGCGAACCATGGTGACGTGACGGGCATCATAATCCTGACCCGGCTTGCCGTTGGGATAGGCAAACAGGCACACCGGCTGTTTCACAATCCCCTCCAGCATCTCGCGACCGCCGCCAATCTCTTCCCGGGCGAGCTTGTCGGAAACCCGGGTCAAAATCGGATGACTCAGGGTATGCCCGCCGATCGTCATGCCGGCCGCGGCCAGCGCGCGTACCTGTGCCGTGGTCATCATGACATCATCCGGCAACGGCTGCGGACAAAGCGCCGCCAGGGCGTCGACCTTGGCCTGCCGCTCGTGACTGTCGAGATGCTTGATCGCGCGGATCACCGCCATGGCAATCGCCGCCCGCTCGGCCGGTGTGCTGAAACGTCGCGGTCCCAACCCCACAACATCCAGGTTCAACTCCTCGCCGGGCAGGCGACGCAGGATCTCGATCACCTGATCGTTGAACATCATGCCGCCATCCAGATAGCCGGTCGCGACAAAAAAGGTGGCGGGCAATCCCAGTTCGCGCAGGATCGGCAAAGCCACCTCCGCGTTATCCGCATAACCGTCATCAAACGTCACGCAGGCTGCCCGCGGTGGCAGCGAGCCGTCGGCCAGGCGCGCCACCGCCTCATCCAGCGGCAGGACGTTAAACAGGCTTGAGACGGTTTGCATCTGCCAGCGGAAGGTTGCGGCATCGGGATCCCCGGGCAACAGGGGATCAGGGAGGGGTAACACCCGATGATAAATCAGTATCGACAGTTTGCCGTTCGACCCGCCCGGGGAAAGCATTCGTAGCGCCGGTTTCGCCAGTCTGAGTGAAAGCATGCTCAGCCTCTTTTTATCCCTGACGCCTCGGTGGCGGCCACAATCGTTTCAAATTCGGAAATCAATACGGGGATGCGTTTTTCCCAGGCATTACTCCGTGCATAGGCCACAATCCCTTCTCTGTCCCAGTCATATTGCAATGCCTCGTCAATCGCCTGCCGCAGCGCGTCATCGTCGCCGTAATCGACAAGCCGGCCCAACTCCGGCGAATTGATCACTTCGGCATTACCGCCGACCCGGGTGGTCACCGTTGGCAGTCCACAGGCCGCCGCCTCCAGAAACACATTGGCCCAGCCTTCAAAACGGGTCGGCAACACGAACAGGTCGGCGGCGGAATAAAGATAGCGTAATTTTTCCGGCGGTTGCTGACCCATAAAGCGGACATGCTCGTGGACTCCCAGGCTGGTGGCCAGATCGCGCAACCGTTGCTCATCACCATCGGGATTTTCACCACCCACGGCCAGATACACCAGCTTGGGATACCGTTTCAGCAACGCCGGTAGTTGCCCGATGACCCGGTGAAACCCTTTGCGCTCATTCAACGTTCCCACCGTAATCATCACGATGGCCTGATCATCAATGTCGAGTTGTTGGCGACACTGTTTTTGATCCTCACGATGAAACAGCTCCAGGTTGATACCGTTGGCCACCACCTTGACATGATCCGGCGCCACGCCCATAGAGATGGCGGTCTGGCGCAGTGAATCCGCCACGGAAAAAACCCGTGCCGCCGCTTTCATCGCCCGGGTCGCCAGCCAGCGCCGGACGCGATTACGCGAAATACGCAGTATCGTCCCACGCAGGGTAATCGTGTGCGGCACCCGCAACAGCCTGCCGAGCAACCAGCCGGCCACGCCGTCGGGATAAACAAAATGAACATCCAGCAGATCCAGTTTGCCCTGTTTCTTGAGCCTGCGCAGCAGAGGATAAGTGCATAATGCTTCGAAGAACCCGTCGGTAAATTTGAAAAACCGGGGTATTGATAAAAACCTCGGGTGGTACACATCGATACCTTGCTGAACTTCGTGATAGGGTGCCGCGAGGCGGTACTGCGCGCGAAAACGGCGCAACAGTGCCTGTCCCGGGAACCAGGGGACTGGGGCAACCACTGTCAGGGGGAGTATTTTGGCAACTCTGAACATCCGTTCGCGAACAAATACCCCGTAGGTGGGCTGTACCGTATTCGGAAAAACATGTGTATAAACAACCAGTGCCGGCTCGTGTTTGTTATTACTCATGCCTGGGCCTCGCTGATCACCCAGCGATATTTCCCCGATTTTTCCGGCTCGATAGTATCGGTAACATGAAAATTAACCGGAACAATTTCATCCAGTATATTGTTCAACCCATCGCTAATTGTCTTTTTCTCCGTTTCGGTTAACGCTCGACTGGGAATCAGGTACAGATCAAAACTGTGATCACGACGCTGGCGGAGCTGGTACTGTTTCAATGCCGGAATTCCGCGCAGCACGTAATTGGCCGTCGAACTGTGCACCAGGCGGCCATTACGGCCGACCAGAAAATCATTGGCCCGCCCCTGTAACTCACGCAACCGCGGTAACGGCAGACCACAGGTACAGGACGTTGTATCGAGCGCCCCGCGATCGCCGATGCGATATCGGATAAAAGGCATGCCATAACCATCAAGGTTGGTAATCAGCAAATCACCGACGCCATCATCATCAGGTTTGTCGACTTCGACGATCACCTGCTCGCCGAGTATATGCAAACTCCCTTGCGGGCACTCATAGGCGATCATGCCGCCATCGCGTGAGCCGTATTCATTCGCGACCGGACAGGCGAACGCCCGGATAATTTCCTCGCGCAGATGCGGCAACAACATTTCCGAAGTGCAGACAATCAGCCGCGGCCGATAACTGCCCAGCACACCCGGGTGACTGGTGATATAACTGGCCACCCGGTAAATCACTGTGGGATAGCCATAGATCAGGCGCGGACGGAACTGGTGCAGAAATCTCACATAGCCGGCAATCCGCTGCTCGGTAAGATGAGAGGCGGACAGCACCACCTGATTCAGCAACCAGCGATCCTTGAGTTGCCGAATCCTGTTCTGACGGTTCATTTCAATCGGCGAGCCCCAGAAATCCACCTGTCGGTCTCCCGGATGGACGCCGAACCAGGAGCGGGCGCGTAATTTTTGCGCGTTCAGACAGGATTCACGGTGTTTGTCGGTATAAAACACCAGTGGCTCGCCGGTAGAACCGCCGGTACTGTACGAAATCAGTTTATGTTGATAGCCACGAGCCTGCATATCCTCGCCCTGGGTCCGCAATACATCCCGATCCAGCACCGGCAATTTATCCAGATCCGCCAAATGAAAGTCGCGTACATCATCCAGGCCGATATCAAGTAAAAGCTGCCGATAATAGGGCACGGACTCCCGGCAATGGGCCAGCAGGCGCCGCAGCTTGTCCAGTCGCCAGGCTTCGAATTGAGCCATGTCCAGGCGATCGTTTTTGCGTAACCGGCGCCATTGCCCCAGCGTGCTCCTGCCGCGCAGGCGCTCGTGCACGGGATAAAACAGATGGCGCGAGATGATTTCGTTGACACTCATGATGCTCCTGGCCAGTTTCAGGCTTGCAGCCGTTGCATGAAGTTGTCGAACATGAGTAGCGCCCACAGCGCGGGGCTGTGGTCCCGGGCGCCACTGACATGCTGGCCCACCAGGGTGCTCAGATAGTCCATGTCGAACACACCGGTATCTGCCATGGTTTCGCCCAAGACCTGCTGCTCCATACGTTCACGCAACGGTCCGCGGAACCATTCGGCGACCGGCACTGAGAAGCCGCGCTTCTTGCGATACAACACATCCGACGGCAAATAGGGTTCCATGGCTTTTTTAAACACGTACTTGCCCTCGGCGCCGTGCAGCTTGAGTTCCGGTGGCAGACCGGACATCCACTCCACCAGTTTGTGGTCCAGAATCGGTACCCGCACCTCCAGCGCATGCGCCATGCTCGCCCGGTCCACCTTGGTTAGAATGTCACCGGGCAAATAGGTTTTCATATCCAGGTACTGGACCAGCGACAGCGGATGATCGCTCGGCGCGCGACGGGCATGGCGGCGCAAGACCTCTACCGCGTCATAGCCTTGCAACTCGCGTCGAAAGCCGGGCGAGAACAACCGGCCGCGCAGTTCGTCGCGCAGGATCGCCACCCCCTGGAAATAACCCTGTACCGAATCCCGCGCCAGGGCCTGAAACGTGGCTTTGGCGCGGAACATGCGCGGCGCCCAGTCCGCCTTGGGATAAAGGTGGGCAAGCGCGCCGAATAGTGGCCTACGCAGGCCCGCTGGCATCAGGCCCCGCAAGCGTTCCTCGGCCAGATGGTGGCGGTAACGGCGATAACCGGCCAGGTTCTCGTCGCCACCATCACCGGACAGCGCGACCGTCACCTGGCGTTTGGCCAGTTCGCACACCCGGTAGGTCGGCAGGGCGGAGCTGTCGGCGAACGGCTCATCATACATTTCGCCGAGGCGATCCAGCAGGTTGAAATGATCCGGATCGACCTGTTCAACATAATGATTTGTCCGGTAACGTTCTGCGACCTGCCTGGCATAGTCCGACTCATCATAGGCGGGATCCTCAAACCCGATCGCGCAGGTGCGCACCGGCTCGCTGGACAATCCCGCCATCATCGCGACCACAGCACTGGAATCGACTCCGCCGGAAAGGAACGAGCCCAGCGGCACTTCCGCTTCGAGGCGAATACGCACCGCTTCACGCAGGCGCTCGACCAGCTCGTCAGCCGCCTCGGATTCGTTAATCGTCAACCCGGCAAAAGGCACATCCCAGTATTCTCGGGGATCGGGTATGGATTTCTGGCCTCGGCGCAGGGTGAGCGTATGTCCCGGCGGGAGCTTATACACTGATTTGAAAATGCTGCGTGGTTCGGGCACATAGCCATAGGCAAAATAGTCTTCCACCGCGAAGGGATCGATCTCCCGGGGCAGATCCGGATGCGCCATCAGCGCCTTGGGTTCCGAGGCAAACACCAGCTGACCGTCCGGCAACTGGCCGTAATACAGCGGTTTGATGCCCAGCCGATCGCGGGCCAGGAACAGTGTCTCGCGATTGCGATCCCACACGGCAAAGGCGAACATTCCACGAAAGTGTTGCACGCACTCCTCGCCCCATTGTTCCCAGGCATGCACGATCACTTCGGTATCACAGTGAGTGCGAAAGGTGTGTCCCGCCTGCTTCAAGGTCTCGGTCAGTTCACCGAAATTATAGATCTCGCCGTTATATGTCACCACGACGCTTTCATCCTCATTGAACAGCGGCTGCTGTCCGCTGGAAAGATCGATGATCGATAACCGCCGATGTGCCAGCCCCACGCCGGGCTCCAGATGCACACCGCCCTCGTCGGGACCACGATGGAACTGCGTCTGATTCATGGCTTCCAGCAGGGAGCGGTTGACGGGGCGCTGTCCACGCAGATCGAAGATTCCGGTAATACCGCACATATCAGTAGAAAATCCTGCTTGTTGAAGTTATTCTCATTTTAACCTGCTGACACATAGGTATCGCATAGCGTCATTTTTGTTGTTCAGATAGCACTTTGCTGTAGACCGTCATATAACTGTGTACCATCGATGCCAGGCTGAACTGGCTGCTGGCCATGGCTCGCGCCTGTTTGCCTTCGCGTTCGCGCCGCGTTTTATCCAACAGATACGTCGCCAGGGTATCTGCCAGCACTTCCGGCGCACCGGCCGGCAGCAGAACGCCGTTGTCGCCCGACACGACCAGATCGGGGTTACCGCCTACATCAGTGGCAATCACGGGCAATCCGGAAGCCATGGCTTCGAGTATGGTATTGCAGATACCCTCGGCCAGTGACGGCAGCACAAACAGATCCATCACACGCAGCAAGTCAGGAATATCGTTGCGGCTGCCGGGCAGCCAGGCCTGGTGCTCAACGCCTGCGGTGACCAGCTCATCCATTAGCGCACCACGTAAGGGGCCGTCCCCCACCATGATCAGACGTAACCGGGAAAACTGTTCTGCCGGCAAACGATCGCGCAACGTGATAAATGCCCTAACCAGATCACCCGGCGCCTTGACCGCCTGCATTCGCATCACGCTCCCCACAATGAGGCTGTCGCGGGCGGCAAAATTCGCGGGCAACGAGCTTCTGTTGTTCTGGTCGCCGGCCGGACTGAAACGCTCGATATCCACACCATTGCAGATATGCGTGAGTCGTTCATTACGCACGCCGACAGACTCATGCAAATAGTGCATCTGTTGTTGCGACAGAGCGATGTAGTGATCGATTAACGGCCGTACCAGTCGACGCAGGCGTCGGTTTTTGGTATTGCTGCCATCCAGGTCCCCCACATTCCAACCGTGTTCGCCGTGAACCCGTGCCGGGACGCCGGCCAGCCAGGCGGTCACCTGGGTTTCCAGAGTAGCCAGATTGCGTGTATGAACAATGTCGGGTTGCAGTTTTCGCAATAACCTATACAGACGGCGATGAACACCGAAGTCCTTGCCCTCCCGCTTGTGCAAGCTGTGCAGCGTCACATCGGCCCGCTGAAGGCGTTGACTGAAATCAGTGTAATCTGTCATGCAGATAATGGCGTGGCGATAACGATCCGCCGGCATGTGATTGAGCAGATTCACCAGTCCGTTTTCCATCCCGCCCACGTCAAGCCGATGGATAATATGCGCAACAAAAGGGGATGTCGTGCTACTCATTGCTTTGCCCCAGCGGCTGCGGCAAGGCTTTAACAAACTGTGCCAGTTGCTCGCGTGTGTTATCCAGTGAATCAACCTGCTCGGCACTTACCGCGACCAGAAATGCACCACGGCCATCACCGACCAATAGCGCCAGCGCTTCACGCAGCTTGACCTCCACTTCCTGGATACTGCGCACGCCACCCACCTGGTACCAGTGCCATACCAGACGCGAAACACTGCCGGGTCCACGCATCACGGTTTCGCTTACCACTAGCCGTTCTCCATTGGGCATGACTATTTGTTGTTTACGCTCTGCGATCCGACGCCAGGTCTCGCCATCGTAGATTTGGTTCCGCCAGGAGGCGATCTCCGTGCCGGTTCCACGGTTGAGATACTGATAAAGATGCAGCTCCACGCGCTCAGCGTCATGCCGGTAAACACGGGCCAGCCGTGCGTCAGCGTCGAAATAATGGGGATGCCATGATGGCATCGACAGCTTATCGCTACTCCAACCACTGACCTCGACCGGCAATGTCGGTGTATTCTCATTCACGGCCTGCCGTGCCTGATGTTGCAGCCACCATTCACCACCCCGGGGAGCTATCAAAACAACAGTCAATGCGCTCAACACAATGATTACGAAGCCCGGATTCAAGCTCGTTGCTGTGGCGGATTTTGTATGTTCGCCCGGGTTGGTTACGGTTTTTTCCCGCCACAACGATCCCAGCCAGAACAACAGCAGCATTACCAAACCGAAAAAGAGCCAGCCATAAATCAGGTGGTCAACGCCGACCGCATGCTCCATATCGGTCCAGTGCGCAATCATGATGATGCCGTATGCACGGATACCATTGGCCGTAATCGGCAGCAACACTGCCAATGCTACCAGGGCAGTGCGCCGCCACAGACTGCGGTAACTGATGTAGGCAAAGATCAATCCCAGCGCGATACTGGCAATCAGGTAGCGCACCCCGCTGCATACCTCGGCCACCACAAAATCCCCGGCGGGAATACTGATGTAATAACCTTCCTTGTAGACCGGGAGTCCGCTCAACTTGAGCATCCATACCGTGAACCAGGCAGTATATTCCTGTAACAAAGGTACAATGAAATCACCAAACGGCACGGCAAAAAACAAGTAGGCAAGGGGAAAAACGAGCAGGCGTGCGATACGTGTTCCCAACAAAGTCAGCACCAGGCCGGGCAATAGCGCCACCAGTGCAAAATGCTGTATCAGTTCCACATCCACACTGCGCGCCAGTACCCAGGCCAGGCCCGCGATTGCCAACCAGAACAGTCCCCACGCCGAAGGCTGCGGCCTTTCCTGGATCAGGTCATGACGCCGTGTCCAGGCCAGAAACAGCGCGAGGGGAAAGATGATGACCCCGTGAGCATACGTCTCGGAGTTGAACCAGATGTGGCTTATACTCTGGAGCGACGGCCAGAACATCCACAGCGACAACAACCAGCCGAGGACCAGCAGACTCAATGCGGCAGTCCAGTCATAACACACACGCCACCGGCCGCTTTGGTTAACCAGCCATGCGTTCATTACCCGGATCCCCGCTGTAACAGAACAATCAAACGCTGCATATGTTCTGCCCAACTGTAGTGAGACAAAACGCATTCACGCGCCAGCGCGCCGAGTTCTCTGCTTTTTGTGGCAGGGCTATTGAGACTATCGAGACACGCCTGGGCGAACTCACCGCTTGTCTCCGCCACACGCCAGGGCGGCCCTGAACAATCACGCAAACCATCCAGTGCTTGCGGCGTTGCGACCACCGGACGAGCCATGGCCATTGCCTCAAGGACCTTGTTCTGCACCCCGCGCGCGATTCGCAACGGGGCCACAGCAATGTCGGCATACGCCAGGTACGGCCGCACATCGGTGACCGCCCCCGTCACCACCACACCTTCCTGTTGCGCCAGTCGTTGCACCTCCGGCGTGGGCCGGGCTCCAACGATCACAAAGCACGCCGAGGGCTGTGCGCGACGAATCACCGGGAAAACATTACCGACGAACCAGACGACAGCGTCCACGTTGGCCCAGTAATCCATCGCGCCGACAAACACCAGCCTCGCACCGCCACCCTCAAATGGGTCGGCATAGTCCCGATCAGGAGTAAAATAATCGGTGTCCACACCGTTATCAATGGCATGGACCCGTGCGGCCGACTCCGGCGCCAGACTCCGGAATAATCCGGCTTCCTGTTCACTGACGAATACTGAAGCATCAATGTTGCTGGCAAGCCGACGTTCATAATCAAGCAAGGTGCGCGCCTCGCGTCGGTAAATCTGCCTGAGGGGAAAAGAATGACTTTGCGCATACTGGGCCCACTTGTCGGAGTCCACATCGCAGAAATCGATCACCCTGTGCAAGGGTCCCACCTGACGGGGCAAGTATTGCGCCATAGCCGAGGAAAATACCAGTGCCTGCTCAACTTTAGAGGACAGCGTTTTGTTGACCCATTGCTGCATACGCCGATTGCGATAGTAAGGCAGCGTCAACGGCTCTCCGGCTAACAGGCCGACAAGGCTCTTGAGTTTGGCGCGGGGCGGTGACAAAGGCAACAGGCACAGACTTTCACAATATTCGGCGACGTCCTGATAATACCGCCAGTCATGCGGATCATCGACAAAACTACCCAGGTGAACCCGAAAATGTCGGGACAAATGCTTGAGCATATTAAATGAGCGGATCTTGTCGCCCTTGTTCGGCGGGTAGGGTATCCGGTGGGCAAGGAACAGCAGATCTTTCATGACCCGCTCCGCGACGCAAGGGCGTAACGAAGCATGGGCACAACCCCGGATGATGGCGTCTCGATCGGGGTAAACCCGGACCTGTCAGTCACGCGTCTGTTCGACAACATCCCTAGCTCCCCGACCAGTGCCGCCGGCCTAGCCAAGTCCACGGGAAATGATCGGACCCAGCCGGTTGGCTATCGGCAGGGGCAACCGCTTCCAGGCTTCGATAAACAGCCGGTATTTGGGGTTCAGTGGATTGATATCGGGGATCTGTTTGGCGCGCACCAGATGGTATTCGTAATACAAAGGTTCGGGCGTGAACCCCCAGTTTTTCTTGAAACTGAAAGAGCCGGTGCCGACCTTGCTGCGGCCGTAATCGAAGATCCGGTAACCCTGTTCACAGGCGCGGCGCAGTAGATCCCAGTATAAAAAATCAAACCCGGCCACCGAACGAGCTTCCAGGGTGCCACCACCGTAATAGGGCAATACTTCGTCCCGAAAGTAAAAACTCATCACGCTGGAAACCGGACGGCCTTCCCGGGTTGCCGTCAACACACGGCAATCCTTGCCAAAAACCCGGTGCAAGGTTTCAAAATAACGACGCGCAAAAACCGGCGTCCCATGCCGCCTGACGCTGTCCGCGTATATCGGAAAAAATCGATCCAGATCCGGGTCAAATTCACTTTTCATTTCCCGCTTCATGGCCTGCCTGACCATTCGGCGCTGTTTGCGTGGAATGGCCAACATGTTTTGCTCGACATCGGGATCGATCGGCTTGCGAAAGGTCACATACAAATCATCCTTGCAGGGCCAGTCCGGGTTGCGCCGTGTTCGTGAACGTAACTCCAGATAATCGACCCGCAACTCCCCGGCCAGGGAACAGGCCGTGTCAGTCAGTGCCCGCTCGGCGGCCGCGTCTTGCGTCGCCACGCCACCGTAGACGCAAAAAGGCACGGATATCAGGGCGTTGCCGAACAAGCGGGTCTTGACATGTCCCAGGGGCAACACCCCGATAATGCGCCCGTCGCGTTCGGCGTAGAGATGATAGCCGCGGTGTCCCAGCCCCTGCTCGAGAACCTCTCGCCAGCCGGCCCGGTGGAAAAAGGTCGCATCGGGACAGGCTTCGACAAAGGCGTCCCAGTCGGCAAGCCGCGTGGTATCCAGATAACTGACCGACACCGGCTGCTCGCCCGTCAGGTCGGGCGAACGTTCACGTTGGGCCACCGTCACTGTGACCGCTCCGCTTGCGGCAGAAATATCCGATCCATCCGATCCCAGTGAAAATCATCCAGCAAGCGGGACAGACGCCACTCCATGCGCGACAGGTTCAGATAATGCCGAAAGCGCGTTTTAAATCCGATGCCCTGCTGACGTGGCTGCCGGGGGTCGATTTCCCAGGGGTGAAAATAAAATACCGCGGACTGGCCGTCCTGCTCATTGACCCGTTTGATTGCCCAGCGGGACAGGGCATAGGGGAACAGACGGAAATAACCGCCACCGCCGCACGGAAAGTTACGCTGACCGATCTTCACGGTGGTCACCGGTATTTCCAGCAGTCCCTCGCCATCACCATGGCGAAAGGCAAAGCGCGAGGCCTCGGGCATGCCATACAGATCGTGCCGGATCGGGTAAATACTGGAGCTGTACTGGTGACCGGTTTCGCGGAGGGTATCCAGCGCCCAGAGATTGTCCCGCCCGATGGAATAACTCGCCGCGCGGTAACCCAGCACCGGCGCGCCAATCGTGTCCTCCAGCAGGCTTCTGGTGCGTTGCACATCTTCCCTGAAGGCCTGCGGGGTCTGATTGACCACCCGGACATGCTGATAGCCGTGGCTTGCCACTTCATGGCCCTGATCACGGATCTGTCGAATCATGTGCGGATAACGCTCCGCCATCCAGCCCAGAACAAAGAAAGTCGCCTTGATATCTTTATCAGCAAACAAGGCCAGGATACGTTCGATATTGCGCTCGACCCGGCAGGGCAGTGATTCCCAGTCATTGCGCGCGATGTGCGGCTCAAACGCGGAAACCTGGAAATAATCCTCCACGTCGACCGTCATCGCGTTTTTGATACTGTTTCCGGAACTGTTTACGCTCATGACCTCTCAGCCCCGTTTCATTTCCGAGAATCGCTGGCGGACATACTTATTGAGAATCTGAACACGGCTCTCCAGCGCTGTGATACGCAATTCCAGATAATCCCACTGGAACTTCGCCGGAGTGGGGGCATTGCTTTTTTTCTTGCCCGAGTCCTTCGGTTGCTCAATTTCGGGCTGGGTAATTTCCGCATCCGAGATACTGGGTATCTCATCATCCACAAAGCTGAGCTCATCTTCCAGCTCATCGGCCACGACATTAACCAGGTCTGCGTCGATTGATTTGCGGTCTTCCAGATAGGCGTAGAGCATTAAACGATCGGCGAGACTGTTAATTCGCCGTGGCACGCCCTGGGTGTGCTGATAAATCTCCGGAAAGGCGTCATCCCTGAACTCCGGCTCGCCCTTCCAGCCGGCGGTTTCCAGGCGATACGCGATATACTCGCGGGTTTCTTTTTCATTCAATGGCGATAAATGACAGGCCGCAATAAACCTCTGACGAAGTTGTTCGAGATCGGGGTGTTGCAGTACCCGTTTAAACTGGCTCTGCCCCAGCAAAAAGCTCTGTAAAAGAGGCTTGTCGTCCGAATGAAAATTGGACAGCATTCGCAGTTCTTCCAGTGCATTCCAGGACAGATTCTGTGCCTCATCCACTATCAATAAAACCCGCTTGCCCTCGCGGACTTTTTCATGCAAAAACGTCTCGAAGCGATTCAGCAAGGTTGATTTTGCCGCCCTGTTTGTCTTCAATCCAAAGGCCTGCAGAACCATGCGCAGCAAATCATCGGCCTCTACCTGGGTAGTAGAAATCTGTGCGGCAATAACCTCATCTTTTGGTAATTCATCGAACAGCATTCGCGCAAGCGTTGTCTTGCCGGTTCCAACATCACCGGTTATGGCGATAAAACCTTCGGCCTGACTCAGGCCATACTGCAGATACGCAAGCGCCCGCTTGTGAACACTGCTGCCAAAAAAGAACTCCGGATCCGGGCTCAATTGAAAAGGTTTACGATCGAGCTTGAAGTGTTTTTCATACATAATTAATGATTCAAAAAGTTTTGCGAAAACTCACGGTTACACGGTTTTCAACGAATTCGTTGCCGGGATGATTGGATGTGCGCTCTGTATAGCGATAATTCAGCGCGACACTGGTATTCGGACCTGCGTCCCTTTGCAATCCGGTTCCATAGATGTAATATTCATCCTCCCGGTCGTCCTCCTGATATGTGGTTTTCTGCACACGCCCATTCAGAAGCAGACGAGTACGCGCCCCGATTCGCCAGGCAAGATTTGTTCCCACACCCTTCAAGCGCTCGCTGCGAGCCGTAAGTTCGAACTCACGCCGTTCATCAAACCCACGCAGACCCCAGCTGAGTTTGCGTCGCTCGCCGGAAAACCCGAGACTGAAACGCTCCCTTAGATAGACGCCTGTCTGCAAATCAGGAATTTCCAGCTCCATGAAAACCGGGTTCCCGTCAACAATCACTGGATTACCCGCATCATCTACGATTGGTATCACGACCCGGTCAATATCAAAGTCTGTCACGGTCATCAACCCTTCCGAATACTCCATGCTGAATTCGCTGTTGCGAAAACGGTGGTTGAAGCTGCCGCCGTAAGTTTCCCCAAAAAACCGTTCGCCATAATAGGCTTCCATATTAGTCCGGCTGCCTGGCTGCCAGTTGAACCCCGCCCGCCAGAAGGTGTCATCCGGCCGGGCCCGGCTCGCATCCTGCTCGAATTCGTTGTCCTCCTCGCCGCCGGCGGCAAAAAGACTCAGGCGATCAGTCACATTCAATCGCAACAGAGCTTCGGCGGTTTGAAAGGTAACGGCCGAGCCGTCCTTGTAATCGGTTTCGCTTCGCTGAAAACTCAACCCCCAACTAATTGTTGAAAACATCGTACCGCTATCCAGATTGGCGCTGACACGATCAGTCTCGCTACTGAATTCATCGACACTGCTATCCTGAAAATCCACTCGCTCATGGCTATAGCGCAGTCGGCCGGTCGCAACATTGCCCATGCGTTGGATATAATTGGGGCTGATACGCCAGGTCAGCACATCACTGCGATCGTTGGCGCCAAAACTGTTAACATTGTCCACCGCAACATTGTCGCGGCGGGATTGCAGACGCTGACTGTATGTCGCCCTGGCATCGAGAAACAAATGCTCCGCAACTGCTTCAAACTGCCCCTCACCAGTGAACTGATGAAACGTATTATTACGCCGGTCATCACGCCAATAGGCAAAATGTTGTAAATTGTAGGCCATGTTGGCGTTGGCTCTGCCGCCTTCTCGCGCAAGGCTGAAGCCAATATCCGTCTGGGTAATATGTTCGCGCGCTTCCTGCCCGGGCTGCCTCAATCCAACATTATCCGTGTAGATCTGGCTGAGTGACACATATGGCGTCATATCCCAGCGTACAACCTCGTCTTCCGCAATAGCCGACATCGGCAGGCCAACGAGGCTGATCGCCGTTCCCAGCAGCAAGCCAACCTGTTGTCGTTGCCGGATCATGCCTGTTGATGCTCGCCGTAGTTGTAGGAGCCATACCCATAATAATCCCCCATATACTGACTTACTTTATTTAAAACCAGCCCAATTGGTTTGGAAGTATCCAGCAGTGACAGGGCATCCTTAACGTTACTTTGCGGTGTCTTATCTGATTCAACCACGAAAACAATCTGGCCCATCAGACCCGCCAGTACCACGGCTTCATTGGTCATCAGTAACGGCGGGGAATCGAAGATAACAACGCGGTCGCTGTATCGCATTGCCAGCTCCTCGCATAGCTGTAACATTCTGCGACCAGCGAGAAGCTCATTGGCATGCGGATGAAAACGTCCCATCGGGATAACGCGAAGTTTTGGCAGGCTGGTGCGAAGAATCACATCCCCCACATCGATATTATCCTCGGTCAACAAATCGATCAGGCCGGGTCCGAGCGGGGTTCCCAGTGTCTTGTGTACCTGCGCGCGCCCGACGTCAGCGTCCACCAGCAGTACGGTTTTATCCATTTCCATGGCGATACTCATGGCCAGATTGATAGCGGTCCAGGTCTTGCCTTCACCGGCGTTGGCACTGGTCACCATAATCAGATTGCCATGGTCAATTAGATCGGCATTGCGCCCGAAGGCATTTTCCAGTAACGGGCGTTTGATGAAACGAAATTCCTCGGCGACATTACTGCGCTCACCATCGGGGGTCACAAAACCTTTTTCCTCCAGCATGACCAGATCGATATCGACCTTCTGGACGCTGTCACCCTTGTGGGGTGTCGCCGGTGTCTCGAATAACCTGGTTTCATTTACCGTTTTGGTCGGTTGCGCCGGCGCGCTACCCCGGCCAGCCTCTGCTGGATCGTTATTAAGTTTGGCCACGGCCTTTTCAATCAGGCTGATTTTTGGTTTATCGTCCTCGCTCATAACCGTGACACCCCGTTATTTCTAACCCATACTCATGATGATGACAGCAGCATAGACAAGCAGCAGCATGCCCGTCACAGCTCCGAATGAATAGATTTTGACTCGTTGCCTGGCGTCGCTCTTGTCATCCAGAATCAGGGAAACTGAACCGAGTACCGGAAACCCCGTGACCGTGTTCAGGGTTCGGCGATTATCAAACACCGGTCGTAACTGTGCGAACAGCAAGGCCAGCCCTGCCCCCAGTCCCAGCGCAACAATCAACACGGCGCTATGTAGCAGCAATCGGTCTGGCGCAGCCGGTGATTCCGGTACCCGCGCTGGCTCGATGACCCTGAATTGTACCTGCCGGCCACCAGCCTCGACGTTTTGCGAGAGATTCGCCGCCTCGCGACGCTGTAAAAGCTTCTCGTAATTTTCCCGATTAACGCGGTAATCGCGGTCAAGCTGTTTGAGTTTGGCCTCGACATTGGGAATAGTGTCCACCATACGCTGCAATTCCTTTACTTTATTTTCATAGCGACGCACACGGGAACGCAGCGATGAGATTTCGACTTCGGCATTGGATAAAGTGATCCGCATTTGTTGATAAACTGGATTGGTACCCAGATCCTCGTCCACCACCGACTGTCCATCATCGGGCAACATTGCCTGCTGCTCTGCTTTTTGTTCTTTTAAATCTTTTATTGTTCGATTTATAGCTTCTACGTCAGGATGTTGCTCTGTGTAAGTCAGTAATAATTCATCGAGTCTCTGTTGAAGATTCTCTATGCGTTTGTCAATCGCAGAGTTGCCGGTACTTGAACCTCTGCCTTGGTAACCCGTAATCCCGAAGGTCGGTTCCTCGCCGGCCAGTTGCCGACGCACCTCGTCCCGCCGGCTTTCCGCCTCGGCCAGCCGCTGGCGGGCTTCCTCAAGCTCGCTCTGAGCATTTTGCAGTCGCTGGTAATAATCTCCCCGATCCCCAGGTAACATGCCAACGTTTTCCCGCCGAAAATCCGCCAGGCGCTGTTCCGCCTCGGAAAGACGCTTTTCGTATTTCTCTAATTGTTTTTCAATGAAATCCTGGGCCATATCGCCGTCCTGGCGAGTCTCGCCCAGCGCGCTTTCCGTAAATATGGTCAACATCGCCTGCACAACCGAATGCGCCTGCTTCGGATTCTTGTCGTTATAAGAGAGGGTATAAAGATTTTGTCGCTGGTCGCCCTGAATAGTGACATTATTGTGCAGGCGCTCGATAATCGCATCCATCTCACTGTCAGTATGGGCATCAAGATGCATATCGGTCATGCGCGCCACTTTTTCCATATTGGGGCGCGTAATGAGCGTGCGGGTCATCAGGTTAACCCGTTGACTGATGTTGGTGTCGACTGCGATCCCCCGCAACAGAGGGCGCAACATGGAGTCAGTATCCACATGCACGCGCGCCGATGCTCGATACACATCCGGCATCTGCGACACATACACCCAGCCGGCTATGCACACGACCCAGGCGACGGCCAGGGCAAGCCAGCGATGCCGCCAAGTCTGACGCACATAGGCGTAGATTTGGCCTAATAGTTCATGCATACCACGTCTCTCTTCATCCCCGAAACACGTCAGTTTTTACGTTCCATGTAACCTGCTGTAATGACTGGCTAGAACCAGCTTTCAGGAATGATCAATGTGTCTCCGGGCCTGACCGGTACATTCGCATCTATCTCGCCCTGCTTGATAAGATCGTCCAGGTGGACGCCAAATTGTTTAGTTTCGCCATCTATTTCACGAACGATACTGGCGCGATTACCGGCGGCGAACTCGGTCAGGCCTCCCACTTCAATCATGACATCCAGAACGGTCATGTCCTCGCGATAGGGGATCGTTTGCGGGTTAACTGCCTGCCCGACCACGCGTACCTGCTGACTGTACGGCCCGACAAAACCGGTTACGATCACAGTGACAATCGGATCCCGGATGTATTTCCTGAGTTCTTTTTCCATGTCGCGGGCCAGTTGCGTCGGTGTTTTCCCACTGGCTGGCAGGTCCTCGACCAACGGGGTGGTGATTTTGCCGTCGGGACGCACCGGCACGGTGGCGGACAGCTCCGATTGGCGCCAGACAAAAATATTGACGTTGTCACCCGGCCCGATCAGGTATTCGTGTTCGGGGGGTTCCGGCGATATAGGTGGATGGCTGCTGCCACAACCGACCAGCGCCAACACGGCGGTCAGTATCAAAACCCTGCTCACGGCGATTCCCCTTGGAATGAAAAATGTTGCGTTCAATGTTATTTCTCCCTGTCACAAGCCATTGGCCTGATGGTTATTGTTTACGCTTTCAACCCGGCCACAGACTTCTCTGCAACGCTTGCCCTGGCGGCTACAGGGAAGGCCATGGGCTGTTCGGCTTCTCCGGCCGAAATCAAGAGGCATTCCCAAAGAAGGTGACAAGTATCACATTTTAAACAGGTCCGGGCGCACGTCAAGCAACCTTGCTCTTTTAAGCTTTCTCGACCTGCGGCGCATTTCTACGCCTATACATAAGGGATCTGTCCGGCTGACGGATGAGCTCGATAACTAAGGGAAAACCCTGACCCTCTCGCCCTCGATGATCTGTTCTGCCGCCCCCGTGCAACAACCTCACATGCAACAGCGGTTTTTAATCCGAGCGCCGCATCCGGCTTTCCGGTAACACCATCAGCAAGGCGGGCAGCACGAGTAAATCAAAGACCAGCGCGGTGAACAGTCCCACGGCGGTCAGCAAGCCAAATTCCACGGTCGGCACGAACTGGGAGGTAGTCAGCAGCAGGAACTGGCCGCACAGCACCAGAGTCGTCGCAGTAACTGCGCGGCCGGCCTGCCGGTAGGTCCGGGCCAGGGCCCAGACTCGCGGGCTGCCACTCAGCCGCCGGCGCCGGTAACCCTGATAGACATGAATCGTGTCGTCCACCGCGATTCCGACCGCCACACTGGCAATCATTGCCGTGGCCATATCCAGCCAGATTCCGAACAGCCCCATCAGGCTGAAGATGATCACGATGGGAGCAAGATTGGGAATCATGCCGATCGCGGAGGCGCCGGGCGATCGCCACAGCACGGCCATCAGGATAAAGATCAGCACCACCGCGCCGACCAGGCCCCGCAACTGACCCTGGATCAGGAGTGTTTCCTGATCCGCGAACATTCTGCCGAACCCTCCGACGGTCACCGACAAATCGTCGAGCTGGCGAGCGTCAATTTCCTGCTCGATGCGCTGAATTACCTGTTTGATCTCGCGCGCACCATTGATATTCAGGTTCAGTAGCAACCGCGTCCGATCGAATTCGCGGTTGACCAGCTCGTGCAACTCCACGCCGTCATACACGAACAGGTACTGGGTAATCAGGGCCGCATTGTCCGGCAGGGTCCGGTATTCGGGCTGCTCATTGTGAAACGCCCAGTGCATTTCCTCGATCAATTCCGCCATCGAGGTGGTGCGATCCACTTCCGGCAACGTTCCCAGCCAGCGCTGAAAATCCCGGATTTGCTCTAAATGCCGGGGGGACTTGAGGCTGTCGCGACCGGGGCCGTCGAAGACCACTTCCAGCGTCGTCACGCCACTGAGCTGCTCGCGAATGCGTTCATTGGAATGGGTGATCGGATGATCGGGTTTGAAGAACCGGAACAGATCGGTTTCGGTCTGGACACGCGCGATCTGGGGCGCCAGCACCACCAACAACAGCCCGGTAAGCCCCAGCACCCACAGCGGCCTGCGCATGCCCAGGTTGCGCAATAATGCCACGAAACGGTTGAAACTATGAATGCCACCCGCGTGCGCGCCCCAGCTGCCACGATCCCAGCGAATAAACACGGGTGGCAACAGCAATAACACCACGGCCGCCAGCAGCAAGGTGCCGAGTGCGGCCACCAGGCCAAATGCCTGGATGGGCTGGATCGGGCTCAGACTCAGCGAGGCCAGCCCGGCGCTGGTGGTCAGGGCCGTAAAGACCGCTGGCCGGGCCACCTCGCGCCAGGCCTGGCCGACCCGGGCCGCGCCCTCCAGCCCTTGCCGGGCCGCCAGCGTCAGCGCGTTGAACCAGTGGATCAGCAGGGCGACCGACAGGGCGGCCATCAACGGCGGGAGGATAGCCGAGATCAGGGTATACGGGCGCCCGGCCAGGATCAGGATCCCCACGCTGCTGCTCACCACCGCGCCAATCACTGCCCCGGCCGCCAGCACCGCCAGCCAGCGGCGAAACATCCAGCCGATCAGCAACAGACCCAACCCGGTGGTCATGGGAACAAACATCATGCTGTCGCGAATCATCGCCCGCAACTGCGCCACATCCAGGGCCACCTGCCCCCCGACTGCCGTGATCTGCTCGCCCAGCGGCGTGGCATTGATGGCGGCCAGGGTGGTGGTTTGCAGTGCCAGCCGCTGCAGGCTGTCATCCATTGGCCCGGGTCGCACCACCAGCGCCACCGCGTCGCCGGTTTCGGAGACCAGCATCCCCGGCGCGAACCGATCGCCGAGCACCCGTTCGCGCCTTGCCCGGGGGTCGAGATCCGACGCCACAGCGGTATCCAGCAAGGGCTCCACGGCAAATCCATCCTCGGTACCGCGGATATGGTCCAGGGTCGGCAGGGCCAGCACCCGGTCCACATGCGGATGGGATTCCAGTTTGCCAACAATCTGCTGCATATCCGCCAGCGCCGCGTCGCTGAACAGGTTGTCACCTTCCAGCAACACCACCAGCACCTGATCCAGAGGAAACTCCTCGCGCAGCTCGTCTTCCAGTTGCACGGCGGGAGAGGCCTCGGGGAAATAGATTTCGGGGGCATTGTTGAGCTCGATCTTCAGCAACAGCCCCCCGGGCAGGGTGGCCAGGGCGATCAACAGGAGCAGCGCCAGCGGGGCAGGGAGTCTGGCCGGGCTCAAAAACGCGCCCTCCAGCCGAGGGTGACCAGATCATGCTGCTGATGAAAGCCGCCAGGCGTATTCTCGTCGCCGTCGAAATAGTGATATCCGAGATACATCTCGTGGGGTTCGGCCCCCTGGTAGATCAGCTGTGGATTCAGATACACATCCTTGTCGTCCAGTCCCAGCGAATAGCGCAACCGGATTCGCCAGCGGTCACGCGCGAAGGGGCTTTCGATATCGCCGAACAGGGTATGAATATTTTCCCGATCCAGCAGCGGCTGGTCCGCCCCCAGCAAATGCAGACCGCGTAGCTGGGCCGTGATCCGCAGGTTACGGTCCCCGGGGAAAAACTCCACACCGGCCACCCAGTCCACCGCGTCGAGCGTGATATAGCGCAGATCGTCAGTCGTCGCCGGATGATCACTGAGCCAGGCCAGCTCAAAGCGCCAGGTCGACGCGCCGCTGGCATAGGCGAGATCGCCGCCCACCACCCAGGTTCGCGGATGGCGTGCGATGAACGTTTGCGGCGCGGCCGCCAGGGCCCCGGTAGTATCGCCGGTGGCCAGCAGCTGCTGGCGTACCGCCGGATCCAGCTCGTAATAGGGCAGGGAGTGACGGGCATCCTGCACGGTCAGGGCATAGTCCAGATCCCGGCCGACCCGACGCAGGCGCAGCCCCCAGCCACCACGGCCGTCATCATCCTCGACAAACCGGCCCTGACGAATGAGCGGCGCCATGCGCGGATCAAGGGGCAGGCCAATGAACCGTCCGCGCTCGCGATCCACCGGAGACCAGATGCTGTCCTGCTCCGGCAACTCTGCCGCCCGAAAATCCGGCACATAGAGGAAGTCGAGCTTGTATTCGCCGACAAACTCCTCCCAGCGCGCGGCCGGAACCGCACGCCGCCGATCTTCCACATCATCCAGCACGAAACGACTCACGTCCCGCACACTCAGACGGTCAGTCGGCGGCAACTCATCGACCCGGCCCCACAACACGGTTTGCGCGCCCAGCGTCAGACGCCGGCTGTCGCTGCGATAGCGTATATAGGTATCGTCATAATCCAGGCCGGTTTCGTCGAATTCCGTTTCCCCGCTCTGGTGATAACTGTCGATCCGCGCGCCCACGCGCCCTTCCCAGTGTTCATGCCAGGGCCATTCAACCGCCAGTTTGCCATGCAGGTAATGACTTCCCTCGGCGGGTGCCGCCTCATCGGTCAGGGCACCGGCCTCGAGGCGAAGCGGATCGATCACCAGACGGGGGCCATTGGCCGACGCGGCATCCGTTCCGGCCAGTTCAGGAATCTCCGCCGGAATCGGTGGCAAGTCATCCGCTGCTCCGCTCGCCTCACCGATAACGATGGTCTGCCCCGCCGTTTGTGATTCCGGCAACAGTGATATCACCCGGTAACGCGCCGGGCGGGCACGTAGCGGCAAGATGGTGATATTGGCGAAGCCCAGCTCCCGTAACCGCTCGACCCGAGCCTGGACATTTTGTTCGCGCCGAAACGCCCCCGCGCTGATCACATAGCCCCGCCGACTTCCGGGGACCAGGATCAGATGTTTGATGCCCGCCTTCTCCAGCACACCCGCATCCCTGCGCGCGGCCTCCCGATCGGGATAGCTGATCAGTTGAATCAGGGTCGGTTTTTTGTTCTGGTGGATCAGGCTGATGTTGCCCAGTCCCGCTTCGCGAAGTTGCTGCACCCGCTGGTCAACATTCTCGGCTTCCCAGAAAGCCCCGGCGGCGATCGAATAGGTGCGGGTTACCCGGGGAGCGAGGACCAGGTTATCAATGCCCACGTCGTCGAGTATTCGCGCATCATGGCGGGCCGCTTCCTCGCGGGCATAATCACCCAGCAATATAGCGATCATGCCCTTCCGCTCCCGACCCGGGCTCAGCTCGGCCAGGCCGCCTTGGCGTCGCGTCTCGGCAACTTTCTGGCGTGCCACCGACAGGCTGCTGAACTCCTCCGTTTGCGCCTGTTCGATCGAGATTGCCCGAGGCGCGTCTGCTGTCACCGGCACGACCTGCAGCGGCTGCAATCCGGCCTGCCCGGCATTGGCACGGGCGACACCAATCACGCGCGAATCGGCGGATTCGGCCAGCACCAGCCGGTAACCGCCCGGGTCTTGCGCGGTAATGATGCCCAGCGTGGCGAATTGATCCTGCACAGGTCTGGCCACGGCCAGCGCCGACGCCAGATCGGGATAGGGCGGGGAGAGCAACCGCTGGACATCGGCCGCCACGCAAAGACTGCTCCAGCCCGCCAACAGCGTCAATACCGGCGGCAGCACGATCCACTTCAGCCAACGCGAACGGACTCTCACTATGACTCCATCCTCCCGACGAACGGGCTCGGCAACATCGCGCCGTTTGCACTCAGACTGTGATGCACGATCATGGGCGGTATTTGCGCTCGCTGGCCGGGTCTTCCAGGAACCGGCTGCTGAATAACTCCTCTGACAGACCACGATCATAGACCACGACATCGTTCACCAGACGAGTCTGGTGACCACTGTCCAGATCCGTCATGGTGTTGTCCATGATCGTCCAGTAACCCTGGATCTCCTCAATCCGATGCACTTCCAGACGCTTGATAGGCTGGTCAGTCGGTCCGCGACCGTAATAATCGATCCGCAACGGCAGCAGGCTGGGTTCATGGATCCAGCTGACCCGCTTGCCATAAATCGAATTGCTGGCATCCACGGGTACGCTCTCCAGAACCCGGGTGGCCATCCCGGATATTTTCTCGCTACCCAGCAGGCGATGATGATCCATGTTCACCTTGCGATCCTGCAGATCTTCGAAAAAGATATCCGAACCGACAAATCGCCCCCCCTTGCGATTGGCGGAAATCCGCCGGGAGCGATCCAGCGCGGGAAGATAAATCCATTGGTCTGAGCTGCCGTCCGGGTAATCCAGCGTCAACAATCCAGTGTCGCGAATATCCGCTGGCGCGGTAAAACGAATCAGGGACTGGATCTCGTCCGACTGCGGCTCCCGCCGGTAGGTGACCATCTCCCGCACCCGCGGTTGATAGCCTTTTTCCTGTAACACCATTTTGCCGCGCGTACTCATGTCGCGCCCGTCCGGGCGGTCATAGACCTGCTGTGCCAGCTGGCGCCCGGCACTCTCTTCGCCCGTACTGCCGGCTACCAGGCCCGGAACCATCCCGAACAGGCACCACAACGCTATTATTAATAAGTTGCGCATTTCGTCGAACGTCCTCGCAATCACCTGTCTGACCACACGCCCCACATGGCCTTTCAACGCCGTAGCCTGCAGGCCAAATGCCCTTGATTCTGGACCGGATTCCGGGCCCCGTCCAGCATCGTTGCCTGCCGAAGACTAGCGCACAACCGGGCCCAACGGCAGCACAGCACACCGGCCAGGCAGCCGGAATACGAGCTGGATCACAAAACAGAGTGAAATGCGCCCAAAAAGGGCATTTCGCGCATTCTGTCACTTGTCCCTAGACGGAAATCCCTCTATAAAAAAAGTAACCGGCGCTCCGCCTGTTTCTATACTTAATAGAGTATCCCTCATGATGATTACACAGCCCAACCCGGTCTCCCAGCCCAAACTGTCCGAACAGTTTCACCGGTGTTTCGAGGTTATTCCTGCCAACACCCCCGAACTGAAGAACATTGTCTATCGGATCCGTTACGAGGTGTATTGCCTTGAAACCGGCTTTGAAGATCCCCGAAATTTTCCCGACGGCCTGGAGCGAGACGAATACGACGACCATGCCCTGCATGCCCTGCTGCGCCACCGCTCTTCCGGGGAATACGCTGGCTGTGTCCGCCTGATCACCGACCGGCCCGGCTACCAGGATCGCATCCTGTTTCCCTTCGAGCGCTTCGCCGGAAACAGCCTGCGGCGCAATATCATCGATCCGGCCACGCTCCCGCGCGGCTCGTTCGGCGAGATATCCCGGCTGGCCGTGCGCAGCCAGTTTCGCCGCCGCGCCAACGAGCAGCTGGAGCCGGGTGGCAACGACCTCGACATCGATGCCGACAAGCTGCAACAGGAAGCCCGGCGTCGGGTCTTCCCGCATATTGCCCTGGGTCTCTATCTGGCAGGCGCCGCACTGGCCATCACCCATGGCATGACAGGAGCGTTTGTGATGATGGAACCCCGGCTGGCCCGGCACATGCGTCGCTATGGCATCATCTTCCGGCCGGCCGGTGAGGTGGTCGAGTACCATGGTTTACGCGGTCCGTTTTATATTAGTGCACAGAGTTTGCACAAACACCTCAAACCTGAACTGCGCGGGATTCTCGATACCATTACTGCCGTCATGGAAGTGCACCCGTACCAAGCACAGCCATTCAGCCAGTTTGCTTTGTGATTCCGGCGGTTCCTGATATAAAGGAGGAATGGCGCGCTCCCCGTTTGATTACTTCACCGCCTTCTCCCGCAACCTTGGCTGGGTCACTCGCGAAGAACAATCCCGACTCCGGGACAAGCGGGTCGCGATAGCCGGACTGGGCGGGGTTGGCGGCAGTCATTTGCTGACCCTCACTCGCCTTGGGGTTGGCGCGTTCAACCTTGCGGAATTCGATCACTTCGAACTGGCCAACTTCAACCGCCAGGCGGGAGCGGCGCTCTCATCGCTGGGTCGCCCCAAGCTGGACACCCTGGTCGACATGGCCCGGGATATCAACCCCGAGCTGGATATCCGGATCTTCCCCGACGGGGTGATCGACACCAATCTCTCCAGTTTTTTGACGGATGCCGATGTTTATGTCGACGGTCTGGATTTCTTTGCCCTGCATGCACGCCGGATTGTGTTCGACGCCTGCGAGCAGGGTGAGATACCCGCCATCACGGCCGCGCCACTGGGGATGGGCGTAGCGCTGTTAAATTTTTTACCCAAACGCATGGGCTTTGAGCGCTATTTTGGCATGGCCGGCCAGACCGAGAGCGAGCAGCTGGTGCGTTTTCTGGTCGGCTTGTCACCCGCCATGTTGCAGCGCGCCTACCTGGTGGATGATTCCGCCGTGGACTTTGTCCGCCAACGCGGCCCATCCACCCCCATGGCCTGTGAACTGTGTGCCGGTGTGGCCGCTACCGAAACCCTCAAGGTTTTATTGGGCCGGGGCCCGGTACTCGCCGCGCCTCACGGCCTGCACTTCGACGCCTACCGCCAGCGCCTGACCCACACCTGGCGCCCGGGCGGGCACCGCAATCCATTGCAACGGCTAATCATGGCCCTCATGCGTCGCCATTTGCGGCGCATGGGCGCCATTTAAACCAGGACCAGTCACGGCGCCACTTTATCCCCCTCCCCGGACGGTCTCGTGTTCCTCCACGCCGTACTCTCGGCTAATAAAGACGATGCAAAGCCAGCGCCATACTCCCCATGAAACACCCAATAAAAAAGCCGCGGCCAAAGGCCACGGCTTTTAAGGTAGAACCGTCTGATGTCGCGAATCAGTTCACTGAACGAGAGCGGCGACGGGCAACAAACCCCAGGGCCAGCAACCCGGCACCGAACAGACCCAGGGTCCAGGGTTCCGGTACCTGGAAGACAACACTGCCATCCAGATTTGCCTGACGAATCAGCGAGGTACCGTCTTCGCCCGCGAAAGCCACCAGCTCATCTTCGGTGGGCAACGGCGGGTTGACGTTGGTGTCCAGAATCCAGCTGACGTTCATCAAATTGCCCACGTCATAACCGGCTTTCCACAGGCTGTAGAAAGTCTCGCCGCTTTCAACGTCGACGAAGAAGTTTTCCAGGAAAGAGTCGCCCGCGGCATCATCGATCCCATCACCGTCAAAATCGTAAGTGACGTTGCCGAAAATATCCAGATTAGCGGCGGCCAGGTCTGATCCGGTGACGTTGAGTCGCACTACCTGAGTCCGATCAGTGCCGTCCTCAAAGTACACGTCAAAGTAACCGGAGTTGTAGCTGACTCCTGTTGCTGTGGTCGTGCCTTCGATCATGTAATCGTAAGTCAGACCCCAGGTACTGCCTTCAACGCCGGCAAAACCGTAATCGTTCGGGAATCCGCCCACACCGCTGACAAAGCCGTTACCATCCGGAGCAGCATCAACAAAGTTCAGGGCATCGATGTTTTTCTGAGCCGGGTCATTCGGATAGGACATATCCACATCGGATGTGCCATCAATGGCGGTAAAGGTACCTTCTGCAAATCCGTAGGAATTCATCACGGACTCGATATTGGTATCAACCACCGGGGTGCCTGCCACACTGGGATCGCCCAGATAAATGGACGTGGCTCGCGTATCGGTGTAGCCCAGTTCATTAGCGGCTGTGGTAGTGGTACCACCTGCACCATCGAAATCGAAGCCAGTATCAATGACGAACGGGCCCGCCATCGCGACATTTGCGGACATTAGCGCCCCCAATGCCGATACTACCAAGGTTTTCTTAATCATTTTCAAGACTCCTGTCTCTGGGTGTAGATCATGATGACCTATCTGCAAATTCTGCCTAACTTGAATGCAGCGTTCGTGCCAAAGCCCTCAACCCGCTCGTAAAAACACCGTAAATCATTGTTTTTTATTAGAATATTTACCAGTCGCCGGCCTGTAAGCAGGATCTGTTTCAGGCTCGTTAGTGGGTATTTGTAAAGCGCCCCGACAGCGCCCCGGGTCACTGCTGCAGCCGCTTCAGCAGCGCCCGGGTTTCCGCCATTTCCGCAAATGGCTTGTCCAGGTCCAGCGCCCGCTGCAAAGCAGCCCTGGCACCCGTGATCTCACCTGTGGCATGGAGAGTACGCCCGAGGTGGTAGTGCACCGGCGGCCAATCCGGCGCCCCGTCCGCCGCGCGGGCCAGGGTTTGCGCGGAACGCTCCAGTTCGCCGGTGTAAAAAAGTACGACACCCAGGGTATCCAGGATCCCGGCATTATCCGGGGACTGTTCTCGTGCCTGTTCCACCAGTTTCAGGGCCCGCTGTGTGTCGCGTTCGCGTAACAGCCAGGCGAGATTGTTGAGCGCGACCGTATCCTGTGCATTGCGTGCCACGATCTGTTCGTAATGGCTGATCGCCCCGGCCTCATCGTTGGCCGCCATTTGCCAGCTGGCCAGGGTGTGACGAACCGGGATGTCATTCGGTGAGCGTGTCACCACCGCTGTCAGGGTGTTGATCGCCGCCGCCATATCCCCGGCGGCCCGCTGTGCATTGGCCAGTTCGAGCATCCATGGCCGGCGTGGATTTTTTTTCACCGCGCGCTGGTAATATTCTATCGCGGTCGACAAATCTTTCTCATGGCGGGCCAGCCGACCCTGGATAGCCAGTACATCCGCGCGCTCGGCATGGCGTTCTGTTAGTTTGCCCAGCTGGGCTTTTGCCTCGCTGATCTGGCCTGTTTCGGCTAACAAAAAGGTCAACCTGACACCCGCCATGTAGTGGCGCGGATCGAGTTCCACGGCCTGGCGCAAGCTGGCGATCGCTTCCGATACCTCCCTGGCGGACTCCTGAGCCACCGCCAGGTGGTAGAGAACATGGGCTGAGCGTGGCGCAATCCCCTGCGCACGCTGCAACACCCGTACCGCCTCATCGGCCCGGGCCTGTGCGCGCAGGGTTTGCGCCAGGGCGAAATACACCTGTAGCCGCTCGGGCTGACGTTCGCGTGCCGCGTTCAATGTCTGGACCGCCTGGTCACCCTCACCCTGCTCAAGCTGGATACGGGCGAGCATCAATGCGGGCCCAGTGTCTTCCGGATGTGCCTTGATCGCCGAGCGTAACCATTCCCGCGCGGCCTGCGGGCGACCTTGTCGCATCTCCAGACTTGCCAGTTGTTGGGCGGAGGCGGGATGTCCGGGCTCCCGCGCCTGGATTGCCTCGAAGATCTGGCGCGCGGCCGCCAGATTATCGAGACGCATTTCCAGCCCGCCCAGGTTCATCGCGACCGAGTGCTTGTCGGGGGCCAGCTTCAGAGCTTTGTCGAAAGCCTCGCGCGCCTCATCCACGCGGCCCAGCCCCATCAGGGCCGCGCCGATAAAATTGTGAGCCTCGGCATTATCAGGCTGTTTCTGGCGATAACGTTGCGCCGCTTTCAGTGCCGCCGCGTATTCTTTCGCCTGCAAGTGGCTCAATATCAAAGTAGTATCGGCGGGACGCGGCCCGGTATCCATTCGGGAGGCCCTGTCCAGCGCTTCCAGCCCGGCATCGCGGTCTCCGCTGCGCATCAGCGCCACACCCAGCATTTCCTGCAATTCGGCCGAATCCGGATCCGCAGCAACCGCCGTCTGCAATGTTTTCACACTGCTTGCTTCCTGGCCTTGCTGAAGATACAGACTGGCCAGCAACTCGCTGACTTTGGGTTGCGGGGAATCCGTGTTTGCCAGACTTTGCTCCAGAATCTCAATCGCATCATTGTTGCGCTGCTGTTGCACATTGACACGCGCCAGCAAGAGCGATGCCTCTGTGGAAGCAGGATTGGCCTGCAAATAGCGACGCAGGTGATTCTCCGCCTGGTTCCAGTGCTCCTGAAAGAAATGCGCCGCCCCCAGCATGTAGGTAGTGGGTTGATGCTCGGGCAGCCGACTCAGCACCGCCTCGAAATCGACCTGGGCATCATTGTAGCGCTGGTGACGAAAATGCAGCACCCCGCTGATATAGTGAGTAATCGGATGCTTGCCCGCCAAACGCCGCATCACGGACAGATCCGTTTCGGCACCAGCCAGATCATCCCGCTCCAAACGAACCATGGCCCGACGCAGGTGAAGCGCAAACGTCTTCCTGGCTGCGGTGATGGCCTGGCTATAGGCCTCATCAGCACCGGCAAGATCCCCATGTGCACGAGCGATGTCACCACGGGTTCGCCATGCCGCGACATGCTCCGGCTCCAGATCCAGTGCTCGCTCAACCCACTGCTGCGCCTCAAGCAAGTCGCCCTCGCGCTGTTCACTCCAGGCAATGCCAAGTATCGCTTCAACCGAATCCGGTTCGATATTCAGTGCCTGTTCAAACAGACCACGCGCCACTTGTGGCTGCTCCTTGCCCAGCTGTGCCAGACCGCGTACCAGATGAACCTCGGCATCGCTCACCTGATCATCTGTATCGACTTCATTTAACAGCGCCAGGGCGTTATCGAATTGCTCCTGCAATACATGTGCTCGGGCCAGCGCGACCGAAAGCTCGGCCGAATCCTTGCCCAGCTCGCGAGCACGCAACAGCTCGGTTTCGGCATTCGCGCCATCTTCCAGCGCCAGATAGGTGAGTCCCAGTTGCAGGCGGGCTTGCGCATTGTTCGGGTTTTGTTGCAAAACATTCTTCAGCTCGATCACACTGGCCCGCAGGTCGTTCTGCTGGCGGTACTCAATCGCTTTTTCCAGGTGCTCGCTTTCATTCAATCCCTCCTGCCCGCAGGCGACCAGCAAACTTGTAAACAAACCCGCCATAATCACTTGTTGAACCAGTTTTTCCAGTCTGATGTACATAGACGCCTCCAGGGCGATTAACGATTCAAACCATGCTTTTTAAGCAAGTCATAGAGTGTCGGCCGACTCACACCCAGCAGTTCCGCCGCCTGTGAAATATTGCCGTCCACGATCTGCAGGGTGTGTCGTAACGCCCGGCCTTCCGCCTCGTCACGCACCTGACGCAAATTGAGCATGAGCGGATCCTCACCACTATCGGATAGCTCCAGATCCTCGCTGGTCACCTGGGAACCATCCGCCATAACCACCGCACGTTTTATACGGTTTTCCAGTTCGCGCACATTTCCGGGCCAGTTATGCGCCTTGATGGCTTTGAGGGATTCGGGCGTAAAACCTTTCACCGCGCGGCCCTGCTCACGCGCAAAGCGCTCCAGAAAAACCCGCGCCAGAAGATGCGCATCTTCACTGCGCTCGCGCAACGGGGGAATGGTGATGCTCATTTCGCTGATGCGATAAAACAGATCCTCACGAAAGGCGTTTTGCGCGATCAGGCCCTGCAGGTCCTGGTGGGTCGCGCAGATCACCCGCACATCCACGGGAATATCCTCGCGCCCACCCACGCGCTCGATCACCCGCTCTTGCAAGAAACGCAACAACTTGGCCTGCAGAGAAAGGGCCAAATCACCGACCTCATCCAGAAACAGGGTGCCGCCGTCAGCATACTCGATTTTACCCCGATTCTGTCGGGTTGCCCCGGTGAAGGCCCCTTTCTCATGGCCGAACAGTTCCGACTCAAGCAGGTTTTCGGGGATGGCCGCACAATTGATCGCCACGAAAGGGGCATCGCAACGTTCGCTTCGGCTATGTATGGCACGGGCAATCACTTCCTTGCCGGTACCGCTTTCACCCAGCAACAGGGTCGTGACACTGGTTGGCGCCACTTTTTCCACGGTCCGGCAGATTTTCAGCATCTCTGGACTACCGGCAATCAGGCCGGGCAGAGGAGAGTTGTCCTGATTTTGTTGCAGCCGCCGGTTTTCTTCTTCCAGTTCGTAGATTCGGTAAGCACGTTCCACAATCAGCTTGAGCAACTCGGCATCGACCGGCTTCTGATAAAAATCATAGGCACCCAGTGCAACAGCCCGCACAGCATTATCCCGATCATTGTTACCCGTCACCACCACCACCTTGGTTTGTGGTGCGAGCGCCAGAATCTGTTCCAGCGTCGCCAGCCCCTCACTGGCACCGCCCGGATCGGGCGGCAGCCCCAGATCCAGCGTCACCACGGAGGGCTCGGCACGGCGTAGTTGGCTGATCGCCTCGTCCCGGTTAGTCGCCGTGACCACCTCGAAATCATCGAAGCACCAGCGCAACTGACTCAATAATCCCGGATCATCCTCCACCAGTAACAAGCCCGGCATCTGCGGTTTTTTCCCCATCAGGCCTTTTCCTCCTGCTGTATGTCATCGGCCGTGGTATCACCATGATATAGCGGCAGCAATAGACGAAACGTACTGCCTTCTCCAGGTGTACTGCGCACCTCCAGATCCCCCCCCAGGGCGCGCAGAAACTCGCGACTTTCATATACACCAATGCCCATCCCCGTCAATCCCTTGGTGGAATCAAACGGCCGGAACAGGCGTTCACGGATAAATGCGCGATCCATGCCGCAGCCGGTGTCGGATACCTCCAGACAGGCCTGCTCCCCCGTTCGCCATAACGTGAGCGAAACCTCTCCCGATGCCGGTGTGGCCTCCTGGGCATTTTGAATCAAATGATGCAACACCGACAGCAACCGATCGCGCTCTGCCAGCACCCAAGCCGTTTCATCGGGTAGGGTGAAGCGAGGCGCGGGCGTGCGGTCGGCTGCATTAGTCACGGCTTCGTCAGCCAGCGCGGCCAGATCCAGCGGCTGCGCGCCAGCCACCTGGGTTCCACTGCGTAATTGCTGCATGAGACGATTCATGCGATTGACCGCATTTTCCACCGTGGCGATCGCATCTTTGAGAAAGGCCGGGTTGTCACTGTGACGATGGGCATTGCTCACCACCAGCGACAGCTGGGCTACCAGGTTCTTCAGATCGTGGATCACATACGCCGAAAGCCTGTTGAACGTTTCGAACTGTCGCGCTTCCGCCAGAGCCTGCAGGGTCTGCATCTGGGCCAGGTGGCTGGCCGCCTGCCGTCCCGCCGTCTTGAGCAAATCGCGATCTTCCCAGTTGATACTGTGACCCGCTCTGGAGCGAGCCAGGAGCAAGAACCCCAGCAGGGCTTCTTCATGCATCAAAGGCACGAGGATCCAGAGCCGCGACTCCAGCATCATCCAGTCGGGCAATGCCAGTCCGGTATAACGCTCGGGATTCTCATGGTACTCATCCAGATCAATGACCCACTGACTATCACGCAGATACGCCACCAGCTGGCTATCATTGGCTACAGCAGGGAGCTCACGCTCCGGCCAATTGCGGCGAGCATCTGCCACATACTGACGGCCGCCATCCGACAGCCAGAGCTGACCGCCCGGGCTTTCTACAATATCTCCCACGGCACGGATGACGCGCTCGGGCAAGGGCTCGTCCGACGCGGCCAGGGTATGAATAAAGCGCAACCACTCTTCGCGATAATCATAACGGTAATTGAAAAAGTGTTTACTGAGAAACACCTTCAGAGTGGCACGCAACTGTCCCGAGACCAGCAAGGCCACCAGTAACAACGCCGCGGCGAACAGAAATACGGCCTGCAACACCGCGCCCCATTCGCCACCGAAACGGCGCAGATAAAATCCGGCCGCCGCCATTAACAGCAGGTACCCCCCCGCCATCACTAACGCGGAACCATGCAGCACCACACCACGCGAAACATAGACATCGAGCGACCACTGGGGATTACGTGCGGCGGACACCGCGATCAGGGGAACGACCAGCGCGTTGACGTAACCCCGCGCATCCCAAAGTGTCTGACTGATCCCCAGGAACAACAGGGCATCGGAATACAGAATGAAATCATAGATAAACAGGGCACCAGTCGCGAGGCACAGGTATTTTACCGCCCAGCGTTTGTCTGCAGCCGTCGAACGATACAGCTGTTCAATCAGTACCAACGCACCGATGGTCAATATGACCTTGCCACCCAGCGCCCACTGGATAATATCCGAAAGCGGCATGACCAACAGCAAGCCCATCTGCGCCAGCAGAAACGTCAACAGCACGATACCAACCAGTCGTAACAGGCTCAGGTATGAGGTTCCCGCAGTAGTGTGCCCCAGCCACAGCACCAGCCACAAAAAGGTCAACCAGGCGAGATCTCGCAGCAAATCGGTGAGAAGAACCAGCGCCGGCCAGAGGGTGAACGCAGTGGAGGTATCGAGGGCCATGAGGGCGGCCCACAACATAGAGACCACGGCCGCGGCCAATAAGGCCGTTCCCTGAGCGCCTCCTCGCCAACCGATGGCCAATACAACCGTCAGCGCCAGAAAGGCCAAACAGGCAACGCTATAACCGATCAGCCCAATAGTAAGGTGGCTTACATCAATCAACTCAAACGACCGTAGGTGAATTGGGATTGTGCCCCGGACAAGAGAAAAACAGCCCCAGGTTCACGGCTGTCAGGCGCACATTTGCCATCCGGTTATATCTGATGCTATGCCAATATTCACGGCGTCCGCAATGCCGGGTTTTTCTTATTATACTAACTACCATCCCGTCTGCCTGGGTCATCAAAAAATAAAACAGAAGGGAGACCCTGCAAATAATTTTTTCCCCGGCGCGATCACGACATCCTGTCGCAGTTCAAGCCCGGTTGAGTTTCCGCGTATTACTGGGCTCCCCGGCCCCACAACACGACTTCCACGGTCTGGGCAATGATCATCAGATCCAGCGCGATCCCCTGATTCTTGACATAGTAGAGATCGTACTGAAGCTTTTTGAACGCATCCTCTTGCGAGGCGCCATAGGGATAGTTGATCTGTGCCCAGCCGGTCAGTCCCGGTTTCACCCAGTGTCGATCACGATAGTAAGGCAGCTTCGCGTTCAGGTCGCCCACGAATTCGGGACGCTCCGGACGTGGCCCGACAAAACTCATATCGCCTCGCACAACATTGAACAATTGCGGCAACTCATCCAGACGTGTCTTGCGGATGAAGCCGCCAAAACGGGTGACACGGGGATCCTGTTTCTGGGCCCAACGTGCCACACCGTCACTTTCGGCCTCCATGATCATGCTGCGGAATTTGTAGAGAGTGAAGGCCTCGCCATTTTGCCCAATGCGTTGTTGCCGAAATAGCACCGAACCCCGTCCCCGGCTTTCAATGAAAATTCCCAGCGCCGTGATCAGCATGAATGGCCAGGCTACCAGCAGCAAACCAAAGCTGGCCACGACATCCATGGCGCGTTTGGTGTAATCACGATACAAAGATTGCCGAAAACCGCGGCTGAAGATCATGGCGCTGGGGCGCAGCGTATCGAGCTTGAGAAAACCGCATTCCCGTTCGAAAAAGTCAGACGTTTCCAGTACGTTAATCCCGCTCATCTTGCAGGCAATCAACTCTGCTATCGGAAGACCACCCCGGTGATCATCCATGGCGATGACAATATCATCAATGTGATGAAGACGGGCATATTCATCCAGCGGCCGATCCAGTCGCACCAGGGCAGCCGAATCTACCACGCAGGCTTCATTACCCTGCACGGCGAAATTCACCAGCTCGAAGTTGTGATTGTCGTTACGCTCACAAATTTGATTGAATAGTGACGCTGTCTTGCCCGACCCGAGCACCAGCACATGACGCTTCAGGGCATTCAGTCCCAGCAACTGACCCGCCAGCAACCGGGTTACAATCACGCCCGCAAACGCCAGGATGCCGGCCAAAACCAATACGCCCCGACCGAAAAACAGCGAGGGAAAGATATAGAACAGTGCCGCCAACAGCACCGCACCCAACAGGAAGGCTCCCATCACCCGGACCGTTGTATCAGCCAGACTTCCTGAAAGTCCGCGCCGGTACAGGCCCATGCAAAGCATCGCTACCAGGTTCACCGCCACAAACAGCCCTAACTTGATGCTCAGCACCTCGTAAAACCCGGGCACCGCACCCTCGGGAAACCGCAACTGCACGGCAACCAAAAACGCGGCCATCAACACCACGGCTTCTACCAGGGCAAGTGTAAGCAGGGAAGTCGGGACATCCCGACCCAGCAACTGGACATGACCGTGGCGCAGACGCCCCTTACGACGACTATCGTTTGCCGATAATCGGGTTACGGTCGCGCCGGCATTTCCCGACCCGACATCCGAGGAGATAATCGTATCTTCAGACAGCATGCCATGTGATTCTTTGTCTTCTATCGCAGCCACTTCAGCATGTGCCACAGATCGTGCGTGTTCTTGCGGGTTATTCATGTTCTTATATCCGTTTATGAAGTAAGCTCTTCTGGTCGCATGTGTTTCCTCACCCGAAACCTGCGACGGACTTCACAATATAGCATATGGCCTGTTGACTCTCGATAACAATCAGGGTTCAAGCTTGATTATTTTTTAGTCACTTAAAAATCAGGCATATGCAAGCTTAACTTCATTCAGCTTGATAACTCTGTACGCCAAGTACTACAGGATCGTCACTTAATGTATTAAGGGACTCTGCCAAAAATATCAGGGTAAACCCCTATGGTCGGATAGACTGTCTCATGCCCGGCAAGCGCGCACGCAGCAGACTCACAGGCACCACAGGGCAGAGTCACGAAGCCTGAAACACAACGGGCTTATTGCAGTATTTGGACGCGGGTCGTAACATTGAACCCGGTTAAATTAACCGACAAGTCAAATCAACCGTGTTGTTATCAGCCCTTATGTTGCAGTTTTATCGAACACATTCCACGGTTAGCCTGTCGGGACAACATCACTCCGCGCAGAATCACATCAACAAGCGATTCAATCTCTTCCCAGGCGGACAGGTATACAAGCCTTGAGGTCTCTGATCCGATATGTCAGATAATGCTATCCTGGTGACCGGTGGTGCCGGCTATATTGGCAGCCATGTGGCCCTGATGCTGGCCGATAGCGGGGAACGCGTGGTGGTACTGGACAATTTGTCCACCGGATTTCGTGATGCAGTCATCAAGGGTGAATTCGTACAGGGCGATATTGGCAACCGCGAACTGGTTACGCAACTGATCAAGTCCCATTCAATCGATACGGTCATGCACTTTGCTGCCCACACCATCGCGCCGGAATCGGTCGCCGATCCCCTTGCTTATTATCAAAACAACACCTGTGCCACGCGTAACCTCCTGGAAGCTTGTCGCGACACAAATGTAAAACACGTTGTGTTCTCGTCTACCGCGGCGGTTTACGGTATTCCTGAAGATGGTCTGGCGGATGAAAACACCCCCACGGCACCCATCAACCCCTATGGAACATCGAAACTGATGAGCGAATGGATACTGCGCGATCTCAGCGCCGCGTCCGATCTGCGTCATGTGGCATTGCGTTATTTTAACGTGGCTGGCTCCGACCCGCAGGGTCGGGTCGGTCAACGTACTCATGAGGCGACCCTGCTGATCAAGGTCGCCTGCGAAGTTGCACAGGGTAAACGTCCGGAACTCGTTCTCTATGGCACGGACTATCCGACAGTGGACGGGACCGGCGTTCGAGATTATATCCATGTTACCGACCTGGCAACGGCCCATCTCCGCGCGCTGGATTATCTTCGTCGCGGGGGGCCCTCGCGAACCTTCAACGTGGGTTACGGACGGGGCTTCAGTGTGCGGGAGGTCGTTGCGGCGGTCGAGCGCGTCCACGGGATCCGGCTCCCGGTGCGCGAGGCAGCCCGACGGCCAGGTGACCCGCCTCGCCTGATCGCGATCAGTGATGCCATCAAGCAAACACTTGACTGGCGCCCCCAACTGGAGGATCTTGATATCATCGTGCAAACTTCTCTCGACTGGGAACAAAAGCTGGGCATCTGAAAATGGATTCCGTGTCGAGAATATTGACAGCTGGCGCGCCCGAACCGGGCAAAGCCCTTTGCGAATCCACACAAGCTGTTGATTTTAGTAAAAACGCCACCTGTAGGCACGATAAATGCATTTGTATACTATAATTCCAGTGTCTGAGACTGACGAACAACCGCAGACCACACCAGTATCATTGACGGAGCGTTGAGCCAGCATGAGCAATTTGCCTGACAATCCCCGGGATGACGAATCCCATGATACCGGGACGGCCAGATCCGCCGGCGAAGGACACGATGAATCGCGCCGACGCCTGATCCGTGGCGCGGCGGCGACACCGATTATTTTCACCCTGGCCAGTCGTCCGGCCTGGGGCGGTGTATGCACCATCTCCGTGATGGCCTCGGATAACTTGTCACACCCCGGCCGTACCGACAATTGCAACGGCTGCACGCCCGGCTACTGGAAACAGCATCCCGAGATGTGGCCCGCGCCCTACGAACCGGGCACCTGTGAGGATGGCGGCGTGAAGAATAAAGGCGGCAAAGGTGCCAGCGGCTGTCAGCATTATGCGGGTGATGGAACACAATTCAAGCAGGTGTTCGGCATGTCTCATCCCGCCGGGCATGACAAGACCATGATGCAGGTGATGCAGCTGGGCGGTAATGAGGATCCCTACGAGCTGGGCGCGCATGCCGTGGCGGCAGTGCTGAATGCCGCTTACTGGGGCGCCGAAATCTACGGCTACACGCCGGATGAAATCGTGCACATGTACAACATTCGTTATTTCGAAGACCCCCAGGCGCTCAAGTACGATCTGGAAATGCTGAATACACGGGGCTGCCACGGCTGACGAGCAGCAATGGCCGAGGTCAAGTCTTCCGACATCTTCCTGCATCTGACGCCCGATCTGCATTTGCGACACTGGGGTGCTGATACCCTTGCCTACAATGCCGCCAGCGGCGACACGCACTTGCTCCGTGGGCCGGCCGCGCAACTGTTACGCGCTATCGAAACCCAGAGCCGGTCGCGGCCAGATGCCCCGGACACACTCATTCATGAACTGCAGGGACTTGGGCTGATTAAGCAGGCCGGGTCTTGATTCTCGGCGAGCTGTCCGGTAACGAACTCGAAGAACGCCTGCAAAACAGGGGTGTGATCCTGCGTACCGGCCCGTTTATTTTCCGCATTAAAAGCAATCTGGAAGCCGTTCATCATGGACTGGCTGCACTCTATGCTGGCTTCCCGTTGGGCGAGGAAGACGGATTTATTGATTTTGACGTGCAGGTGCACGCCCCTGTATGGCGACGCATCCTGCGCCCTCAGGCCCGGTTTCTGATCGACGGCCAGGCGCCGTTCAAACCCTTGCCCGCCGATCAGGCGTTTGCCATGCTCGAGTGGGGGCTGAATTACTGTGTCTACGCCCATGCCCACCAGTACCTGATCATTCACGCCGCGGTGCTGGAACGCAACGGCCAGGCCGTGATTCTCGCCGCACCCCCCGGCTCCGGCAAAAGCACACTCGCCGCCGCGCTGGCCTGTCGCGGCTGGCGCTTGCTGTCGGATGAACTGACACTGATCGACCCGTCCCGGGAAGGTCAACTGGTCCCCCTGGCGCGACCGGTCAGTCTGAAAAATGCCTCCATTGACGTAATCCGTCGATTCCATCCTTCGGCGGTCTTCGGCCCCCTGGCCCATGACACCAGTAAAGGCACGGTCAGTCACCTCCGCCCACCCGACGACAGCGTGGCACGCATGGATGAGACCGCCACGGCAAGCCATATCATCTTTCCACAATACTCGCCAGATACGACAACCTGCCTGGAACCGCTTTCGCGTGGCGATGCCTTTCTGCAGTTGGCCGAAAATACCGTCAATTACAGTCTACTGGGCGAGGAGGGGTTCACCCAACTGGCGGATCGGGTCGAACATTGTGTTTGTCACCATTTTCTTTATAGCCAGCTTGAAGAGGCAGTGGACGTCTTCCACCAGTTGCCCTCATGAACACCCAATTGACAACACGTCCGCTGATTCTCCAGACGCTGCGCGACCCCGGTTTGCTCGCGCAACTTACGCCCGGACAATGGAATGATCTGCTGCCTCAGGGACGCCAGTCTCATCTGCTGGCGCGCCTGGCATACCTTGCCCGATCACAGGGACTGCTCGATAAGTTACATCCTTCTCCGCGAGGCCACCTGCGTGCTGCCCTGGTGGTCGCCGCCCGCCAGAGGCGGGCGGTACATTGGGAATTGACCCGCATACAAAAAGCCTTGGCCACAAACGAGACACCGGTGTTACTGCTCAAGGGGGCCGCCTATCTGATCGCCGATCTTCCTGCCGGTCAGGGCCGTTTGTTCAGTGACATCGATATCCTGGTCCCCCGGGCGCAGCTGACGAAGACAGAAAGCGCGCTTAAAGCCTATGGCTGGACCGGCGACCCGCAGCTGGATGCCTATGACCAGCGTTATTACCGGCAATGGATGCATGAATTACCACCGCTGCGCCACCCCGTGCGCGGCAGCGTGATCGACGTGCATCACAACATCCTGCCGGACACCGCCCGGGCGCGTCCCAACGCCGCGCGTTTACTGGCTGATGCGGTCCCGGTTGCCGCGTACCCGGGGGTGTATGTGCTCTCGCCTGAAGATATGATTCTGCACAGTGCCACCCACCTGTTCTGGGACGGGGAGTTTGATCATGGATTACGGGATCTGGTGGATCTGGATGCGCTGCTACGTCACTTTGCCAGCAACACCGGTTTCTGGGACAGCTTGCGGGAACATGCCATGCATCATGGCCTGACCCGCCCGCTGTACTACGCCCTGACGTATACCCGTCGCCTGTTCGATACGCCGGTTCCTGACGAGCTGTATGCTGCACTGAACGATAAACCACCGGCACCGATAGCCAGCATGATGCACTGGTCGCTTGGCCGTGCACTGCGACCCATGCACCCGAGCGCAAAACTGTTGGGTGACGGTTTCGCCCGCTGGGTGCTTTATGTGCGCGGGCACTTTTTACGCATGCCCGCGCACCTGCTCATCCCTCACCTGGTCCGCAAGGGATGGAAAAAACGCCTGGCAAGAGATGAGCAAACTTAACTCCAGACGATAAGCAAAGCTCAGATCACAATAACGCCCGGTTATCGCAGCAAGCCGACAACGCGCCTTGTCAAGGCGATCTATCGAACAAGCGATGACAGAGCCCATTGCGCAGGTTGGAACCTGTTCGATTCACCCTGGATTTACCGCAGCTGCTCGAGCAATCGCTGCGCCTCTGCCTTTTCGTTAAATTCAACGTCTTTTGCCAACAGGTCCTTCAATACTGCAATCGCCTCGGCAGGACGCTCGTTATGCGATAACGCCAGAGCATGATGATAGGCAATGGCAGGTTCGTCGGGCAGACTCTCGCGCGCGGTTTCAATCATGACCAGACCCTCGGCAGGATCGCCATGCTCCAGCATGGCAACACCTAGCGTATCCTTGATCCGGGGCTCATCCGGACGTAACTGATGTGCCTTGCGCGCCATCTCCAGCGCTCGCGCGTCATCCAGGCGCTGATAGAGAAACGCAAGATTATTCACCAGAACCGGATTATCGGGAAATTGTTCCACCAGAATTTCGTAATGGGGCAACGCCTCTGCATAGTCATCCGTCTGGATGTAGGAAGTCCCCAACACACCGCGGCTCTGGACATCATCAGGATGGTCAGCAATATGCGCGGCCAGATGCTGCCGGGCAGAATGACGGTCTCCCATTTGCTTTGTGATTTCAAAGCGTTTTACCGCCGCCAGCGTAGACGGTTCAAGCCGGTAAGCATGTACATACGCCTCCCGCGCCTGCTTCAGCTGTTCGCGGTCCCGCAGGATATCGCCCTCCAGCAAATAACCCCTGGCCTTATAGCCTTCCAGGTCCTGGGCCCGCCGCGCAGAGGCCAGAGCGTTATCGTCCTCCCCGATCCCTCGTTGCACACCCGCAAGTTCCAGCAGAGCCGGACCATGGTTCGGATCAATGGCGACAGCGTTGCTCAACGATTCCAGCGACTTACGCTCTCGGCCCGCCCGCCATTGCGCTACGCCAAGCCGGAAATACCCCTCCGCATTATCAGGGGCGATGGCTACCAGCTCGTTCAAAGTGTTGATCGCAGCTTCCAGCTGGTTCGCCGATATCTGCGCTTCGGCCAGCAACTGCAGATAGTCCCGATTCGACGAATACTGCTCTCTGATCTCGCCCAGCAGTGAAACTGCCCGACGCGGCTCCTTTGATCTCAGATACTTGCGCGCCATAACCAGCCGGGGCTCCAGCGCCTGTGGGTGCGCCGCCAGCGCCTGTTCCAGTAATTTTATGGCTGTCTGTGAATTACCTTGCTGGTCTTCGAAATTGGCCAGTTCCATCAACAAACTCAGGTCATCCGGCCGCCGGGTCAGGGATTGTTCGAAAATCGCACGGGCCTGCTCCGGACCGCCCTGCCGAAAAGCAATGATGGCAAGGCTACGTGTCGCGGCCGGGTTACCGGGATCCAGCTCCAGACTCTGACGAAAGGCGGCCTGTGCGTCTTCCACCCGTTCCAGTCCCAGCAGTGCCGCCCCTTTGAGATTGCGAATCTGTACCAGCTCCGGGTGTTGTTCTGCCAGCGCGGAGGCCTCTTCGAGGGCACGCTCAAACTCCCGTTGTTCCAGCAATTGGGCAATCAGCGTCAGATTGATACCGGCATCTCCGGGCGCCAATTGGCGTGCCGCCTCCAGCTCGTCCATGCCGGTGCGCGTCTCTCCGCTTTCCAGCAGGGCCTTCGCCAGTCGCACTCGCGCACGGGGAGACGTCGGCTCCAGTGACACCCGCTGACGCAACAGCTCCAGGCTGGCCGCGTCATCACCGCGCGCGGCTCGAATGCCCGCCATCATGTCCAGTGCGGCAACATCCTCCGGGTTACTGCCAAGCACGCGCTCGAGTATGTCCTGCGCATCCTCCAGCTCACCATCGCGCATTTGCACCGCGGCCAGCAGATAATTGGCCATGGGTGCGTTCGGTTGTCTTCGCAGATAGCGTTCCAGATAACTTTCGGCCTGACTCCAGTTACCCTGCGCAAAGTGACTGGCACCGGCAAAAAACAGTGCCGGCAAATGTTGCTCATTCCCCCGTAACACCTGTTCCATGGCCTGGCTCGTCGCCGGGTAGTCCTGCTTGTAAAAGTGTAAAAGTCCTTCGACATAGACCGTGGCAAACAGGGTTTGTCCCAGCTCCTGCAGTCGCTGGTGGTCTTTCCCGGCACCTTGCCAGTCCTCGCGGATAATGCGGGTCAGTGCACGCTTGTAATAGCCTGTATAAGGTGCAGCAGCTACCTCCACCAGGCGGGTGAATGCGGCTTCTGCCTCTTCCAGTCGACCCTGTGCACGGTGAATCTCCCCGAGAAGATCCCAGGCATCGGCATAATCGGGCTGGTGATCCAGCGCCGTCTCCAGGCGATCTTGCGCCTCATCCAGTCGTTCATGAAACAGGTCGATCCGGGCCAGCCCGGTCAGAGCCGGCGCATGCGCCGGCGTAACCTTCAAGGCTGCGCGCAATTCTCGCTCTGCCTCCCCGGTGTTGTTTTGCCCCATATAGGCCTGCGCCCGCAGCACATGGGCTTCGGTGAGTCGCTCGTCACCCGTGAGCTGCCAGGTTTGCAGCTGCTCCAGCAGCGTGTCAAATTCCCGCTCCAGCAGTCGTGCCCGGGCCAGTTGCAAGGGCACGTCCGGGCTCTCCCAGCCCAGAGCCAAACCGCGCTCCAGCGCGGACAATGCCGCCGCGCCGTCCCCCAGTTCAAGGTAAACCAATCCCAATCGCCAGCGACCTTCAGCATGCTGCGGCTCGTTTTGCAGCAGGTTTTTCAGTTCAATGATGCTGGCGCGCAGATCGCCTTCGGCCTGGAATGCTGCCGCGCGTTGCAGCCGCTCGGAAGCCGAAAAATCTGTCTGATCACACCCTGCCACCAGCAGGAGGGCCGCCAGCAAGGGAAGCGCCAGCACAGCAATCCTGTTCAGCCTGCGGCCAACCGCGCCAACATTTATCGTGCTCATTGATTCATACCTCGCAAATCATCCATCACGGCTCAAACAGCGGTCAGTTTATCTTCTCCGGCTTGCGTCACAAACCTCAGTGCCAAATATTACGACCATATTGTGTTGCGCCCGAACTGGAACATTACACCAACTTGCTGCGTGATGCCGGATCAGACTTTTGAATATGATTGCAGCGCACGTTTCATGCCAACAGAGCAATCTGTTATCAATCAAAATGTTAAACATTTTTCCTCCCCGTAAACACCCACTCACGGGTGCCAGTGTCAAATCACCCGACACACCAGACAGCGAAAGTTTTCTCCTCGTGCTAATCTCGTCAAGTATCCCAACACGCTGCCGCCATAACAGGTAGCGATTCTTGTATCGATACCATCACAGGAGACTATGCACCATGGAGCTTATCAAACGCCTCGGAGATCTGTTCGCCATCGCCGGCATACTGATCTGTATTGCGCCACTGATCGCTCGCCTGAGCGGACAGTATTATCTGCTCGGCTTTGAGCTGAAAACGCTCCTGCTCGGCGGGATGTTACTGCTACTTCTGGCCTGTCTTGCCCGGCTGGAGATTCTGCTGCGCCAGGGATCCCGTGCCGGATGACGCATCACGCCCAAATATGTTTGGGCGTGATGTCGTTGAAGCGGCAGACCTGGCAAGAAACAGCAGCAGGATCAGGTAAAACAGCATCGACAACCGTGGCGACCAGAAGACCGTGCTGAACAGCCCCACTACCAGCACGCCCGTGATAGACGCCAGCGACCCCAGCGCCAGCAGATTATTGTTTAACGCTCGCGCGGCAAGATAAAACCAGGCGTATACGGTCAACAGCACAAAGGCGAGCAGGCCCAGCCAGCCCTGATCGAACAGCACTTCCAGCCACTGGTTTTCCAGACGGTAGGTATCCAGCGCATCGGAGGTGAAATACCAGTGATCCGCGCCCCGGGAAAAGTCACCATTACGCAACAGATCACGCCCTTTGGCATCGCGCAGCGCCAGCGAGCGAATATCCACCAGACTATTATCGCCCAGATTGGCGATCGACAAGACCGTGCCACGCCGCGCAAACCATGGTCCAAGACCCAGCTCACCCGTATTGAATTGCCACTGCAACGACTGCCACGACATTCCGGCGCTGTCCACCGGCAAGACAGTCCGCTGACACTGGAACGAATGTTTGATGTGCTTCTCGCACACGAATAGCCCCAGAAGCGCGTTGCCCTGACCGTGCGCCTGGATCAGCAACCGGTAATCGGTGTGCCGAGCCAGGCTGACCCGCTGATTGAGATAGAGCGAGTCCCCCTTGCCCAGACGCAGGAAACCCTCCCCCTGCCCGGATTCCAGAAATGCCAGATTCACCGGCACGCGTCCCTCGGGATTATGCGTCTGGAACATGCCGGGAAAACTGCCCGGACCGTGACCCAGCAGACGCGCCACAATCCCCGACTCACGCAGGGCGAGCCCCTGACGCCAGAGGTCCTGGCGAACATCCAGATCCCGATCCACCAGCTTCAGGCGCTGCTCGGCGAAGCCACCGCCCGTCTGTGTCCACAGTCCGGCGACCAGCAGCAGCGGGAGTGCAACCCCCAGCCCCCATAACCAGCGCGCGTTGCCCCGCGCCCGCGACGCGCGGATCAACATCCCAACGATCAACACCAGACCGACCGCCACAAACCCCAGGTAACCGGCGCGCGAATAGGTTACGATCAGTCCGTACACGCCGGCGCCGAATAGCCCGAACGCCAACAGCCATAACTCGACACGGCGCCTCATCCAGGCCCAGACAAATACAAACGGCAACCCCATCAGCAGGTAAGTTTCTATACTCGGGCCACCCACGTGCATGTCGGCAAACAGACCGGTCACCCGATAAGTGCTCTGAAAATTGAACAGTCCAGGATAGGTGGCCCGCTCCCAGAGCAGCACCAGCACCAGCCCCGCCAAACCCAGCACCATGCCGGGCACAAAGCGTCGCCGCAGCAATTCGCTGACCGGCATTCCCGAGCGGGGTAATACGTAATAGAGAATGACAGCCCAGACAAACCCCTTGATCACGCGCAGGCCATTCCACGGACTCATGTAATCAATAAAGGTATTCACGTTCAGGGGTGGCAAAGGCCACAGAGACAACACCAGACTCAGCATCGCCGAGAAGCCGAACAATCCGATAAACCAGGCAAACCGGGCCGGCAGTACAGTGCGATGTTCAGCACGGCAGGGATGACTCATCAGAACCAGCACCGTCACCGCCAGCAGCAAATCGAACTCATCGAAGAAATAACGGCCTGTCCAGGGCGCCAGAAACAGTACAGGCAACAACGCAGGAATCAGCAACGCCCAGCCATCGGGTCGATACCACAACCAGGCGCCACAGGCGACAAGCCCGAGCGCCAGCCAGCCACCGGCCACTGGCCAGGACAGTGCCGGCAGACAGACCAGCGCAACGGGGACTAACCACAACCAGCGTCTCCGTGACGATACCGGGGTTTCAGATTGTGCCTGTTGCACACTGCCGGCTTTCAAACGGCTATCCTGTTCGGCCGTGGGTCCGGATTGCGGCCCGTTAATCACTCCGGTGTGAACAGAACGTGAACTGGGCCCGGGTATGAACCACCACCATAAAGCCAGATATACCCCCCCGGCTGACAGGCCGGCCAACAGCGGCGCGGCGGTGTCCGGGCGTAAACCCTCCAGCAACAACTTGCTCGCCTCGAGCAACAATGCCACGACGGCGGCGATACCGACAAACCGGACACTCCGCCGCGCCTGCGGCCCCCCTCGCGTGCGCCAGTCCCACAACCAGCCACCCAGCCCGATGACGCTGTACATGCCAAGGTGCAGGACCACACTCCGGATCGCCGTGGCCTCGGGCACGAAATAGTGATAATAAAAGGGTAGCCAACGCAAGGACCCGAGCTGTGTAACGATCGCCTCCGGGGAGGCGAATCCCCTGGCCTCAATCAGCACGAGACTGCCCACCAACAGCAGATACACCGGCAGAACAAGCAACAGCAGCATACGCAGGTGTAACAACCAGTGGCGTGCGACAAACCGATCCCGGTACAGCCACACGCCGGCGCCCAATGCCGCACCCAGTGCACGCAACCACACCGAGGCACCCTCGGCGATGCCGGAAACAGTCACAAGTTGTCCGGTCTCCACCACCAGCCCAAGCACAAAGCCGGCCCCCATGGCGAATAACACACGTCGCCATGGAGCCCTCGGGAAACGGCAGGCGACCCATAATCCCAATGGCAGTGCAAGGCCAATCTCCAGCCCGCGCAGGGCGAGGCAACGCAATCCCTGCCAGCAGCCCGCTGGCGCGGTCAGCCAGCCCCATTGATCGGAGCGCAGTTTGCTCAGCCATTCCTGGCCTGTAAGCATGAAATCCAGCGGTAACAGGCTGACAAAAACATAGGCAAACAGATACACCACCAGCCAGGTGTTGAGTCCGCTGCGCCGCTGTATGAAATGTTGAATCGCGTTGCGCAACGCAGACAGGCGGCTCGCCAGCCAGAGCAGGCCACCGACAAGGCCGCCTGTGGCATTGGCACTCATATCCGTCAGTGACGCCGCCCTGTTCGGTAACCAGAGCTGAAAAAATTCGACCGTAGCCGTCACCCCGAGACACAGCCCGGCCACCAGCATCACCCCAAGCCCGCGAGACCAGCCATGCTGCCACCGATCTCCCCACCATGCCGCCAAGAAAAACCCCAGCGGAAGAAACATCAATACATTGGCCACCCATTGCTGGCGTGCCGAGCTGCTGGCGGACTCAAACTGGATACGACTGTATTGACTCCAGGCCTCGGCAAAAGTCAGTCCCGGATCAAACTCGAAAGGCAACAGGGTGAGATACACCACCACCACCAGATAACCGAGGGCAATTATCCGCCAGTGGCGGGGAGACAGTGAGCTTGTGCTCACGTTGCTTTCCAATTCACCGCCGGGTAAAGACATCAATCACATGCTGTCGAGCATAACGGGAATGCGGTGAGGCCGATCGCATAAACACTCCATTGTCAGGCGTTTAAACACTGCGTCCCTGAATCGCGCCATTTCGATACCCGGGCTGTCGTCGGAATGACATATTCAGGAAGTCCACAGCATCGTCAGGCAGATTATTCTTCATGCCTTTTTAGCAATTCGCGCACGTAGTTGGCCGGAATGGCATAGCTGATCCCGCTGGGACGATCCAGCGCGCTTTCGCGCCCCTCCTTGACGTACACCATGTTCAGAATCCCGATCACCTCCCCGCTATCGATGTCGAACAACGGGCTGCCGCTGTTACCGGGATAGGCTGTCGCATCCAGTTGAAAAACCGTGTAAGGATCGCGCATGCGCCGAATCAAAGCGGAATTCAGCTCTCGTCCGCTGCGGGTGGGCAAGACAACCGGCGCAATCGCCGAGATAATGCCCCGGTGCGTCGCAGGAATCAGTCCCAATGCTGCGCCGATGGGAAAACCGGTAAATGCCACCCGCTGGCCCTCGCGAATCTCCGCAGAGTCACCCAGCTCCAGCGCCGGCAGGGCCTCCCCCTCGAAGCGCAACAAGACCAGATCCCGGGCGGGATCCGACGCCACCGCACGCGCCTGACGGACCCGGGGCCGCGTTCCCGGCAAAAATACTGCCAGTACCTCGCGATTCTCCGAATCCAGCTCTGTCGGCAGCACATGTTCATTGCTCACGACATAGCGGCCGTCGCCCACCGCAAATCCCGTACCCTTGAGGTTCGCCTGGGGCTGCCGGGTTTCCTGATAGGTTCCCACTCCAACCACCGACGGCTTGATCCGCTCGATAATTTGCGGCAGATCCGCACCGTAAGCCGGCATTATAAAACTGCATGCCAACAGGGCAAAAAAACAGCCCCGGACAGTAACCCCCCTGTACCCAGTTCCCAGTGTTAATGTCATACCATCCCCCTTAACGGCTCACACATTTTGCAGACCGGCAATACGACAATACAAATACCGGCTTGCGATCTATACTCCGGGTTATCTCTCTGATCATAACGCAGAGAGTTTCAGTATCCACTGCTCAATGCGCTTTTGTTACCACTTGCATACCTTCGACAGACCACTGACCGGGGGTCATCATGACACACCAACTCAGCAGGCTACTGGTCTTTTTTGCTCTGGCCAATCTATTTGCCTCTGGCCCCGCCGCCACGCTGAATGATACGCCGCTCGGCCAGATCGCCGCCAGACTCCAGCCCGGGGCGTTCCAGAAACTGAATGCGACTCTCCCTTCCGAATTTGAATCCTATAATGATTTTCTTCGTTCCGTAACCTACGACCCCGACACCTGGAATGACAGCGCACACTGGGATGCGCGACGCCAGATTGTCCTGCAATACGGTGACAGGCGTGCACCCTCGCTGATGATTTATTCCGCGTCCGACCACACCTGGCGACATGCCTCAATGCAAAACGGCCCACCCTGGGACCACCATGTGTACGGGTCGGTCGCACTCGACCCGGAGCACGGACACTACTACCGGGAGCGTCGCCGCACACTCTATCGCTATATCATCGACCAGGATCGCTGGGAATTCGTTACCGATCGGTTTCCAGGACCACATCGGGGTGGGTATGGGCATACCGATCCCATTGAATGGCACGAGGCGCTCGGCCAGCTCATTTATATACGGGATCACCATGTTTACGGCTATGTTGGCGACAACTGGAAAGATTATGGTCGAATGGATGTCCATGGTTATCACTCAAACGCGCAATACAACCGTGTACGCAAGGAAATGCTATTCATGGGTGGAAATGCCTCTCCGCAAAAGGTTTCCATACTCGATGCCAGCGGGCGGATCCGTAATCTTGATAATGTGCCATTCAAACAGGCCATGTCCAAAACCAGCCTTACCTACGATCCGGTGAGTGGTGATTATCTGGTATTGCGCAGTGGCGAGATGCGCGAACTCTGGCAGCTGGATGCCGAACAGGGCAGTTGGCAACTTATCAGGAACTGGGACGAAGATGACTGGCCCTTCGATCGGTGGGGCGGGATAGTCCCTGTTCCGGTTGATGAACTGGGTGTGATCATCTGGCTCAACCAGGCCGGTCCCATGGTCTATCGTCATAACGCCAAGGCAAACAGCCGTTCGCTGTTTGCTCCAGCCAATGGCCTCAGGTTTGTTCCCGTCAGCGCTTCTCTCGCCAGCAACAGCCCATCCCGGCTCTACGATATTGCCACAACACTGGCGCCGGGGGAATTTCGCCACGTAGAGACTGTCCTGCCTCCCGGCGTGGAAACCATCTCGCAGCTTAACCACACTAACTGGCACCCGGACGACAACAGCGAGGGGACTTTTGGCGTCGGCTGGACGGACCGAACGCTGTTCGATCCCCGCAGCGGGCGCCTGTTTAATGTCTTGATGCGCGGCAGTTACACCGAATCCATCACCTGGCTGGAGCCCGATCTGCATTGGGATGGCATCATGGCGCCTGAAAAATCCGGTCTCGGCGGCCGACGTCCCTACAATCGCCTGATGGATGGCGGTGATGGCTACATGTATTTTGCGCCCCAGATCCCCAACAACGCCATTGGGCGGCTTACCCGCGCGGCTTATACCGACCCTGGGTCCTGGGAAGAGCTCGGCGTACCGATTCCCCTTGACAGAACAGGCCATGCGGTCGGTGACTTTTCCACCATCTGGCATCCGGATATCGAAAAATTTGTTCTCTACATCTATGGCCGTGGGGAGGGCGACCTGAGTGATGAGGGCATTACCGACTTCGAGCATGGCCATGTCTTTGTCTGGGGCCATGGTGACAGTCGCTGGCGCCGGCCAGAGAATCATTCCGACTATTCAGGCTCGCCCGGCCGCACCCAGTCCTCGGGTTATGGCGGCACCACGATCTACAACCCGATACATCATGAAGTCCTGATTTACGGCGGGGTCTCCCACTGGAACAATGCCCATCCCCTGGGGCCACAGTGTACGGCAACCATTGATCGAGACGGACACTTTCAGCGGCACGGGCCCTCCGGGCTGATATACAGCGCCGGTAGCAAACGACTTACCTACCACCCAATAACTGGCGATTACATTCTGACGGTACGCGGCAGTGACAAAACGGATTTGAAGATGTATATCGGCGATCCGCCTCGCGGCAAACCCTGGGAATTGTTATATGACTGGGCCGACAAGACGGGCGAAGAGCGTCCGTTGCATCACTATGAGAACTGGCACCGCGTCACTCCGCTGCCGGGCACCGACGTACTGATCTGGTCCGATCTGCGCCGCGGGATTGTGTTGCAACGGCTTCCCGAACCAGGGCCCGAGTAGCCTGCTCAGCCTCCTGTAACAACATTATGTCGGCAGATTTAACATTCCCACGGCACGGGTGGTAGTGCCCCCGATTCCACTATGCATTACAATCTCAGGCTGAGAGTATCCGGGTACGACTTCCCATGAAAATATCTGAACAGCCAAATACGACGCCCACTCATGCCGCCGAGACGACCTATCAGCCGCTGGTCTCTGTGATTATGCCGGCATACAACACGGCCTCGTTCATCAGGGAAGCCATCGACAGTGTTCTTTCCCAGGATTATAGCAACAAGGAACTTATCATTATTGACGATGGCTCGACCGATGGCACTGTCGAGATCATCCAGGAATACGGTGATTCGGTTACGCTCTTGACCCAGCACAACCAGGGATCGGCCGTGGCGCGAAATACCGGGCTCGATACCGCCCGGGGTGAATATGTAGCCTTCCTTGATTCCGACGATGTCTGGCTATCGGGCAAACTTTCCACTCAAGTAGCTTATATGCAAAACAACCCCGAAATCGGGATGATCTACACTCGCTGGCATGTCTGGAAACCAGGTTCCGATGGCAACTTTACCGATCCGGAACTGTTTGCTGAACCCTTTGACTCATCCAGCAGAGCCGATACGATTGTGGAAGAAGGTTCCGGCTGGCTATACAACCGTTTGCTTTTCACGTCCCTCTTGCACACGATTACGGTGATGGCGCGCTATGATCTGATTGAAAAGACAGGCCGGTTTGACCCCGATCTGAAACGCGGTCAGGATTACGATTACTGGCTACGCGCCTCCCGAAACACACAGATTCATCAGCTGGATCAGGTGCTCGCCCTGTACCGGCTGCATGGTAATGGCTGTGTTAAAAAGTGGCCATATGTTAACTATGAAAAGCAGGTTGTGGAAAATGCCCTGAACCGCTGGGGTCTAAGCGGCCCTACAGGCGAAGTTACCGATAAACGGGCTATTCAGCGTCGCCTTTCCGATACTTGCTTCAGCTTCGGTTACCACCACTACTGGGAAGGCAGTTCCAGGCTGGCATTAAAGGCTTTCGCCGAATCACTCGGTCATTACCCCGGGCGCCTTGCCGCCTGGCGTTATTTATTAATGAGCTTTCTCAGGCCCGTATTTAACCCTGCGGCCAGACGTTAACTCTGCATAACCCTACAACCACTTACTTAGCCCCTCTGCGAAACACTATTATGGAAACCATCCGTGCAGTTCTGAAACTATTAACACGCCGGGAACGCTGGCAAATGTTGTTGATTCTGATATTCATGATTCCCAATGCACTGATGCAGGTTGCCGGCGTGGCTTCTGTCATGCCCTTTATCGCTGTTATGGCTCAGCCGGAGCTCGTTGAAAGCAACACTCTGCTTGCCTCTCTTCATGATATTCTTGGCAGCCCTCCGATGGGTGAATTTCTCACTATACTCGCTGTTGCCGCGTTGGTATTGCTACTGGGTGGTAACGGACTCGCGGCACTCACTACCTGGTTGATATTACGCTTTAGTTACATGCGAGTTCATACACTCTCACACAGACTACTTGAGGTATATCTTGACAGGGACTACAGTTTTTTTCTCTTACGGAACCCTTCTGATCTGGCCAAGAATGTTATCAATGAAGTCAATCACCTTGTCACCGGATTTTTAATGCCGTTACTGCAACTGGCCGCCAATGGGTTTATTATTGTATTTATTTTGATCATGTTGTTATGGACCGATCCGGTGCTTGCGCTTACCGTTGGGCTCATACTGGGCGGGGCATACGCGGCGGTATACTTGCTGTTGCGTAACCGCATGCGCAAGCTCGGTAAAAAACGCCTGGAAGCCAACGCAAGGCGCTTTAAAACAACTCATGAAGTATTTGGCGCTATCAAGGACCTCAAGGTTTCCGGACGTTCTGATTATTATTTGAGTGCATATTCCAATGCCTCCTATGCTTTTGCCGATAACCAGTCAACCCACCAGGTCATGGCACAGTTACCGCGTTATGCACTGGAAGCCCTGGCCTTTGGTGTCGTGTTATTGATAGCGCTTTATCTTACAACGCAGCATCAATCTACACAGGGAGCCTTGCCTGTCATCGCTCTGTATGCAATGGCGGGCTACCGATTGATGCCGGCTCTCCAGAAAATCTTTGAAAATGCCGCAACATTACGCTTTTCAGCTCCTGTTGTTGAACGTATCAGAGAGGAGATGTTGCTCAACAAAGCACATGCTTCCGGCGGTTCTTCCACTAACGAGAATGAACGGAACACCCCTCTGACTCTGCGCAACGATCTCAAGCTGGACCACATAAGTTTCCGATACCATGGTATGGAAACACCGGTTCTGGATGATATCTGTATCACTATCCAGGCCCGAACCACGGTTGCATTCGTCGGTGAATCTGGCGCCGGGAAAAGCACCCTTGTTGATATCATACTGGGCCTTCTTGAACCGGACACTGGTAGCATTCTGATAGATGGTGTTGCGCTTGATGTCGATAATATTGATAACTGGCGCAAGGATCTGGGCTATGTTCCCCAGGCTATCTATCTCGCTGATGACACACTGCGCCGCAACATCGCGCTGGGTATTCCGGAGCGAGAAATTGATGAGGAGGCCGTCATCGCCGCGGCCAAAGCCGCCGCCATCCACGACTTTATTACCCGGGAACTCCCTGACGGCTATGAAACCGTTGCCGGCGACCGTGGTATTCGCCTTTCCGGCGGACAACGCCAGCGCATCGGTATTGCGCGTGCCTTGTATGGAAATCCGGAGCTGCTGATACTGGATGAGGCAACCAGCGCCCTGGACGGATCAACCGAAGCCGCGGTAATGGATGCTATTGAACGTTTGAGCGGCCAGAAAACGATTATCATGATCGCACATCGCCTGAGCACCGTGAAAAATTGCGATGAGCTCTATCTGCTGAAAAATGGAGCCCTGGTTGCTAATGGCACCTATGACCAGCTTCTCTCAACCCAACCGGATTTTCGACGTATGGCAAACACGACTGATCAGGATTCCTTACCACCGCCCGTGCATAGCGGGTCAAGCAATTAATGAAGAAAATAATTCATAAACTCCGCATCCTCGGCAGTGGTTTTACCGCAGAAGAGTACCGCCTTTATCGCTTTGACCTGCTGGAGAATCCCGATGATGCCATGCGGTTTATTTCCAATCGCCTCAACCATTGCATTTTTCAGCCTGCTGTAAACCGGGGATATCAGCAGCATGTCCTCGAGGACAAATGGATTACGCATCACTACCTTACAGGTATGCGTCTCCCGGTACCTGAAACTTACGGTCTTTATCATCCTGTCTTTGGTGAAACGCCGGATGGAAAACCGCTCACCGGGCCTGACCATCTTGCAGAATTGTTAGAACCCAAACTTCCGGTTTGTCTATTCCTCAAGCCCCGGGGCGGACGGAAAGGGAGTAATGTCATTCGTGCCGAGCTAAATAAAAGTATTGACGGTCGTATTGAGGTCTCTACGGAGGGTGTCGTGCAACCACTCGATGCGTTTCTGCAGACACTTCCCCAGGATGCCTTTGGTGATTACGCCGGTTGTTACCATGGCTGGCTGTTACAGGGCTATATTCCCCAACATGCGTTTCTCAACCGGATCAATCCACATACCATTAATACTCTCAGAGTCATCACCTTTATCGATTCGCAGGATAATATACAGGTTCAACACGCGATCCTGCGGCTTGGACGACAGGGCGGTACGGCAGACAACTGGGAAAAAGGTGGTCTCTCTGTCGCGGTCAATCCCGTGACCGGCCGCCTGGGACGCGCTGTCTTCAAACCTCAATATAGCGGCGCCTGGGCTTCCGAGCATCCCGACACTGGTGTTTGTTTTGAGGGACAGATTCTTCCCGACTGGTCATCCGTACTTGATACCTGCCGGCGAGCCGCGGCATTGTTTTCAGGGACGCGCACCGTGGGCTGGGATATTGCCCTGTCCACAGACGGACCCATTCTCATCGAAGGTAATTCTGACTGGGGAGTACCTTCCGTTCAGGTCCATACCAGCGGCTATCTGACAGATTCCGTTCGATGTGAGCTTGTCAATTTTGGCATTCAGCTGCCGGATCGCGCAAAGAGCCTGCCTATGGCGCTTGTAGCGTTGTTAGTCTACCAATGGCGCCGTTCCCGTGCACCTCGACTATTGGGCATTTTGCATGAGCGGATCCGAAACCTGTTTCGGATTACTTGATGGAAGTTGTTTAATTCCACATATAGCCTGTACACAATCACCCGAGAATAACGCCACATGAGTCCTGACAAACAACGACCCACACCTTACTGGTATCGCTCTGTCCCCGGGCTGTTCTGGCGCACAATACTTTCCAGCAGCAGAAACGACACCTCCGGCTTGCGGCGCTGGCAGCTCTGGATCTGGTGGTCTCATCCACGCTCTCTTATTGAATGGATAACAACATTCCGTGATTTGATGACCTTTCCTCTGGATATCCTGTTTGGTGCCATTCGTACAGCACGCCTGTACGCCAGAAAAGTCAAACATGAGCATTGTATTCCCATACGTACCCAGTTGAAGGATATGCTCGTTCTTCGTATAAAATCCAAACTCCCCTTCAAGATGTACTACCAGTTACAACTCTTCCTTCCCGACAGAAAACCGACTGCTAATCAGTTTTTTTTCGAAACCGGCAAATTATTTCAGGTGCTTTCTCTGCGATTTCAGAACTCGAGTGACTTTCAAATATTTCTTGATAAACGCATATTCGAAGCCTGGTGCCTCCAGCATGGATTGCCCTCGGTAAAAACACTGGTCGAGTTCGCTGATAATGATGTGGTACAGCGTTCACCAGAACCCTTGCCGCCTGTTGATCTTATTTCAAAATCGACAAACTGGGAAGGTGGCAAGGGTGTTGAGCTATGGCGGCATCGCGCAAATAACGGCATCTCATCGTGGAATAACGGTACGATTGAAGCTCGATCCTGTGAAGAACTGGAATCCTATATTGCCTCGAATGCTGCCAGGCTTGATCGCCCGTTCATATTGCAGCCTTTTCTCACAAACCACCCTGTTGTTCTTGCAATGGGTAATGGCTCACTTTGCACGCTCAGAATCATGACTATCAGCAATCAGCAGCGCGATGCTGAAGCACTGCTTGTTGTCTTGCGTATCCCAACAGGCACTTCTGCAACGGATAACTTTGACACCGGGGGGCTTGCAGTACCCGTTGACATGCAAAGCGGAAAGTGCGGCAAAGCCGTTTACAAAAAAGATGGCTATCCCGCTCGGCAACTGGAATTTCACCCTGATACGGGGAAACCCATCTTCGGGCAAACCCTGCCATACCTGACGGAATCAGTGAATCTGGTTTTGCGTGCCCACAATACGTTATCCCCAAAATGGCCTGTTATCGGCTGGGACGTCGCAATCCTTGATGATGGCCCTGTTCTTGTCGAGGCAAACAACATGCCATGCCCAGCCGTTGCCCAGATACCCACCGGTATTCCTCTTGGTTCGACTCGCTTCGTTGACTGTCTGCTCGAACAAATGCGTACATCATTTCATGTATAACACGCCAGCGATTGCTCATCATACACACCGGTGCTGTCAACTGACTTCAGGTGAACGCCATCCTGATATATTCAGTCCGTTACCCGCATGCTCACGCCGCCGGCCTTTGCAATCCGCTTTCGACTTCATCCCGTTTGGCTTTCCCC
>CAYOOC010000003.1:0-11606 GCA_964405505.1 uncultured Thiohalophilus sp.
TTCCACGTCCATGATCGCCTTGTCGGTCTCGACCTGGGCGACGATATCGCCGCGCTCGATCTTGTCACCGAGGCTCTTCTCCCAGCTGACCATGACGCCCTCGGTCATGGTGTCGGAGAGCTGCGGCATTTTAATGGTATAGGCGTCCTCGGCCGGGGCCTGTTCCGCTGGTGCAGCGGCCGGGGCCGGAGCTTCTTCAGCGGGTGCTTCGGCACCGGAGCTGGCGGCGGGGGCGGCGGCGCCTTCGCTCTGGACTTCGTCGGCGCTGGCCACCAGGTAGCCCATCGCCTCGCCCACCGGGATGGTGGCATCCACCGGCTGCAGCGGCCCGGAGAGATACCCCTCGCGGAACACTTCCACGTCCATGATGGCCTTGTCGGTCTCGACGGTGGCGACGATATCGCCGCGCTCGACCTTGTCGCCGATGTTTTTCTCCCAGCTGACCACCACGCCTTCGGTCATGGTGTCGGAGAGCTGGGGCATTTTTATCGTATAAGCTTCAGCCATGATTTTCCGTATTCTTTAAGCTGTGGGCCGGCCCAAAAGCCGGCCGACCGCCGGGTCGCGACCCGGCCTACATTTTTTTAGATCTTGCCGAGCGCCTTGAGCGCGCCGTGATAGACGTCGTCGGCGCTGGGGATCGCGGCTTTTTCCAGCTTGGCGTTGTACGGCACCGGAACGTCGGCGGCGTGGATACGCACGGGCTGGGAATCGAGGGCGAAGAAGCAGTCCTCGATGATGCCGGTGATGATCTCCGAACCGACGCCAACCGGGGCTTCGTCTTCCTCGGCCACGACCGCGCGGTGGGTCTTCTCCACCGAGGTGCGGATGGTTTCGCGATCGATCGGCTTGAGGGCACGCAGGTCGACCACCTCGGCGCTGATGCCGTCGGCTTCCAGGCGCTTGGCCGCTTCCAGGCACAGGTGCACGCTGAAGTTGTAACCGATCAATGTAATATCGCTGCCTTCACGCACGACCTCGGCACCTTCCAGCGGGCGGAAGTACTCCTCGTCGGGAATCTCTTCCTTGAGGTTATACATCTGCTCGTGCTCGATGATGATCACCGGGTCGTTGGAGCGGATCGCCGACTTGAGCATGCCGTAGGCGTCCAGCGGGCCGCGCGGGGTGACTACGCGCAGGCCGGAGGTGGACATGAACATGCGCGCCAGGCGGGCCGAGTGCTGGGCCGCCAGCTGGTGCGCGGTGCCGCCCGGGGTGCGCATGACGATCGGGCACTGCAGCTGGCCGCCGGACATATAGCGGATTTTCGCCGCGGCGTTGATCAGGGTGTCCAGCGCCAGCAGCGCGAAGTTGATGGACATGATCTCGATGACCGGACGCATGCCGACCATGGAGGCACCGATGCCGATCCCGGTGTAGGAGTTCTCGGAAATGGGGGTATCGATGATGCGCTGCGGACCGTACTTGTCGTACAGGCCGGAGGTGGCCTTGTAGGTGCCGCCAACGACGCCGATGTCCTCGCCCATGGCGATAACCATCGGATCGTTCGCCATCTCTTCATCGTGGGCCCGGCGAATCGCTTCCCAATATGCCGTTTCTGCCATTGTTGTAAATCCTCTTATTTATGCAGTGGCCCGACCCAGCGCGGATCCGGGTTATCGTCCAGTACGTATTTGTTCAGATCCTCGACCTTCGGCTCCGGACTCTCTTCGGCGAACTTGATGATATCGTTTTCGATCTCGTCGCCGATCTCCTTGTCCCATTGCTTGAGGTCGTCCTTGCTGATCAGGCCGGCTTCGATCAGGCGATCGCCATACAGGCGGATCGGATCGCGCTCCATCCACACTTCTTCCTCGTCCTTGGTGCGATAGCCCTTGGCGTCGGACATGGAGTGGCCGCGATAGCGGTAGGTCATGAATTCAATGAAATAGGGTTTCTGTTCCTTGCGCACGTAATCGATGGCTTCTTTGGACGCTTCCATCACGGTGTCGATGTCCATGCCGTCGTGCTGGCTGGCCTTCATGTCATAGGCGCAGACACGCTTGTACTGATCGCGCACGGCGGTGGAACGATCGATGTGGGTACCGATGGCGTACAGGTTGTTCTCGCACACGAACAGCACCGGCAGATCCCAGACCGAGGCCATGTTCAGGGTCTCGTGGAAGGTGCCCTGGTTGTTGGCGCCGTCACCCAGAAAGCAGATGGCGATCTGGTCGGTGCCCTTGTGCTTGGCGCCCAGCGCCAGGCCGGCGGCCAGCGGAAACGGCTGGCCGACCAGGGCGTAACCGCCCATGAAATTCTGGCTGGCATCGAAAATATGCATGGAGCCGCCGCGTCCCTTCGAGGAACCGGTCTCCTTGCCGTAGAGTTCCGCCATGACTTCGCGCGGTTGCGCGCCGGTCTTGATGGCATGAATATGATCGCGATAGCCGGTGATGACGTAATCGTTTTCCTGGCCCTTGCCGACATTGGCCATCTCCAGGACTCCTGTGGCCACCGCTTCCTGGCCGGAGTAGAGATGCAAAAAGCCACCGACCTTGCGTTCCATATAGGCTTCGAACGTGCGATCCTCGAAGCGGCGGAAGAACATCATTTCCCGCAACAGGCGTTTTTTGTCCGCGTCTTTCATAGGGATCCTTGTCTATATTTTTTTGCAGCTAAATGAAGATGTTACGGGTATTCTACCCCATCCCCCAATTCAAAGCCGCGTATGATCGACTTTTTACGCGACAAGGTCAAGAAAAATCCCGTCGGCGGACGGATTACAAAAGCGCAATTATCCTTTAAAATCAGCAACTAAAATTAAAAACTGTGGACCGGTTGGCATCCTGCAACAGGATCGACCCGACACGGGCAGACACTCACACAGTCAGACAAATCGGGTTTTAGCATGTCTCAGGAAGAAGCGATCTATCAGTGGCTCGACAACATGAGCAAGTCCGTGGCCATGCAGGATCTGGAAAAACATATGGCGCTGGTCTCGCCCTATGTCCAGGTCTACGGCGTTCCCGGCCACGAGACCATCGACTACGACGGCTGGCGCCAGCGGCGCAAAAACGAATTCGAGCACGACCTGCTCGCCCGCCTGACCTATAAAGTGGTTAGAATCAAGACCCAGGCCCTGCGCCGGCTCGCCTTCGAGGTCGAGGAAACCCTGTCCGCCCGCAATGGCAAAACGGTGGTGTTGAACAAGGACATCATGCTGGAGCTGGAGCCGGACGAAAAATGGCGTGTCGTGGAAGAGAAAATCCACGACTGGGAAGTTCGCGAATCAGCCTGACAGGAAAATCGATGAGCCAAGACTACCGAACCGAAAAAGACAGCCTGGGCGAACTGCGGGTTCCGGCCGAGGCCCTGTACGGCGCGCAGACCCAGCGCGCGGTGGACAACTTCCCGGTCAGCGGGCTGCCCCTGCCGCGCGCCTTCATTCGCGCCCTGGGCCTGGTCAAGCATGCCTGCGCCGGGGCCAACCGGCAACTCGGCCTGCTGGACGACGCCCGTGCCGAGGCCATAAAAAAAGCGGCCCTGCAGGTCGCCGCCGGCGAGTTTGACGATCAGTTTCCCATCGATGTGTTCCAGACCGGTTCGGGCACCAGCACCAACATGAACGCCAACGAGGTGATCGCGCACCTGGCCAGCGACGACAACCTGAGCGTGCACCCCAACGATCACGTCAACATGAGCCAGAGCTCCAACGATGTGATTCCCACGGCCCTGCAGGTCAGTGCCGCGCTGGAACTTCACGAACAACTGTTGCCGGCCCTGCAGCACCTGGCGGAGACGATCGATCACAAGGGCAATGAACTCAAAGACGTGGTCAAGACCGGCCGCACCCATCTGATGGATGCCATGCCCGTCACCCTGCAACAGGAACTCAATGCCTGGCGGGATCAGGTTCGCGACGGCATCGCGCGCCTGCAAAACAGCCTGCCCCGCCTGCAGGCGTTGCCGCAGGGCGGCACCGCGGTCGGTACCGGGATTAACGCCCACACCGATTTCGGCGCGGCGGTGGCCGGCGAACTGAAAACCCAGACCGCCATCGACTTCAGCGCCATGACCAACCCGTTTGTCGGGCTGGCCAGCCAGGACACGGCGGTGGAAGTCAGCGGCCAGCTCAAGACCGTTGCCGTCACGACCATGAAGATCGCCAACGATCTGCGCTGGATGAACAGCGGCCCGCTGGCGGGCCTGGGCGAGATCGAACTGCCCGCGCTGCAACCGGGCAGCTCGATCATGCCGGGCAAGATCAATCCGGTGATCCCCGAGTCCGCCGCCATGGTCAGCGCGCAGGTGATCGGCAACGACACGACCATCACCGTCGCGGGCCAGTCCGGTAATTTTCAGCTGAATGTCATGCTGCCGGTGATCGCCTATAACCTGCTGCAAAGCATCCAGCTGCTGGGCAACACCGCCCGCCTGCTGGCCGATCGCGCCATTGCCGGGTTCAAGGTCAACGAACAACAGATTAAAAGCGCGCTGGATCGCAACCCGATCCTGGTTACCGCCCTGAACCCGGTCATCGGTTACGAAAAAGGCGCGGCGATTGCCAAGCGCGCCTATGCCGAGAACCGCCCGGTGATCGAGGTGGCGATGGAAATGACCGATCTGAGCGAGGAGGAACTGAAAAAGCTGCTGGATCCGGCAACATTGACCCAAGGCGGCATTCACGACTGAGTCCCCGGGCATAGCGCGGTGTGCCTTCAACCAGGGTAACCCGTGCGTGACGGCGATAAGTCGTCATGGCACAACCCGCTTCAAAGTTAAATGCCTTTTAAAACGCGCAAGAATAAAGGCCGGTCCCGCCATCCTGCCAATTCCTGTCTCATCTATAATTCATCAACTTCGATATAAACTATCGAGAACAGTGATGTCTCAGCCGCAGATACGCCACAGTACATCCATCTCGTGCTTTCTGTTATTCTAAACAAGTATTTTGAATACCAGTTCAATTTATATTGGATTGCTTCGTCATCCTGCGTTTGCCTCGGCCTTGCCAGCGGCCGCCAGGAATCAGAGGGCGAAGCATTTTTTTGAATCCATTTGCCGGTATTCAACCGATCGTCCTTGCGGATTTTTGAACAAAAGCGGGAAATATGACCAAACGCTGTGGCTGGGCCGGCCCCGAACAGATCTATCTGGACTACCACGACCACGAATGGGGTGTACCGGTCTTCGATGATCGGGCGTTATTCGAGTTTCTGATTCTGGAAGGCGCGCAGGCCGGGCTGAGCTGGATCACCGTCCTGAAAAAACGCGATGCTTATCGACGCCTGTTCCACAACTTCGATGCGGAAAAGATCGCCCGCTTTTCAAGCAGCAAAATCGAACATTTGTTGCACAACCCCGATATTATTCGTAACCGCCTGAAGATAGAAGCCACGGTCAACAATGCGCGTGCATTTATACAAGTTAAAGAACAATACGAAAATTTCAGCAGTTATATCTGGCAATTTGTCGATGGCCAGCCCGTTCAGAACCACTGGAAAACCGATCAGCAGGTCCCGTCCTCGACAACAACATCACAAACCATGAGCCGGGACATGAAGCAGCGCGGCTTCCGCTTTGTCGGCCCGACAATATGTTATGCCTATATGCAGGCTGTCGGCATGGTCAATGACCATATCACCGCCTGCTATCGGCACAATGAAGTTTTGAAACTGGGGAAATCACTATGAGTGTCAGAGCGTTTTTTGGTCTGGATTTCGAACAGATCAGCCATGCGGAGCGTCTTGCCTCCGGCGCCGGCGGCTTTGTCGGTATCTTTCTGATCGCGGTCATCAGCTACTATTTCACCGGCTTTGAAGGCGCCGCCATGATCGTACCGTCCATGGGTGCCTCGGCGGTACTGGTCTTCGCGGTACCACACGGCAAGTTGTCCCAGCCCTGGAACGTCCTTGGCGGCAATGGTATTTCCGCCGTGGTCGGAATGACCTGTTACCTGTATGTTCCCGATGTCTTTCTTGCCGCCGCCCTGGCGGTGGGTATCGCGATCACCCTGATGCATTACATGTCCTGCATTCATCCACCGGGCGGTGCTTCCGCGCTGGCTGCGGTGATTGGCGGCGACGCCATTCATGCGCTCGGTTACCAGTATGTCCTGACACCTGTTCTGCTGAACTCGTTTATCATCTTCCTGGTCGCCATCGGATTCAATTATCTTTTTCCGTGGCGCCGTTATCCCGCCAGCTTGATGAAATCTGCAGCGCAAAGCAGCCCGGCACAAACAAAAAATGAACAACGTGAAACCCACCTCTCACAGGATGATCTGGACTACGCCATGCGCAAGATGGATCTGCTGGTGGACATCACCGCCGACGATCTGAAGCGCCTTTATTCACTGGCCTCGGACTATTCCGAAAGCAAATGCCTGCGACCGGAAGACATCAAGCTCGATCACTACTACAGCAACGGGCAACACGGTAATCAATGGCAGATACGCCACATTATCGACGAGTCCGCGCATGCGGATCCCGCTCGCGACAAGGTCATCTACAAGATCGTCGCCGGTCAGGGCCGTTACAATACCGGCACCTGTACCCGCGAGGAGTTTGCCGTCTGGGCACGCTTCGAAGTCGAGCAGCAGGGCGACGACTGGGTTCGTCCCGGCGGAACCATCGAATCCGAACCGGGATCATAAACCCGCAAAGCGTCGGCATATTCAGTCGTTGGACTAATGAGTCCGCGCATGAATGTGTAGGCGGACACAAATGAATTGTTCTGCAGTGGCGATGGGACACTGGTAAAGAACGCCGGCCATCAGCGTTTTTTCACCACGATATGATGTTCTCTCCCCTTTGACCCGGCGTCTCGACGTCCTGCGTGCAGCTTCGCGCAACGCCTGAAAGGTGGGAGCGTCTCCGGCGCGACAGGCCTCGCCGCACGGATAGGGCTATCGCGGCCGAGCCGCTCCTGCGGATCGGGGAATACAGGGTTTGAATATCTTTATTCCCCGGCCCGGCCTTTTGCTAGAAGCGCAACCCGATAAGATGCATAATAGCGTCATGGATCAGATTACCCTTACCCGCCCTGACGACTGGCATCTGCATGTGCGCGATGGTGCGGTTTTAGCAGACGTGCTGGGTGATACCGCCCGGCGCTTTGCCCGTGCGATCATCATGCCCAATCTCAAACCCCCGGTCACCACCGTCGATCAGGCCCTGGCTTACCGGCAACGGATTCTGGCTGCGTTACCGGAGGGGACGTCGTTCAATCCGTTGATGACCCTGTACCTCACCGATGACACCACGGCGGAGGAAATCCGCAAAGCCGCCGGACATCCGGATGTGCATGCCGTGAAGCTCTATCCCGCCGGCGCCACCACCAACTCGGCGGCGGGTGTCACGGCGATCGAGAAAACCTGGGACGCCATCGAGGCGATGGCGCAAACCGGGCTGCCGTTACTGATTCATGGTGAGGCCACCGAACCGGACGTCGATATCTTCGATCGCGAGGCGGTGTATATCGATCGCACCCTGCGGCCGTTACTCGAACGGTTCCCGACGCTCAAGGTGGTGCTGGAACACATCACCACCCGCCAGGCCGCCGAGTTCGTCCATGCCGGTCCCGATAACCTGGGCGCCACCATCACCCCGCACCACCTGCTGATGAACCGCAATGCCATGTTCCGCGGCGGCATGAATCCACACCACTTCTGCCTGCCGATCCTCAAGCGCGAACAACACCGCCAGGCGCTGCTCAAGGCGGCGATCAGCGACACGGGCAAGTTCTTTCTCGGCACCGACAGCGCCCCGCATCCGCGCCATGCCAAGGAATCGGGTTGCGGTTGCGCCGGGATCTATTCCGCCCATGCCGCGCTGGAGCTGTATGCCGAAGCCTTCGACGAAGCCGGCGCACTGGACAAGCTGGAAGGCTTTGCCAGCCACTACGGCGCCGATTTTTACGGCCTGCCGCGCAATACCGATCGCGTTACCCTGATCCGGGAAGACTGGACAGTGGCCAGCAGCATGCAATTTGGCGAGGAAGAGCTGATTCCACTGCGTGCCGGCGAAACGATCCACTGGCGACTCAACAACCAGGGGCTAAGGGTTAGGGGCTAATCATAGGATACGTCCCACGCACCGCCAACATTCGATGATGCTACTCGTTACGCTTTGCGGCTCGCAGAGACACCGAGCCCGCAAAGTAAACACATCGAAGACAGGAGGCTGATTTCTTAGCTCAAGGTGCCGGACACCGCTGACGCCATGTCCGGCCTACTCGCTAGCTAAACAGGGTATCGAGAGAGATACAAGGTCAGGTTGCGCGCAGAACTACCTGGCGCCCCTGCTCCGATTCAAAGTTATGCCACGCAGACTATCGCCAACGTGACCTGCGCTACTCGGAAATTTATCCAACAGAATTCATTTAGAATTCTCTCCGTTCCTTTGCGTCTCTGCGCCTTTGCGTTGAAAGATTTTGCATAAAAAAAGGGGAGCAAATGCTCCCCTTTTATCGCACTGTTTCGGCGCTCGATCAGGCGTTGTAATCCGCCAGACCGGGATTACCCTGGACATTGACCAGCTTGGGTGTGTTGAGTTTCTTGACGCTTGCCACTTTCTCGGCCCGCAGGTACTCGGCCACCACGTCCCAGATATCCTTGCCTTCGCGCGGATTGGGTGAAACCGATGCCCAGCCGGCCACGCTGTACTCCTTGTCGGCTTCGATCGGGGTACCATCATCCAGACGCATGTCCTGAATACGATCGCCGATCTTCTTGGTGGGATCGATGGTGTAATCCAGGCCGCCGACACGTACCATGTCCCCGCCCTGCTGGCGATAGGGATCTTCATGGAAGATGTTGTCGGCCACGTCTTCGAGAATCAGCTTGATGTTTTCACCACTAATGTTGTCGACATAGGTTTCCGGATAGGTCAGACAGGTCTGGGTCATTACATCTTCCATGGTGATCGACTGACCCGGCAACACGGAAACACCCCAGCGGAAGCCCGGTGAGAAGGAGATCTGGGCGCCGCCTACTTCACGCAGGGCATCGCAGATAAGCTGATCGAAGGTCCCATTGAAGTTACCGCGGCGATAAAGCAGATCATCGGCCACCGCCAGCTCTTCATTGAGCGTGTCCAGATACGGCTTGCGGACCTCTTCAATGTAGCTGGCCATTTCCTGATCCGGCTCCAGGAAGTTGGAGAAGACGGGCAACAGTTTGTAATCGTAACCCTGAACCTTGCCGTTACGAATATCAAACTGCATCACGCCCAGGAACTTGCCGTTGGAGCCGGCATTGGTGACCAGCGTGGTGCCGCCCTTGTTCTTCACTTCCATGGCGCCCGGCATGCCATCATGGGTGTGGCCGCCGAAGATGGCATCGATACCGCTGACCTGGGAAGCCATCTTGATATCCACATCCATGCCGTTGTGCGAGAGTACAACAACCGCATCGGGTTTTTCGGTTTCACGCACCTGGTTAACGATGGTCTGCATCGCTTCGTCGCGAATACCAAAGGTCCAGTCGGGGATAAAGCGCTCACCGGGATTAGCGATCGGGGTATAGGGAAATGCCTGGCCGATCACGGCAACACGAATCCCCCCCTCCATTTCCTTGATGGTGTAAGGCTTGAAGGCGCGCAAGGAAGATTCATTGTAATGCTCAAAATCCTCGAATTTGTAATCAAAACTGGCTTCGGGTTTGACGAATACGTTTTGACAGACAAAATCACCGCCGAAATCCTTGACGTTAGAGATAACTTCCTCGTCATGGTAGGTAAATTCCCAGTGGCCGGTCATCACATCCACGCCCAGCAGATTGGTCGCACCGACCATGTCCTTGCCGCGGGTCCAGTAGGCGGTCCCGGAGCCCTGCCAGGTATCACCGCCGTCCATCATCAGGGTACGACCGGCACCGTGATCGGAACGCAGTTTCTTGACCAGGGTACGCAGATGGGAAAAGCCCCCGACCTTGCCATATTTTTCCGCTGCTTCGGCAAAGTTCAGGTGCGTAAAGGCATGCGCCTCCGGCGTGCCGGGCTTGATCCCATAGTGTTCCAGCAAGGCATGGCCGACAATATGCGGCGGCCGACCTTTGGCGTCATGCAGACCCAGGTTGACGTTCGGCTCGCGGAAATAAACCGGATTCAACTGCGCGTGGCAGTCGGTCATATGCATGAACGTCACGTTCCCGAATTTGGGCACGTTGTACATATCTTCAGGGGCTATACCCTGGCCGGTTTTGGTCACCCCGGCTGTACCGCTTGACTTGTTGTCGCAACCCGGCAACATGCCCGCAGCCGCAGCCATACCCATGACCTGGATAAATTCACGGCGATTGATAGACATTCGGTCCTCCTCGTATACCTTGATTGTAAGTCTTGGTTTTCACTGTTTTAGTTTTGTTGTTCACGCCCGTCTCTGCAGGCTGCTCACCGGAATCACATTGTGTGACCTCGCAGCGGGATTGCGACATGATAGTACAAACTTTAGCCTGATTGCATGGATTTACGCCGATTGGTCGACAAAACCGGCACCGGCTATGCGGATTGCAGCCCGACTCCCATCCGTGCAATCCCCCGGTTGCAGATTGCATCAGCGTCCGCCCCGCGCCTCGAACGAGTTGGCCCCCGCCTGTGCAGGAGAAACCCCGGTTCAACCACAGCACCGGCAGCCGCGCCAGCGCAAACAGTCCGACCCGGATACGGGGCAATTGATGGGCAACGGCAAATATATGGGCGACAAATTAAAATACCTTGCACCGGTCCATACCTTATATAATCAGTGGAACCACCTGCTCGGCATAACCGTTGGACATCAATGTGTCACGCATGCGGGGTCCTGCTTCGGGGATAACAGCTCTGACACCCGCCCCGGGCACAAGTTCATCTGCATCATTCTTCGCTAATATACAAGCCACACGGCTGTTGTGACCTCGCCGGCTGGGCTATGATGCAGGACGCCTGAATCAGAACAAGACCGTTGCAATGAGCGCCACCGAACCGACCCACTCCAGCACCGGCAACCGGCGGATTAACACCGTTTTGTCCCAACACGCGCGCAGCATGGGACAACGGCGGCGTATCGAAATCTATAACGACAAGTTCGTGAAGGTCGCCGACCAGGATCTGTTCGGTCGCCAGAGTTATCACCTGAACCTGGGCATGCTGGAACCGTGGCCGGTGCGCCACCGGCGTATTGCCTGGCGCTGGTTGCTTGGTACAACCTATTTTTTCCTGGCCACCCTGGTGTTCAGCTTTTATCTGTGGCAGAGCCAGACCACCCAGACGCTGAACCAGGTGCTGCCGTTTCTGATCACTTTTATCCTGCTGACCTGCAGTTGCCTGATTCTGTTTATTTACTACTCGCCCAATGTCACCGAATTTCGCAGTCGCTACGGCAGTTGTCCGTTGTTACGCCTGCTTTACAACAAACCCGATCCCGAAAGCTTTCGGCACTTCGTCGCCGAGCTCAAGACCCGCATCCTCGCCGCCAGCCAGGCCATTACCTTTGATAAAAAAGAGATGCTGGCCATCGAACTGAAAGAACTGCGTCGGCTGTCGGATGAAAGCATCATCACCCAGGACGAATACCGCCGCGCCCGCCAGCGCATCATGAACATGCACTTTTAAAATAAAAAGAATTACCACCAAGGCGCCAAGACACCAAGAAAAACAGAAAATATATTTTTGTAACCCGAAAAA
>CAYOOC010000003.1:11706-97434 GCA_964405505.1 uncultured Thiohalophilus sp.
TTTATTTTCAGACTTGGTGTCTTAGTGTCTTGGTGGTGAGCTCTTACGCCGCCGAGGCCCTGCGGTCATATCAGACGAGTTGGCGTAGGTCATGCTGGCGAAAGCCTGCGTGACATCCTGCGAATAGCTGTGTGTCAGATAGCGCTACGTGCTTTTAAAATAAAAAATGATCACCGCCAAGGCGCCAAGACACCAAGAAAAACAGAAAATATATTTTTGTAACCCGAAAAATCTCGCGCATATAAAAATGCCGGCTTTCGCCGGCAAATTTATTTTCAGACTTGGTGTCTTAGTGTCTTGGTGGTGAGCTCTTACGCCGCCGAAGCCTTGCGATCGGATTTGCCAAACACGAACTGGTCGTCTTTGACATCGACCTTGATCACATCACCGGGCACGAACTTGCCGGAGAGGATCTCCTGCGCCAGGGTGTTTTCCACCTGTTGCTGGATGGCCCGCTTGAGAGGCCGGGCGCCGTAGACCGGATCGAAGCCGGCTTCGCCGATCTTGTCCAGTGCTGTTTCGGTCAACTCGACATCCATGTGCCGATCCTGCAGCCGCTGGCGCAGGTAATCGAACTGGATGCCGGCGATAGCCCGGATCTGTTCGCGAGCCAGCGGATGGAAGACCACCACTTCGTCGACCCGATTGATGAACTCGGGGCGAAAATGCTGGCCGATAATCTCCATAACCGTGGTTTTCATGGCCTGATAGTTCTCCTCGCCGGCCATATCCTGGATCTGTTGTGAACCCAGGTTGGAGGTCATGACGATCACCGTGTTACGAAAATCGACCGTGCGCCCCTGACCGTCGGTCAGGCGACCGTCATCCAGCACCTGCAACAGAATGTTGAACACATCGGGATGCGCCTTTTCGACCTCGTCGAGCAAAATGACGGAATAGGGTTTGCGGCGTACCGCTTCGGTCAGGTAACCGCCTTCTTCATAGCCGACATAGCCGGGTGGAGCCCCGATCAAGCGGGCCACGGAGTGTTTCTCCATGAACTCGGACATGTCGATGCGCACCATGGCAGACTCGGTATCGAACAGGAACGCGGCTAATGACTTGGTCAGCTCGGTCTTACCCACACCGGTCGGGCCGAGAAACAGGAACGACCCGTTAGGTCGATTGGGGTCGGAGAGTCCGGCACGCGAACGGCGAATGGCATCGGCCACCGATTTGACCGCCTCGTCCTGCCCCACCACGCGCTGATGCAGAGCCTCTTCCATGCGCAACAGCTTGTCGCGCTCGCCTTCGAGCATCTTGGACACCGGAATGCCGGTCCACTTGGAGACCACCTCGGCGATCTCTTCCTCGTTCACCGAGGTACGCAGCAGGGTGGTTTCCTGCATTTCCGCCTGGGCGGCCATGTCCAGCTGTTTTTCCAGCTCGGGAATCTTGCCGTACTGCAGCTCCGACATGCGCGCCAGATCGCCGGCGCGACGCGCGGTATCCAGTTCAATGCGTGCCCGCTCCAGCTCTTCTTTGATGTGCTGGGTACCCTGCACCGCGGCTTTTTCCGAATTCCAGACCTCTTCAAGATCGTGATATTCACGTTCCAGCTTGTTGATCTCGTCTTCCAATTTATTAAGACGCTCAAGCGAGGCTTCGTCGCTCTCTTTTTTCAACGCCTCATGTTCGATCTTCAGCTGAATCAGTTTACGATCCAGCCGATCCATGGATTCGGGCTTGGAATCGATTTCCATGCGAATGCGGCTGGCCGCCTCGTCCACCAGGTCGATCGCCTTGTCGGGCAATTGCCGATCGGTGATATAGCGGTGTGACAGGGTGGCCGCGGCGACGATGGCCGGGTCGGTAATGTCCACCCCGTGATGGACTTCGTATTTCTCTTTCAGACCGCGCAGGATCGCCACGGTATCTTCCACGCTCGGCTCATCCACCTGCACCTTCTGAAAACGGCGTTCCAGGGCCGCGTCCTTTTCAATGTACTTGCGGTACTCATCCAGCGTGGTGGCACCGATGCAATGCAGTTCGCCGCGGGCCAGCGCCGGCTTGAGCATGTTGCCGGCATCCATGGACCCCTCGGCCTTGCCGGCGCCAACCATGGTGTGGATCTCGTCAATGAACAGGATTACCTGCCCTTCCTGTTTGGACAGGTCATTGAGCACGGCCTTGAGCCGTTCCTCGAATTCACCGCGGAATTTGGCGCCGGCCAGCAGCGCGCCCATATCCAGCGACAGGACCCGCTTGTTCTTCAGACCATCCGGGACTTCGCCGTTGATAATCCGTTGCGCCAGTCCCTCGACGATCGCGGTCTTGCCCACGCCGGGTTCGCCAATCAGTACCGGGTTGTTCTTGGTGCGGCGTTGCAGTACCTGGATGGAACGGCGGATTTCATCGTCCCGCCCGATCACCGGATCGAGTTTGCCCTGTTCCGCCCGCTCGGTCAGATCAATGGTGTATTTTTCCAGTGCCTGGCGTTGATCCTCGGCATTGGGATCATCGACCTGCTGCCCGCCGCGTACATTATCGATAGCCTTCTCCAGAGCCTCCTTACTGGCCCCGGCCTTGCGCAACAGCTCGCCCAGATGACTCTTGTCGTCCACCGCCGCCAGCACGAACAGTTCGCTGGAGATGTATTTGTCCTGGCGTTTTTGCGCCAGCTTGTCGGTCAGGTTCAGCAGGCGTGACAGATCATTGGAGATGTGCACCTCGCCGGTGGCGTCCTCGATCTGCGGCAGATGATCCAGCGCTTCACCCAGCTGGGAGCGCAACAGGTTCACATTTACCCCGGCCTGCGCCAGCAGATGCGAGACACTGCCTCCTTCCTGATCCAGCATGGCGCTCATCAGATGGACCGGTTCGATCATCTGATGATCGCGCCCGACCGCCAGGCTCTGGGCATCGGCGATCGCCATCTGGAATTTGCTGGTAAGTTTGTCCATTCGCATGAGTCGTTTTCCCCTGTACGGATAAAGTTTCGAATACTCCAACAAAAATAGGGCCACTTGTGCGGGATTCAAGGCTCGGCGGGCAAAACAGGTCGACCGGAGGCTGGCAGAGGGAAATGGCCAAGGTCTGATGTGCGCTATCGGGCCAGATCAGGGACTCCACCGAAGACACTGAATGACACTGAAAGCACCGAGCAGAACAAAACGCAGTGAATCTGACTCAATACTTTTTCAGTGTATTCAGTGAATTCGGTGTCTTCGGTGGTTAAAGCCCGGCATTGAACCGGCCGGGTCAGTGCTCACTGGCGCTGGCGCAGCGGATACAGAGGGTGGCGGCGGGATCGGCGAACAGGCGGGCGGCGGCGATGGGCTCCTCGCAGCGCAGACAATAGCCATACTCGCCCGCGTCCATCCGACGCAGTGCCGACTCGATACGCATCCGCATCTGCTGACGCCGCTGGCCGGCAGCCCGGGACATGGCCTGCCCCTGCAGGGCATCCATGCGCGACAGGCGGCCCACGCGGGTCTGGTCCAGCTCCACGGTGGAACTGGCCTCGGCATTGGCCTCGCGGGTCTCATCCAGCGCGGCCCGCTGGGCCAGCAGGGCGGCGTGCAGTTGTTCGAGTTCGGTGTCGGTCAGGCTCATGGAGACATGATACGCCTTGATCCGTTCGCAACACACCCGCCGTGCCTAGCCCGGCCCTTTGTGGTATAGTGCGCGCCGCGTTTGCCCCCGCACCCCTTCACGCGACTACCGACTTGCTGTCCGGTATGGCGCACCGGCGGTGCCCGCCAATGCTTTCATTCTCCTGACCTGAAGTCGTTACCGCCGCTGGCGGCCCTGCGCCTGTGCGTAACCACTCGACTGTTGCGAACTGGAAGACCAACAACATGTACCAGACCCTGAAAACCAACTGGCTCAGCAACCCGCGCGGCGATCTGCTCGCCGGCATCGTGGTGGCGCTGGCGCTGATTCCCGAGGCGATCGCCTTTTCCATCATCGCCGGGGTCGATCCCAAGGTCGGCCTGTATGCCTCATTCTGTATCGCCGTGGTGATCGCCTTCACCGGCGGCCGCCCGGGCATGATCTCCGCCGCCACCGGCGCCATGGCACTGCTGATGGTCACGCTGGTCAGTCAACACGGGCTGGAATACCTGCTGGCCGCCACCCTGCTGACCGGCGTGTTGCAGATTGGCGCCGGTTATCTCAAGTTGGGTTCGCTGATGCGTTTTGTTTCGCGCTCGGTGGTCACCGGCTTCGTCAACGCACTGGCCATCCTGATTTTTCTGGCCCAGTTGCCGGAACTGAACCCGGCCACCGCCGGGGTCACCTGGCATGTCTACGCCATGACCGCCGGCGGGCTGGCGATCATTTACCTGTTTCCCTACCTCACCAAGTCCATCCCCTCACCGCTGGTCACGATCGTGGTACTGACCGCGCTGGCCATCTGGCTGGATCTGGATATTCGCAACGTCGGCAGCATGGGCGAGCTGCCCGACACCCTGCCGGTCTTCCTGTGGCCCGACGTGCCGCTGAATCTCGACACCCTGTTAATCATCCTGCCCTATTCCATTTCGCTGGCCGTGGTCGGCCTGCTCGAGTCGCTGATGACCGCCACCATCGTCGACGATCTGACCGATACCCCCAGCGACAAGAACCGCGAATGCAAGGGCCAGGGCATCGCCAACATCGGTTCGGGCCTGCTCGGCGGCATGGCCGGTTGCGCGATGATCGGCCAGTCGGTGATCAACGTGAAATCCGGCGGTCGCACCCGGCTCTCAACCCTGTCAGCCGGGGTGTTTTTGTTATTGATGGTCGTGTTTCTCGATCAGTGGGTGGCGCAGATCCCCATGGCCGCACTGGTGGCGGTGATGATCATGGTTTCCATCGGCACCTTCAGCTGGGACTCAATCCGTAATCTCAAGGAACACCCGATGAGCAGCAACATTGTGATGGTTGCCACCGTGGTAGTGGTCGTCGCCACGCATAATCTGGCGTATGGAGTATTCGTCGGCGTGCTGCTGGGCGCGCTGTTCTTCGCCAACAAGGTGGGCCAGTACAAATACGTGGTCTCGGAACTGGATGATAAAAACGCTACCCGTACCTACCGTGTAGTGGGACAGGTCTTTTTCGCCTCGGCGGACAAGTTTGTGGAGTTCTTCGACTTCAAGGAAGCGCTGGATAAAGTGGTCATTGATCTCTGCCAGGCCCACTTCTGGGATATCACCGCGGTCGCCGCCCTGGACAAGGTGGTGCTCAAGTTCCGCCGTGAAGGGACCGAAGTGGAAGTGATCGGCCTGAACGAGGCCAGCGCCACCATCGTGGATCGCTTCGCGGTGCATGACAAACCCGACGCCGTCGACAAATTGATGGCCCACTGACAGGGAGCTGAATGATGAAAAACGTAGTCGCCTGTATCGACGGCACCGACGTCTCCACTGCCGTCAGTGACTTTGGCGCCTGGGCCAGCCAACGGCTGGCTGTGTCGCTGGTGTTGCTGCATGTGCTGGATAAATCGGAATATCCGACACAAACCGACATGAGCGGCAACATCGGGCTGGGCAGTCGCGAAACCCTGCTGCAGGAGCTGGCGGAACTGGATGAAAAGCGCGGTAAACTGGCGCTGGAACAGGGCCGCGTGATGCTGGAGACCGCGCGCCGGCGGGCCATCGATGACGGGGTTACCGAGCCCATTACCCATCAACGCCACGGCAGCCTGATCGACTCGCTGCTGGCGATCGAACAGGATACCCGCCTGCTGGTAATGGGCAAACATGATGAGAAACTCAAACCCCATGTCGGCAGCCGGGTGGAAAGCGTGGTGCGCAGCCTGCACTGCCCGATCCTGGTCACCACCGACACCTTCAGGACCCCCGACAAAGTGATGCTGGCCTTCGATGGCAGTGACACCACCCGCAAGGGGATCGAGATGGTGGCCGGCAGCCCGCTGTTCAAAGGCATTCCCTGCCACCTGGTCATGGTCGGCACAGACAACGCCACCAACCAGGAACAGCTTCGCTGGGCACAGACCACACTGGAAGCCGCCGGCTTTGATGCCCCGGCGAGTATCGTTAGCGGGGACATCGAACGGGTGTTATGTGATTATCGCGCAGCCAATGACATCGATATGTTGATCATGGGCGCCTGGGGGCACTCGGTGATCCGGCGTTTTCTGGTCGGCAGCACCACCACGAACGTGGTCCGCGATGCCACCGTCCCGGTACTGCTGCTACGCTGACAAGCGGGGCGTATCCTTTCGCTGAGACGCCGTCGGTCAACTTCGAATACACTGCTGAAGTTTCTCGTCACCGACAGCGCGATATGAATTTATGAAGCCTGGTGCGTATATTTGCTTACCGGATACGGATAAAGCACATTCAACGGCTGGCTCTTGCCCGGTGACTGCACAACCCGGATATGCTCGCGCCGAAACTCCCGGGCATTGGACAGGCCGCAGGAGTGTGCCAGGACATTGACCTCATGATTGACCCAGTAGGCGTATTGCGCCACACGCTCGGCCTTGTCTTCCACCACCAGCCCTTTTTGCAGGCGCCGATTCTGCGTGGTAATACCGGTCGGACAACTGTCCTTATGACATTGCAATGACTGCACGCAGCCCAGTGCAAACATGAACCCGCGCCCGCTGACCACAAAATCAGCGCCGATGCATAACGCCCAGGCCACCCTGGCCGAATGGACCATTTTCCCGGACGCCACCAGTTTGATGCGATCACGCAGCCCGTAGGCCATTAATGTATCCACCATGACAGGCAGGGATTCGGTGATGGGCAAACCAACATGATCCGCCAGTAATTGCGGTGCCGCACCGGTGCCGCCTTCTCCGCCATCGACCGTAATAAAATCGGGCGCCTGGTCCTCACCCCGGCGCAGGATCGTTTCACACAGCAACTGGGGAAACGCTTCGGAACCGAGCACGGTTTTTATCCCGACCGGACGGCCGGTGATATCCCGCACCCGGTTCACCATATCCAGCAGGTCATCGGCATCGGTGATCTCCCGGTGCCGGTTCGGACTGCTGGAGACCAGCCCCGGTACAATACCGCGTATGGCCGCAATCTCGTCGGTCACCTTGGCCGCCGGCAGGACGCCGCCACGTCCCGGCTTGGCCCCTTGCGACAACTTGATTTCGAAAGCATTGACCTGCCCGGCGACTTCGCGCAAGCGTGCTTCACTGAGACTGCCCCTGGCATCCCGGACCCCGTATTTGGCGGTCCCGATCTGATAGATACGCTCACACTCCCCTTCCAGATGATAGGGTGACAGGCCACCCTCGCCGGTATTCAGCCAGACGCCAGCTGTGGCGGCGCCGCGCGACAAGGCCCTGACCGCCGGTTTTGACAGAGCGCCATAACTCATCCCGGAGATATTAAAGACCGATTTTGCCTCGAACGGTTTGTCACACCGGGGACCGATGATGACTGGCGGCGTATCGGTATATTCTTCTTCCAGTAATGGGTAGGAGGCACTGACAAAAATAATCGAGCCCGGCTCGCGCAAATCATTGGTGGAACCGAATCCCAGCAAGCCACCGAGTCCCTTGGAAGTCCGGTAGACCCAGGAGCGAGTGGCCCGGTTAAACGGCATCTCCTGGCGATCGTGGGCAAACCAGTACTGGCGAAAATACTCGCCGAGATTCTCGAACATATAGCGAAAGCGACCGATGACCGGATAATTACGCCGAATCGCATGAGTCACCTGCGTTATGTCGGCCACATACATCGCGATCAATATCACGATCAGCAGACTGCCCAGGCCCACTCCCAGCCACATGCTCCAGCTCAATTCCCAGTCCATCGTCAGTCACGCCTTTCTTTTGTTATATCCCTGATAAACTCTATTTCGTCTGTCCAGGATCTTAACTTGAGGGCGGCGTTCAAATCAGCGAATCAGTGCCGCTGCGCTAACCTCGGGAGGGGCATCAATGCAGCGTCGAGTGCGCCAGATAAATGACCACGACCCCCAGCAAGATAAGAATAATCTGCTGAACGGTTTGACTGAACTCGACACGCTTATGCAGGCCCGGAATCAGATCGGCCACGGCAATATAGATAAAGCTGGAGGCGGCGATCGCCAGCACATAGGGCAGAGCCTGTTGCATATCGGCCAGGCTGTAATAGGCCAGAGCCGCACCGATCAGCGTGGTCAGACTGGCCAGGATGTTATACAAAAATGCCTTGCGCTTGCTGAAACCGCTTTGCAGCAGCACAGCAAAGTCGCCGACTTCCTGCGGGATCTCATGCGCCGCCACCGCCAGCGCGGTAACGATACCCAGGTGAATGTCGGTCATGAAGGCGGCGGCGATCAGCACCCCGTCCACGAAATTATGCACCCCGTCGCCGATCAGGATCAGGGTACCTGCCGCGTTATCGTGCGCATGCGGTTCGGGCGTGTGTGCCTCGCAGACTTCGTGATGACAATGGCGCCACAGCACCATCTTTTCCAGCAGGAAAAACCCCAGTACCCCGAGCAACACGGTCATGCCCAGCAGATGAAAATCGTCCGTACCGGCCAGGCTGTGGGGCAACAACGCCAGAAAGGCCGCCCCCAACAGGGCGCCGATGGCAAAGCTGACAAAATGGGGCAACAGCCGATCCCGGGTAAAACCGGGGATCAGCAAAAACAGTGCGGCGGCCAGCACACTCAGCACCCCGCCGAGCAGACTGAACAGCAAAATCCAGGTGAATAACGACATCAGGTTTCCAGATCGGCAAAAAACGTTACCATGATACCTTCTAGAAGAGTCACTAGCACCTGGTAACTGGCCCCTAGCAACTGTCATTTGGCGTTAGCCAAATGACACTGGCCATCCGCCCGGTCACGCCGTCGCGGCGATAGGAATAGAACCGCCCGGCATCGGTAAAAGTGCAATAGTCACCGCCACTGATCTGCTCGACGCCGCGCTGCTGCAAACGGCGCCGCGCCAGTGCGTAGATATCCATCAGCCAGTGATCGGGTCGGGTCGGCGTGAACGCCTCGTCGCTATCGGGATCAGGCTCGACAAAGGCCCGGCGCACCTCGTCGCCAATTTCATAGACCTCGGGGCCGATGGCGGGACCGAGCCAGGCCAGGATCTGATCGGCCGGGGCCTGAAACTGCTCCAGCGCGGCCTCGATCACGCCACTGCTCAGGCCGCGCCAGCCGGCGTGCACCGCGGCAACTTCCTGACCACTGCGATCGCAAAGCAGCACCGGCAGGCAATCGGCGGTAAGCACCGCGCAGATCACCCCCGGCGTGCGGCTATAAGCGGCATCGGCCTCGAGACCGAGGCGACCGTTGTGCTCCAGCACGGCCACCTGTGTCCCGTGGACCTGCTGCAACCAGCCCGGTTCACCCGGCAATCCCAGTCGGGCCCGGTTAGTGGCCACGGCCTGCGGGGCGTCGCCCACGTGGGATGCCGGATTCAGTGACTCATAGGGCGGTTCACTCACCCCACCCTGGCGGCAACTGGTCCCGGCCAGCACCGTCGACGGAGCCGCCCAGTCCGGGATGATAAACACCTCGCGGTTCATTCGCGCTCTCCCGCCCCGGCCAGATCCTGTTGCAAGGCGGCGATGAGACTGGCCATATCCGCCGGCAACGCCTGTTCCCACTGCAGCATCTCGCCGGTGAGGGGATGTTGCAGCCCCAGTTTGCTGGCGTGCAGGGCCTGGCGCCTGAAACCGCGCAGGGTTTCGATCAACGCCTCGCTGGCCCCCTTGGGCAGGCGCAGGCGGCCGCCATAGGTCGGATCGCCCACCAGCGGATGGTGGATATGTGCCATGTGGACGCGAATCTGGTGAGTGCGCCCGGTCTCCAGGGTGGCCCGCAGCCAGGTATGGGCGCGAAAGCGCTGCGCGACCCGGTAATGGGTGATCGCCGGTTTGCCGTTTTCCACCACCGCCATGCGCTTGCGCTGGGTCGGATGGCGGCCAATCGGCGCCTCCACCGTGCCCCCCGCGGTCAGGACCCCATTGGCCACCGCCTGGTATTCACGCACAAAGCGGCGCGCCTGGAGCTGTTCCACCAGCTGCTTCTGGGCCGCCAGCGTGCGGGCCACCACCAGCAAGCCGGTGGTTTCCTTGTCCAGGCGGTGCACGATACCGGCGCGGGGCACATTGGCCAGCTGCGGATCATGGTGCAACAGGGCGTTGAGCATGGTTCCCTCGGGATTGCCGGCTGCCGGATGCACCACCAGTCCGGCCGGCTTGTTAAGCACGATCAGGGCGTCGTCCTCGAACACGATATCCAGTTCGATCGGCTCGGCCTGCCATTCTCCCTGGGGCTCGTGGACCGCCTCGATCTCGATCTGCTCCCCGCCGAACACCTTGTCCCGCGCCCGCATCTGGCGACCATCGACCCGGACACAGCCCTGCTTCAGCCACTGCTGCAGGCGCGAGCGGGAATACTGGGAAAACAGTTGCGCCAGGGCCTGATCGAGCCGCTGACCAGCCAGGCTGTCGGGGATCTCGCCACTGAGAAGTTCTGTCGATTGTGTCGTCATCGGCCTGTTTACGGGTATAATGCCGGTCTGAACCAGGATCGTACTACAAATTCACACTCACCTTACCGGAATCATCATGCTCGCCCGCTATCTGCTTTTGCTCCTGCCCCTGCTGTTACTCTCCGGCTGCGGTTCCTCGCCGGAGGCGAATGATCCCACCTCGGGCATGACGGTGGAAGAGTTGTACGAGGAAGCCCACGGCGAGCTGGAAAATAAAAATTACGAAAGCGCCATCAACCTGTATGAACGGCTGGAGTCACGCTTTCCCTATGGCCCCTATGCCGAGCGGGCCCAGCTGGAGATCATCTACGCCTATTACAAATTCGGGGAAACAGAGACCGCCATCCTGTCCGCCGATCGATTCATCAAGCTGCATCCCAACCATCAGCATGTGGATTACGCGTATTATATGCGCGGTCTGTCCAGCTTTCGGCTGGAACCCTCCCTGCTCAATCGCTGGTTCGATCAGGACATGACCGAGCGGGATCCCCGCCCCTCGCGCGAAGCGTTTCGTTATTTTTCCGAACTGGTGGAAAAATTTCCCAACAGCCAGTATGCCGAGGATGCCGTGGCCCGCATGTACGCCCTGCGCGATGCACTGGCCGAGCATGAAATGCATGTCGCGCGCTATTACCTGAAACGCGGCGCCCTGGTCGCCGCGGTCAATCGCGCCAAACATGTGGTGGAAAATTACCAGCAGACCGCCGAAGTCCCCGAGGCGCTGGGCATCATGGTGCGCGCCTACCGGCAACTGGAAATGAACGACCTGGCCGACGATGCGCTCAAAGTGCTGGAACTGAACTATCCCGATCACAACGAAACGAAGCAGGCCAAAGCAAGATCCTGAAAAGCATTTACCACGAAGACACCAAGACACGAAGAGAAACTTGAGAACTCGTTACCCCGCTGGGCAACAACACGAAAAGTAGCGTAGGTCACGTTGGCGATAGCCTACGTGACACAACCTCGAACCGAAGCAATGATACCAGGTAGCGCTGCGCGCAATCTGGCCTACAACTTTCTTCTTGCTAGCATCCACCTGCTGCCGGACACCGCTATCGCTTTGTCCGGCCTACCCACTTGTTTCCCGGTGGATAACAACACAAAGTCACCCGATTCAAATCTTCGAGCCTTCGCGTCTTCGTGGTGAAGCCTTTCCTCGTTACTCGTCCCTCGTAACCCGGCCCTGCCGTTCAGAATGAACGGCTCAGATGGCTTCGTTACCTTCCTCGCCGGTGCGAATCCGGATCACCCGCTGCACATCGGTAACAAAGATCTTGCCGTCGCCGATCTTGCCGGTGCGAGCGGCGTTGGTAATGGTTTCGAGGGATTGATCGACCAGCTCATCAGCCACCACCACCTCGATTTTGACCTTGGGCAAAAAATCGATCACGTACTCGGCACCGCGATACAATTCGGTATGCCCTTTTTGCCGGCCAAAGCCCTTGACCTCGGTGGCGGTCATCCCGGTGACGCCGATCTCCGACAATGCCTGGCGCACATCATCCAGCTTGAAGGGTTTAATAATCGCTTCGACTTTTTTCATAACACGGTTCCCCGGATTTGTTACACAACATTACGGTGCGCAAAACGCACTCTGCATCTTAAAAACATTCACCACGAAGACGCAAAGTCACGAAGATAATCACGAAGACAGTATAATAACATTTCGTGTCTTCGTGTCTTCGTGGTAAAAGCCTTTCCTCGTCACTCGTCCCTCGTCCCTCGTCCCTGATCAGGCAAGGCATAACCCGAGGTAATCGGATAACGCCGATCGCGACCGAAGGCGCGCTGGGTAATACGGATGCCCGGCGGTGCCTGGCGGCGTTTATATTCGTTCCGTGTCACCATATACGTGACTTTTTGCACGATCTCCCGGTCATAACCGTGGGAGACAATGTCTTCCAGTCCCATGTCCTTTTCCACGTACATTTCCAGGATTGCATCCAGCACCTCGTAGGGCGGCAGGCTGTCGGTATCCTGTTGATCCGGGGCCAGCTCCGCGGACGGGGGACGGTCGATCACCCGTTGCGGGACCACCGCTGAGAGCGTGTTGCGATAATTGGCCAGTTCGTAAACCAGGGTCTTGGGCACATCCTTGAGCACATCGAAACCGCCGGCCATATCGCCGTAGAGGGTGGCATAACCCACCGCCATCTCGCTCTTGTTGCCGGTGGTCAGCACCATCTTGCGTTTCTTGTTGGAGATCGCCATCAGCAACACGCCGCGGCAACGGGCCTGGATATTCTCCTCGGTGGTATCCACCGGCAGGCCCGCGAACTCATCGGCCAGGATCTCAAGAAAGGCGTTAAAGGGCTTTTCGATAGCGATAACCCGGTAATTGACGCTCAGGGTGCGCGCCTGTTCGGCGGCATCTTCCACGCTCATATCGGCGGTATAGCGCGAGGGCATCATCACCGCCTCGATCTCCTCGCTGCCCAATGCATCGACGGCGATGGCCAGGGTCAGGGCCGAATCGATCCCGCCGGACAAACCGATCACCGCGCCGTTGAAGCCGTTTTTGCGCACAAAATCGCGCACGCCCAGTACCAGGGCCTGGTAAACACTGGCCGTCGTGGATAGCGGCGCCGGCAGGGCTTCGGCCTGGACCGGCTGCCAGCCCTGCTCACCTTTCTCAAACTGCACCAGTTCCAGTTTTTCACTGAATGCCGGCACACGCTGGGTGACGCTGCCCTGGCCGTTCATCACGAACGAATCGCCGTCGAACACCAGCTCGTCCTGACCGCCGACCAGGTTGGCGTACACCACCGGCAGGCCGGTCTCCCGGCACCGATCCGCCACGGCCTGTTCCCGCTCGTAGCCTTTATTAATGTGGTAGGGCGAAGCGTTGATATTCAAAATCAAATCGGCACCGGCCTCCCTGAGCCGTTGCGGCGGCTCGGGAAACCAGATGTCTTCGCAAATCGTAATGCCGACACTGGCCCCCTTGATGCGAACCACGCAATTATCGTGTTCCGGCGAAAAGTAGCGCTTCTCATCGAACACGCTGTAGTTGGGCAGGTTCTCCTTGCGCGCATGGGCGATAACCCGGCCTTCGCGGATCAGCGCGGCGGCGTTATACACGCCTTCGGGGGTATATTCCGGGTAGCCCAGTAGCACATCGATGCCGGTAACTTGCTTTTGCAGGTGAAGCAGTACCCGATCAATCCGTTCGTACATGCCGGGGCGTAACAGCAGATCCTCGGGGGGGTAGCCGGTTAACGCCAGCTCGGGGGTCACCAGCACATCGGCCCCGAGCGTATCGCGAGCCTCGCGCATCGCCTCGACAATTCGCCGGGCATTGCCCTCCATGTCGCCGACCAGCAGATTGATCTGGGCAATGGCAATCCGTAGTTCCTGTTCAGGCATGTCTATGCTCATCCCCAGATTAATCTGTTGCAAAACAGCAATGAGATTCTAATCCGCCAATGAACGCGAATAAACGCAAACTCTGTTTTTCACATTCGCGTTGATTGGCGTTTATTGGCGGACTAAAAATATTCAAGATATTCCCGCATCGGCGCATTCTGGCGAGGATCATTTTTAATAGTAGAACTGATGCAGGGCTCAGCTACCGAGCTGTTCCTGCATCAGCTGACCCATCTCGGCCGGCGAGCGGCTGACTATAACCCCGGCTTCCTGCAGGGCAGTGAACTTGCCCTCGGCCGTGCCTTTACCGCCGGAGATGATCGCGCCGGCATGGCCCATGCGTTTGCCCGGCGGGGCGGTCACCCCGGCGATATAAGCCACCACCGGTTTGCTGACATGATGGCGAATGAATTCGGCGGCCTCTTCTTCCTCGCCCCCGCCGATCTCGCCCACCAGGATCATGCCGCGGGTATCGAGGTCATTTTCGAACAACGACAGACAATCGACAAAATTCAGGCCATGAATCGGATCGCCACCGACACCGATGCAGGTGCTCTGGCCAAGGCCGTTCTGGGTTGTCTGATAGACCGCCTCATAGGTCAGCGTGCCGGAGCGCGAGATAATACCGATGCCGCCCGGCCGGTGAATGGCACCGGGCATGATCCCGATCTTGCACTGCCCCGGCGTAATAATGCCGGGGCAATTGGGACCAATCAGATAACTGTCGCTGTCCTGCAACACGGCTTTGACCCGCAGCATATCCAGCACCGGGATACCCTCGGTAATACAGGCGATCACCTCGATACCGGCATCGGCCGCCTCCAGAATCGCATCGGCGGCGAAGGCAGCCGGCACATAGATCATGCTGGCATTGGCGCCGGTCTCACGCACCGCATCGGCGACGGTATTGAACACCGGGCGATCCAGATGGGTGGTCCCGCCCTTGCCGGGCGTGACACCGCCGACCAGTTGGGTGCCGTACTCGATCGCCTGCTCGGCATGAAAACTGCCCTGCTTGCCGGTCAAGCCCTGCACGATCACCCGGGTTGTTTTATCCACCAGTATTGCCATCAGGCTTGCCCTCCGGCGGCGTTAACCACCCGGGTGGCGGCATCGCTCAACCCGTCCGCCGCAATGATGTCCAGCCCGCTTTGCTGCAGCAGCGCCTTGCCCTGTTCCACATTGGTCCCTTCCAGGCGCACCACCACCGGCAGCGCGAGTCCGGTCTCTTTCACCGCCTGGATGATGCCCTCGGCGATCAGATCACAGCGCACGATGCCACCGAAGATATTGACCAGGATTGCGTTGACCTTGCTGTCGGAGAGAATCAGCTTGAACGCCTCGGCGACTTTCTCGGCGGTGGTGCCGCCGCCCACGTCGAGAAAGTTGGCCGGCGCCCCGCCGTGCAGCTGGATCAGATCCATGGTCGCCATCGCCAGCCCGGCGCCGTTGACCATGCAGCCGATATTGCCGTCGAGGCTGACGTAATTGAGACCGTGCTGGTGAGCACGGTTTTCGCGTTCATCTTCCTGGCTGGCATCGCGCAGCGCCTGCAAATCCGGGTGTCGATAAAGCGCGCTGTCATCGAGATTGATCTTGGCATCCACCGCCAGCAGCTCGCCGTCACCGGTCAGCACCAGCGGATTGATCTCCACCAGGCTGAGATCATTGTCCATGAACAGCCGGTACAGGCCCTGCATGATGGCCGTCAGGGACTTGAGCTGTGTTTCCAGTCCCAGGCCAAACGCCAGTTGCCGGCATTGATACCCCTGCAGCCCGGCGGCGGGATGCACCGGCACGGTGAGAATCTTCTCCGGCGTCTCGCGGGCGACCTCTTCGATGTTCATCCCGCCGGCGGCGGAGGCCATGAACACCACCTGCGAGAGCGCGCGGTCCACCAGCATGCCCAGGTAATACTCGGCGGCGATGTCGCTCGGGCTTTCGATCAACACCTGGTTGATCGGCTGCCCGTCGGGGCCGGACTGGCCGGTCACCAGCCGGGAACCCAGCAACCGGTCGGCCGCGGCTTCCAGTTCCTCGGCCGAGCCGGCCTTGACCACCCCGCCGGCCTTGCCGCGGCCGCCGGCGTGCACCTGGGCCTTGATCATCCACGACCCGCCCCCCAGCTCGCCGGCGGCGGCCCGCGCCGCCTCGACCGATTCGGCGACCCGCGCCTCGGGCACCGGAATGTGGTAGCGGGCAAACAGTTGCTTGGCCTGAAATTCGTGAAGATTCATATTCTTATTCGGCAGGAAACCAGCGCCTATTCTGGAACAATCCGGGGACGGACGCAAAACCCGCAGCGGGATATCCCGTGGCAAATTGGGTTATCATGGCCGTTCGGTACATTCGATTCAGGAACTCCCATGCCCGGACTGGTCCGCGTTATTCTTCTGGCCCTGCTAATCTGGCTGATTATTCGCCTTTACCAGCGTTTCAAGACGTTGAGCCAACAGCGCCGGGCGAACGAGGCAAAACAGCCTCGTCGGCCGATCGAAAACATGGTCCGCTGCGAACAGTGCGGCACCCATATCCCCGAAAAAGAGGCGATCGAGCAGGACGGGCATTACTACTGCAGCCGGGCACACCTGCCGGGACATCGTTGAAACCGGCGCCGGACGTGACACGCTAATATGAGCATGGAATCCGAAGGCAACCGTTTTCTGGTCAGCAGCGGGGATAGCGACACCCAGATCTGGAAACCGCTGGCCCTGCTCAATCTCTACCGCCTGTTAATCAGCGGCCTGTTCACCGTGCTGTTTTACAGTGGTTATCTGTTGCCGCCGCTGGCCAGTCATGATCCGGTGCTGTTTTATGGCGTCGCCCTGGTCTACTTTGCCGCCGCCATCGTCTTCATACTGCTCATCAGCAACCGCTGGCCGCGGTTCAATATCCAGGTTTATCTGCAGATCGGCACCGATATTCTCGCCACTACTTTGCTGATGCATGCCAGTGGCAGTATCACCAGCGGTCTGGGGACGCTGCTGATTGTGACCGTGGCCGGCGGCAGCATCGTCATGGGGGGCCGCCACCCACTGATGTTCGCGGCCCTGGCCACCCTGGCGGTCCTGGCCGAACAGTTCTATGCCCAGTACATCGGCCTGGGCGAGCCCAACAACTATACCCAGGCAGGGATCCTGGGCCTGGTGCTGTTTGTCACCGCCCTGGCGGTGCATGGGTTTGCCCATCGCATACGTGAATCGGAAGCCCTGGCCCAGCGGCGCGGGCTGGACCTGGCCAATATGTCGCAACTGACCGAACATATTATCCAGCGCATGCAAACCGGGATTATTGTCATCGACAACGAAGAACGGATTCGACTGATGAACGAATCAGCCTGGTACATGCTGGGCATGCCCTCAGCAACCCATCACAGCCGGCTCGAGCAGCTTTCCCCGGAGCTGGTCGACCAGCTGCAGCAGTGGGAAGCGGATCCGGCTACCGACATCGAGCTGATCCAGCCCTCGGCCGAGCACCCGAGGGTGATGCCCCGCTTCGCCCAGCTCGGCCAGGAGGACGCGACCGGCACCCTGATCTTTCTGGAAGACGCCACCGCCCTGGCGCGCCAGGCCCAGCAACTGCAGCTGGCGGCGCTGGGCCGGCTCACGGCCAGTATCGCCCACGAAATCCGCAATCCGTTGGGCGCCATCAGCCACGCCGGCCAGTTACTCGGCGAGTCGCCGCAACTGGACGAGCCCGATCGACGGCTGATCGGCATCATCGGCGATCAATCCCGGCGCATGAACACTATCGTCGAGAACATCATGCAGCTGAGCCGGCGGAACCATTCCACGCCCCGGCTCATCGAGCTCAACCAGTTTTTGTCCAAATTCGTGCACGAGTTTCTCGCCGGTCAGGGGCTGCATCCGCAACTGATCGGGATCACGATCAACCCCTCACAACTGCAGGTCCGCTTTGATCCGACGCACCTGGATCAGATCCTGACCAACCTGTGTCACAACGGCGTGCGCCACAGCGAGGAGTATCCCGGCTTTCCCAAGGTGGAGATTCGCGCCGCCCTGACCGAGGAATCGGGTCGGCCGTTTATCGATATCGTCGATCACGGCCCGGGCATTCCCCCGGACGTGGCCGAACATATTTTCGAGCCGTTCTATACCACCGCCACCGCCGGTACCGGGCTGGGGCTGTATATCTCACGGGAACTGGCCGAAGCCAACCAGGCCCATTTAAACTATGAACCGGTCGCTACCGGCGGCAGCTGTTTCCGGATTACCTTTCAGGATCCGCGGCGGCAGATGCACTGACAACACAGGGACGAGTGACGAGGAACGAGTGACGAGGAAAAACAACAGGCGTCATTCCGGGCAAGCCAGCGGCGCGACCCGGAATCCAGTGTCAGTTAACGTAACAAACCGGAACAAGGCAACGACCCAAAGGATGAGCGTGTCCCAGCAACCATTAGCCCTGATTGTCGACGATGAGCCGGATATCCGGGAGCTGCTGGAGATCACGCTCTCGCGCATGAGCGTGGACTGCCTCAGTGCGGAGAATCTGGGCCAGGCGAAAACGCTGCTTACGCAGAATACGTTTGATCTCTGTCTGACCGACATGCGCCTGCCCGACGGCAACGGCATCGATCTGATCCGCCACATCCAGCAACAGTACCCGGATCTGCCGGTCGCCATGATCACCGCTCATGGCAATATGGAATCGGCCATCGAGGCCCTCAAGGCCGGGGCCTATGACTTCGTCAACAAGCCGCTGGACATCAACGATCTGCGCAGCCTGGTCACCACCGCTCTCAAACTCGAACGGCGGCCGGCCACTAAAAGCCCGGCCGAACCGGGGCAGACCACCCTGCTGGGCGACTCGACGGCCATGCAGCAGATTCGCCAGACCATTGCCAAGCTGGCCCGCAGCCAGACCCCGGTCTACATCAGCGGCGGCTCGGGGGTGGGCAAGGAGCTGGCGGCGCGCCTGATTCACGAACAGGGGCCGCGTAGCGACCGGCCTTTCGTGCCGGTCAACTGCGGCGCCATTCCCGCCGAGCTGATGGAAAGCGAATTCTTCGGCCATAAAAAAGGCAGCTTCACCGGCGCCAGCAGCGACAAGGCCGGCCTGTTTCAGGCCGCCCAGGGCGGCACCCTGTTTCTCGACGAGGTGGCTGACCTGCCCCTGCACATGCAGGTCAAGCTGCTGCGCGCCATTCAGGAGAAAGCCGTGCGCCCCATCGGCAGCCAGCAAGAGATCCACGTGGACGTGCGCATTCTCAGTGCCTCGCACAAGGATCTGGGCCAACTGATTCACACCGGCGAGTTTCGCCAGGATCTCTATTACCGGATCAACGTCATCGAACTGCACCTGCCGGATCTGGCCGAACGGCCCGGGGATATCCCGCAGCTGGCGGATCATTTCCTGCGCCGCATCGCCGCCGACTGGCAGGTGGAAATCCCCCGGCTGACCGACGATGCCCTGCAGGCGCTGCAAAACTATCCCTTCCCCGGCAACGTCCGCGAACTGGAGAACCTGCTCGAGCGGGCCATGACCCTGTGCGAGGACAACCGGATCGACGCTGCCAGTCTCAACCTGCCCAACAACCATAGCGTCGCGGCCGGTAATCCCGCCCCGCTTGCCCCCGAAGAGCCCCCGCTGGACAGCTCTTTGCAAGAACAGGAAAAGGAGGCCATCCGCCAGGCGCTGGAACAGACCCGCTACAACAAAACCGCCGCGGCAAAATTACTGGGGCTGAGTTTCCGCCAGCTGCGCTATCGCATCAAGAAACTGGGCATCGAATAACCCGTGACCTGACACAAGCTGACCCCCCGTGTCAGAAAGTGACAAAACCGGTCACCTCGAGGTGACAAAGCGGTAAAAACTTAACCCGCCCCACCGGCTCACCAGGCGCAGCGGCATATTCCAAGTCATTGGAATTGAAGAATAAAATTCGCCAGCAAAAATTTTGTGACCGGGTCGATACCCATGTGGCACGCATACTGCTACAAAACACCCACACGACGGCAACCCGTTGCCGCAACGGTTTTCAACCTACCACCAGAAACTGGGAGAACAACATGAAACGTACACAAGGTTTTACCCTGATTGAATTGATGATCGTGGTCGCGATCATCGGCATCCTGGCTGCCATTGCCATTCCGGCTTACACCGGTTACATCCAGCAAAGCAAGGTCAGCACTACCGTCGGAAACTGGGAAAACGCCGTTCGCCTGGTCAAGGCCGAGGCGGCAAAAATGAACGCCAGCAACATTGCTGGCTGCGACGATGTCATCGTCCAGCTTAATGATGGTGGCAAAGAAGCGGTTGGCAACCCGGGTACTGATGCCTACGTCGCGGGGGGGGGACCGGCCGCAGGGCAAGTTAGTATTGCGGGTCTGGACGGTAATAACTGTCCCCAAACCGGAACTGCAGTCAGCATTGATGCAGCAGCACCTGACGGTACTGGGGCAGGGGATTTTCCGGCCTCCCATCAACCGGGAACGGCCATTACGTTTACTCCGGAATGATCCTGGTCTGACCACGCTGCGACCTGTGTCATAACCCCGAAGGAGCGTTTCATCTTGAGACGCTCCTTTTTTGTTTATAGCATCGGGTATTCGCAGAAGGGAAACCCCATTAATGATCACCGGATGCAATAACTGGATTTTGATATATTTCGACGCGAACAAGCACGATCCGATGTACGAAACGAATTATCTCCACCAGGAACAAACGCCGAGTAATCAAGTAAATTTCAGTCCACATTAAGCAGTATTAAAACCGGGCAATACGCTTTGAGACCCAACATCTGCGCTATAATTTAAGCGACATACTTAAATAATACTGAACCGGGATCGGTTTGATGCCTCAGGAGACCCGTGATGAAACATCCAAGTCCAACAAGTTCAACCCCCAGCTCAACTCGCGGCTTGACCCTGATCGAGCTTATGGTCACTTTGGCGATCCTGTCGGTCGTTGCCGCCATCGCGATACCGGCCTACACCGGCTATATAACGACCAGTAAACAAGCCGAATGCCAGAACGAGGTGAATCTCATCCGGCTCGCAGAGGAAGAACACTTTCTGGAAAACCGCCAGTATTTCACCGGCGGGAATATCGGCGCCCTTGACGGCAACAGCGACTTCTATACCCCCAGTGCCGCGCCGGCCGGCGGGCGCAACTGCACCTACGCGGTCACTTCTGGCGATCCAACCTCGACCTATACGGTGACGGCCACCGGGACCAACGATCTGGCAGGCGAAGGGGTTATCGTGACCATGACGAAATAATCAGAATGCTCCGCTCCCCCGGACGCGGAGCCACTTCAAAAACCGATGCCACCTGTTCAAACCCGCCCATTCGGGCCTGGCGCCCCATCTTGAGCCTGCAAATTCACTATTTACTAATATAGTTTTCTTTCAAAAATTTAAGATCCCGGCATCCCATGGCCGATATACTCCCTGATACACAGCGCAGCTGACAGGACCCACACCGCCGTATGTGCGATGATGGTTGCAATATGGGGTTAAATATGTTGTATAGGTCTATCTTTTTGTTATAGTTTTTAGAACTCAGATTTTTCCCTTATCTTGGGATCTTTCAAAGGGGCGGTAACGCAAACGGCGCAGTATGGCAGTGAATCAGAGCACAATCTCCCTCGGCGGGCTGGCACGCAAGCTGGTGCAGGACGGTATTCTGTCGGAAGCCGATGCCCAGAAGGCCTCCACCGAGTCCGTCCAGCAAAAAATCCTGTTCGTCACTTACCTGGTAAAACATGAACTGGCGGATGCCCGAAAAATTGCCCAGGCCGCGGCTGATGAGTTCGGGGTACCGGTCATGGATATCGATGTGGTGGACATCGAGGCGGACACGATCAAACTGGTCAAAGAAGACCTGATTCGCAAACACCATACCCTGCCCCTGTTCCGCCGGGGTAACCGGCTGTTCGTGGCGGTCTCGGACCCCACCAACCTGCAGGCCCTGGACGAGATCAAGTTCCATGTCGGCATGACCACCGAACCGATCCTGGTGCAGGATGACAAGCTGAGCAAGACGATCGACCGGACCATGGCAGCGGCCGATACCGGTCTCTCCGCTCTGGCCGGGGATGACGATCTCGATGATGTGGAATTTACCGATGATGAGGCCGCGGCTGGCGAAACCGTTACCGAATCGGATGCCGACGACACCCCGGTGGTGCGTTTCGTCAACAAGGTGCTGCTGGACGCCATCAACAAGGGCGCCTCGGATATTCATTTTGAACCCTATGAAAAAAGCTTCCGGGTCCGGTTTCGCCAGGACGGGGTTTTGAAAGAAATGGCGGCGCCGCCGGTCGGCATGGCGCCACGCATCGCCGCCCGTATCAAGGTCATGTCGAGACTGGACATCTCCGAACGCCGTCTGCCCCAGGACGGCCGGATCAAGCTGAACCTGTCCAAGACCCGCGCCATCGACTTTCGTGTCAATACCTGCCCGACCCTGTTCGGCGAGAAGATCGTCATGCGTATTCTCGATCCCACCAGCGCCCAGATGGGGATCGACGCCCTGGGTTACGAGGAAGAGCAAAAACAGCTCTTCATGGAGAACCTGCACAAACCTTACGGCATGATCCTGGTCACCGGCCCCACCGGTAGTGGTAAGACCGTCTCGCTGTATACCGGGGTCAACATCCTCAATCAGCCGGAGGTGAATATCTCCACGGCCGAGGATCCGGTGGAAATCAACCTGCCCGGCGTCAACCAGGTTAATGTCAATACCAAGGTGGGGCTCGATTTTGCCAGCGCCCTGCGTGCTTTCCTGCGCCAGGACCCGGACATCATTCTGGTGGGCGAGATACGCGATCTGGAAACGGCCGAGATCGCCATCAAGGCGGCCCAGACCGGTCACATGGTCCTCTCCACCCTGCATACCAACGACGCTCCCCAGACCCTGAACCGGCTGATGAATATGGGCGTCCCCCCTTACAACATTGCCTCGGCGGTCAACCTGATCATCGCCCAGCGCCTGGCCCGGCGACTATGCAGTAACTGCAAGGAGCCGATGGATATCCCCCGCGAGACATTGCTGGAGGAAGGCTTCACCGAAGAAGAAATTAAAACCGGTTTCAAGATCTATGGTGCCAAGGGCTGCGACCAGTGCAACAACGGCTACAAGGGCCGGGTCGGGATCTACCAGGTCATGCCCATCACCGACGGCATTGGGCGCCTGATCATGGAAGGGGCCAACGCCATGCAGCTGGCCGAACAGGCAGAAAAAGAAGGCATTCCGGATTTGCGCAAATCCGGACTGAAAAAAGTCAAGGATGGTCTCACCAGTCTGGATGAGGTCAATCGTGTTACCAAAGACTAACGAACAGGGTTAATTCCATGGCACAGGCCGCAGCTAAACAGGATACTTTCCTCTGGGAAGGCAAGGACAACAAAGGCCAGACAGTCAAGGGCGAAGTTTCGGGTCAGAGTATCGCTCTGGTCAAGGCCAATCTGCGACGCCAGGGCATCAACCCCAAGAAGGTCAAGAAAAAACCCAAACCCCTGTTTGGCGGCAAGGGCAAGGTCACGCCAGCTGAAATTGCGATCTTCAGTCGCCAGCTCGCGACGATGATGTCTTCAGGGGTCCCGTTGGTACAGGCTTTCGATATTATCGGTCGGGGTCATGAGAATAAGGCCATGTCGGAGCTCCTGCTCGGCATAAAAGCCGATATCGAAAGTGGCAGCAACCTGTCCGAGGCATTGGCCAAACACCCTTACCACTTTGATGAACTGTACTGCAACCTGGTCCGGGCCGGGGAACACGCCGGTATTCTGGATGATATCCTGGACAAGATTGCCCTGTATAAGGAAAAAACCGAGGCGATCAAGGGCAAGATCAAAAAAGCGCTGTTCTATCCGACTGCCGTCCTTGTAGTGGCATTCATTATTACCTCTATTCTGTTACTGTTTGTTATCCCGGAATTCGAAAAGCTGTTTGCCGGTTTCGGGGCCGACCTGCCGACGATGACGGTCATGGTTGTTAACCTGTCGAAGTTCTTTCAAGAATACTGGTGGGCCATTTTCGGTGGCATCATCGGTGGCGTGTACGGCCTACTCCAAGCCAAGAAACGGTCGAAAAAATTCAATGTTTTTCTGGATAAGGTATTGATCAAAATGCCGATCCTCGGCCCGATTCTGAACAAGGCGGCCATCGCCCGCTATGCCCGAACGCTGTCCACTATGTTTGCCGCCGGTGTGCCCCTGGTCGAAGCCATGGAGTCGGTCTCCGGTGCGGTCGGCAACGTTGTCTACGGCCAGGCTGTGTTGCGTATGCGCGACGAGGTGGCAACCGGTACCCAGCTCAACGTGGCGATGAAATCGACCGGTCTGTTTCCGAATATGGTGGTGCAGATGACCGCCATCGGTGAGGAGGCCGGCTCCATGGATACCATGCTGGCGAAGGTCGCTGACTTCTATGAAGAAGAAGTCGATAATGCCGTGGACAGTCTGAGCAGCCTGCTTGAACCCATTATCATGGCGTTCCTCGGGATAGTAATTGGTGGCCTGGTCGTTGCCATGTATTTGCCAATCTTCCAGATGGGCCAGGTCGTCGGTGGCTAGTTCAACTGCATGAACTACCTCCAGCTACTGCAGGACAGCCCGCTGTTATTTTGGGGCGTGGTTTTCCTGCTCGGCCTGCTTGTCGGCAGTTTTCTGAACGTTGTCATTCTGCGACTGCCGTTGATGCTGCACCGCCAGTGGCAAAGCGACTGCCTGGAGTATCTGACCGAACATCACCCGCAGCATCTGAAAACCGGCGAGCCGGCGGCGGGAAGTGACCCGTATAATCTGCTGACCCCCGCCTCGCGCTGCCCCCATTGCGGCCATGCCATCCGCGCCTGGGAGAACATCCCGGTCATCAGTTATCTGCTGCTGCGGGGGCGCTGCAATAATTGCCATACCCCCATTTCAGCCCGCTACCCGATCATCGAACTGGTCAGTGGCCTGCTGGCGGCGCTTGGCGCCTGGCAGTTCGGTGTCACGCTCACAGCTGTCTTCGCCATTGTGCTGACCTGGGCACTGATCGTGCTGACGATGATCGATTACGACCATTTCTATCTGCCCGACAATATCGTGCTGCCGATGTTGTGGCTCGGGCTGCTGCTCAACAGTCAGGAGATGTTTACGGATATCACCTCGGCCCTGTTCGGGGCCATGGCCGGGTATCTGGCGCTGTGGAGCATCTACCAGCTGTTCAAGCTCGTCACCGGCAAGGAGGGCATGGGCTACGGCGATTTCAAGCTGCTGGCCATGCTCGGCGCCTGGCTGGGCTGGCAGATGTTGCCGGCCATTATCCTGCTCTCCTCGCTGGTCGGCGCCGTGGTCGGCATCGGGCTGATTCTGATCAGACGCCACCAGGCCGACAAGCCGATTCCCTTTGGTCCCTATCTGGCCGCCGCCGGCTGGATCGCCCTGCTCTGGGGCCCGCAACTCAACCAAACCTATCTCAACTGGCTGCAGGGCTAGTACCGTGACCCATAGATTTCGGTACATCCAGCGAGTCGCTGACCGGTCAGATGCAAGGCGTGCTTGTGCCGGAAGGGCAGGCCCCCTTTCAAACAAGCGTAACGCCGCAGATGGCCGGTCAGCGACTCGCCCGAAGGGAGCCCCCCGGATGCACCATTACGGCGTTGCAGCGCTTGACAAGGGAATGACCATTGCCTGCGCACTGCGCCTTGTCCTGGCACATCCGGGGGGCTCTGGATATACCGAAATCTATGGGTCACGGTACTAATGTTCTGCGTGGCACTGACCGGCGGCATCGGCAGCGGCAAGTCGACCGTGGCTGACGCCTTTGCAAGGCACGGTGTGCCAATCATCGATACCGATGTGATTGCCCGGGAGCTGGCGGCGCCCGGCGAGCCGGCGCTGGCGGAGATCGCCGATTATTTTGGTGACGAGGTCATCACCGCCGACGGCCGGCTTGACCGCACCTGCCTGCGCGAGAAGGTTTTTGCCAATCCGGCACAACGTCAGGCCCTGGAGCAGATTCTCCATCCGCGCATACGCGAGGAAGTGCGCCGGCAAATCAATAGCCTCCAGGCCGCCTATTGTCTGGTGGTGATTCCGCTGTACACCGAAACCGGAGATTATCCGTTTGTGGATCGCGTGCTGGTAGTGGATGCGGACGAGGAAACCCGGATCCGTCGCACCATGGCCCGCGATCGACTGACACGTGAACAGGTCGAGCAGATCCTGGCCAGCCAGAGCCCCCGGACAGAACGCCTCGCCCTGGCCGATGAGGTGCTGGATAACAGCGCCGGGCCGGAACAGCTTGAGCCCCAGATTGACGACCTGCATCGAAAATATCTGGCGCTGGCCGGTGCCGTAGCGAAGTGACCCGTTTTCGCCACCGACCCTTTCCAGTAAGATAAGCCCACATTCATACTCACAAGCGGTTCCTCTCACCCGTGGATAACCCGATCGTTTACGAGCAACCCCTGAACGAACGCATCCGCACCTACCTGCGGCTCGAGCACCTGTTCAAACAGGCGGCCTACACCCTGCGCGGCTTCTCGGTCTGGGACTCGCGTGCCACCGTCAATGCGTTGATCGATATCCTGGAGATCGTCTCGCGCGGCGAGCTCAAGGCGGAAACCCTCAAGGAACTGGATCGGCTGCATGCCGCGCTCTCCCGCCTGCGCGACATGCCCGGCGTGGATCGCGAGCAACTCAATACCATCCTGTCCCAGCTGGATGCCACCCAGAAGGAACTGCATACCCTGCAGGGCCAGCCCGGACAAAGCCTGCGCGACAATGAATTGATTTCCAGCCTGCGTCAGCGCGGCACCATTACCGCCGGCAGTTGCAGTTTCGATCTGCCCGGCTATCACTACTGGCTGCAACAGGATCCGGAAATCCGCATCGCCAAACTGGAAGAGTGGTATGAGGAGCTCAACGCCATTCACAAACCCATCAGCCTGATTCTGGGGATTCTGCGCGAATCCGCCGACGCCCGCGATCTGCAGGCCGAGAAAGGCTTTTACCAGCAAAGTCTCGACAGCCAGAGCCCGGTACAGATGCTGCGCGTGACGCTGGATGACAATGCCAACTGTTACCCGGAGATCAGCGGTGGCAAGCACCGCTTCAGTGTTCGTTTTGTCCGCCCCGGCGACAGCGGCCGGCCGGTGCAGGTGGACAGTACCGTCGATTTTCAACTGACCTGCTGCAACCTGTGACCCGCACCGTCAAATGTCCCACCTGCGGCAAATCGGTCCCCTGGACCGAGAATTCCAAATGGCGCCCGTTTTGCAGCGAGCGCTGCCGGCTGATCGACCTGGGCGAATGGGCCAGCGAAAGCCACCGCATCCCCGGCGATCGCAAACTGCCGGACGAATTCATCGACCAGGAAACCGATCCGGAGAATAGTTCTGAGTTCTGAGTTAAAAACAAAGTTAGCAGTCGCAGATGACAGTTTGCAGCTTATGGTGCGTGGAACGCACCCTACGTGCTGAGTGCTGAAAGACCGGGAATCATCACACAGGCCATCACGAGCGTGACCGACAACTATTGCGAGTCTGTTTTCCTCGTCACTCGTACCTCGTCCCTCGTCACTGCTGCGGGGCGCGCGTGACGTTTAATGGAAACACCGCTTCATAACGTCGCTCATCCCTGTCCAGCTGCACCCGGACTTGCCAGTCGACCCGCCCCGTGACGCAGATGGGCAACAGCAGTTCACCGCGCCAAAGGCCCTCCCCGGCCGGTGACAGCCTGAAACGGTTACGCCCCATGTCCATATCGGTCATGTCCAGATCCAGCGTGACCTGTTCAAGTTCGATGGCCTTCGCCAGAGTCAGTTCGGCTTCGAAGCGCTGCATGTAATAGGCGCCTTCGGGAAACCGCAGGCTGATATCGCCCAGCTGTGGATGGGTGGCCCGACAGGCTGATTGCGTCTTCTGACAGGCGGTCTCCGTCACCGACATCGGCACGGTTTCGACCGGCGCCGCCGCAGCAGTGTCGTCAGCCTCGGGATGGTAGATAGTAACCCAGCTATAACCGCCGGCAATGGCGATCAGCACGACCAGCAGTAACAAACCGCCTGTTTTGACCCACGATGACATTTACGCTTCTCCCTCAACAAACAATCGAATCCCCGCGATACCCTGCCCGCCAGACTGTCGCGCCAGGGCCGCGTCACGGCGCTGCATGCCGCCAAGGGCATAAACCGGGAACACGGCTTCCTCGGCCAACGCCGCGAAACCGGCCCAGCCCAGTGGCACGGCGTCGGGATGGGTCCGGGTGGCCTGGACCGGGGCCACAAAGCCGAGATCCACACCCAGCCGCATCGCCTGTCTCAGCTCGGTCCGGTTATGGATCGCGGCCGACAACCAGATGTCCTCGGCCACCGGTCGGGCGGGATACCGGGACAGGGCATTGGCCGGCAGGTGAAACCCGTCTACGGGCAGATGGGCGAACTGCGCCGGATCGGCATTCAGCAATACCTGGCAATCGTGGGCATGACACAGGGCCAGCGCCTTGCGCGTCAGGGTATCGATCCGGTCGGCCGCCTGATCCTTGAGCCGCAACTGAACCAGCCGCACCCCCTGTTGCAGGCTCTTTTTCAACACGGACAGCCATTGTTCCTCGCTGTCGACCGGCGGGGTAATCAGGCATTCGGCGGGCAGGCGCACGGCATTGACAATCGGCCGGTTGGCGGCGGGCATGGCATAGTCGCTCAGCTGTTCTGGCGCGACCCAGCGCACCGGCTGTCCCTCGCGCCCGTGCGGCTCGCCGCTGAAAGCCCGCACGGCGTGGACATCCAGCAGGACCGAGCGATCGCCATACGCATACGGAATGCGAATCAACGGCTCGCTGTGGCCGGACGTGATCCCGATCTCCTCATGCAGTTCACGGGCCAGCGCCTGCTCCACCGTCTCGCCCGGCTCGACCTTGCCGCCGGGAAACTCCCATAGCCCGCCCTGATGTCGATGTTCCGCCCGCCGGGCCAGCAACACCTTGCCGGCAGCGTTGTAAATGACCCCTGCAGCCACATGAATCACTTCAGACATTGTCAAAATAAAAAGTCAGGCCCCGTTTTTCCAGGCAGGGATCAAACGCAGAGGACGCGGAGTCGCAGAGGCGCGGAGTAAAAAATGGTTTTGGCGTTAAAATCAGATTATTCATTTTGTTTATCTGGAATTTTGCGAAGCGCATCGGTTTTTCAACTGAACTTATCCGCGCCTTTGCGTCTCTGCGAGTGTTCATTTTTTGACTCTTCGCATTGCATAACCCATTGACCACTGAACACACCGAGGACACTGAAGCCACCGAGGGTAAAAATCATTGGGCATTTTCAGTGTCGTTCGGTGTTTTCAGTGTTTCGGTGGTCAGTGACAGATCTCGCTGGCTATCCTCAGCGTGACCGACAACGGTTTTTCAAATGAACTTCTCCGCGCCTCTGCGACTCCGCGTCCTCCGCGTTATATCCAGCGCCGCTGGCCAGGATAAGCTGATCGAAGGATTGCTAGGTTCTATATTCGGCGTTGATGCGCACGTAGTCGTAGGAGAAGTCACAGGTCCAGACGGTGGCCGTCGTCTCGCCGCGCTGCAGATCGACCGTGACGGTGATCTCCGGCTGCTGCATGACCCGCTGGCCCTGTTCCTCGGTATAGCTGGCGGCGCGCCCGCCTGCCTCGGCCAGCAGCACCTCGTCCAGCCAGAGGCTGACGCGATCGACATCCAGATCCGCCAGTCCAGCCCGGCCGACCGCGGCCAGTAGTCGTCCCCAGTTGGGATCGCTGGCGAAAAAGGCGGTCTTGACCAGCGGCGAGTGGGCAATGGTGTAGGCGACGCTCAGGCACTCGTCCTCATCCCGTCCGCCTTTGACCACGATATTGATCAGCTTGGTCGCCCCTTCCCCGTCGCGCACAACGGCCCGGGCCAGTTCAACGCAGACCGCCTCCAGCGCCTCGCCCAGCTGGCGGGCGGCCTCGCTGTCGGCGGCGATCTGTAGGCCGCTTGCGCCGCTGGCGACCAGCAGGCAGGCGTCGTTGGTGGAGGTATCGCCATCGACAGTGATGCGGTTAAAGGAGCGGTCCACGGCCTGCTGCAACAGCGCCTGGAGCAGTGCACTGTCGACCGCCGCATCGGTAGCGATATAGGCCAGCATGGTCGCCATATCCGGGCGGATCATGCCACTGCCCTTGGCCATGCCGGTGATGGTGATCGGGCGCCCGTCCAGCTCAAGACGGCGTGAGACGAGCTTGGGAACGGTGTCGGTGGTCAGAATGCCGTGGGCGGCGTCGGCCCAGCCTGTCGCGCTGAGTGCCGCACAGGCCGCCGGCAAGCCATCGGTAATCCGCGTCACCGGCAACGGCTCGCCGATCACGCCGGTGGAAAACGGCAATACCTCGTTGGGCTGACAGCCGACCTGCTCGGCCAGCGCGGCGCAACACTGGCGGGCATCGGCCAGGCCGGCAGCCCCGGTGCCGGCGTTGGCGTTGCCGGTGTTAATCAGCAGATAGCGCGGGGCGGCCTGCTGCAGATGCTCGCGGGCCACCGTCACCGGCGCGGCACAAAAGGCGTTGCGGGTGAACACGGCGGCAGTCTGACTGTGCGGGGCCAGCTCCATCACCACCAGATCGCGGCGGCCGGGCTTTTTGATGCCGGCACAGGCCGTCCCCAGCCGGATGCCGGGGACCGGTTCAAATGCCAGGGCCTGCTCCGCGTCCGCCATCTCGTGGCCCGCTCAGCTCAGTTTGCCGTGGCAGTGCTTGTATTTTTTGCCGGAACCGCAGGGACAGGGTTCGTTGCGCCCGACCTTGCGCCCCTCGCGCACGTAGGGGGCGGCCGTGGCGGTTGCGTCCGGCGCGGCTTCCTGCTGCCCCTCTTCCATGGCGCTGACTTCCCGGTGCTGGAATTCCATCGCCTCGGCATGCTGCTGACGCCGGCGCTGTTCTTCCAGCGCATCCACGTCGTCCTCGCTGCGCACCTGCAGGCGGCTGAGCGTGGTAATCGCTTCCTGTTTGATGCGCTCCAGCATTTCGGAGAACAGCTGGAAGGATTCGCGTTTGTATTCCTGCTTGGGGTTTTTCTGGGCATAGCCGCGCAGATGGATCCCCTGGCGCAGCTGGTCCATCATCGCCAGGTGCTCGCGCCACTGGCCGTCGAGGACCTGCAGCATCACCGCCTTCTCGACCTGGCGCATGACTTCGCTGCCGACGCTGGCTTCCTTGGCGGCATAGGCGGCCTCGATCTCGGCCAGAATCTTCTCGCGCAGGGATTCTTCGTGCAGGCTGTCGTCTTCTTCCAGCCACTGGCGAACCGGCAGCTTGACGGCAAACTCGGCCTCGAGCATCTCCTCGAGCCCCGGCAGATCCCACTGCTCCTCGATGCTCTGTGGCGGCACGTAGAGACTGACCATGCTGTGGACCACGTCCGCGCGAACCGCCCTGACGGTATCGCTGATATCGTCGGAGGAGAGCAGCTCATTGCGCTGTTCGTAAATCACCTTGCGCTGATCGTTGGCCACATCATCGTATTCGAGCAGCTGCTTGCGCAGATCAAAGTTGTGGCCTTCGACCTTGCGCTGGGCATTTTCGATCGCGCGACTGACCCACGGATGCTCGATCGACTCGCCCTCTTTCATGCCCAGGCGTTGCATCAGCGACGAAACCTTCTCCGAGGCAAAGATGCGCATCAGGCTGTCTTCCAGCGACAGGTAAAAACGCGAGGAGCCGGGATCGCCCTGACGCCCGGAACGCCCACGCAGCTGGTTGTCGATACGCCGGGATTCGTGACGCTCGGTGCCGATGATGTGCAGACCACCGGCGCTCACCACCTGATCGTGACGTTGTTGCCACGCCTTGCGAGCGCGCTCGCGGGCTACCTCATCACTCTCGTCAATTTTGGCCAGTTCGGCGTCCGGATTGCCGCCGAGTACAATGTCGGTCCCACGACCGGCCATGTTGGTGGCGATGGTGACCGCGCCGGGACTCCCGGCCTGGGCGATGATATCCGCTTCGCGCTCATGCTGTTTGGCATTGAGGACTTCGTGGGAGACGTCTTCTTTTTTCAGTACCCCGGAGAGCAACTCCGACACTTCGATGGAGGTGGTACCGACCAGGACCGGCTGACCGCGCTGACGACAATCGCGAATGTCCTCCAGCACCGCCTGGTATTTTTCCGGCTGGGTCAGGTACACCTTGTCCACCATATCCTGGCGAATCATCGGCTTGTGGGTCGGAATCACCACCACTTCCAGACCATAGATGATCTGGAACTCGTAGGCCTCGGTATCGGCGGTACCGGTCATGCCCGACAGCTTGTCGTAGAGCCGGAAAAAGTTCTGGAAGGTGATCGAGGCGACGGTCTGGTTCTCGCGCTGAATCTCCACCCCTTCCTTGGCTTCCACCGCCTGGTGCAGGCCGTCGGACCAGCGCCGGCCGGGCATGGTGCGACCGGTAAATTCATCGACGATCACGATCTCGTTGTTTTGCACGATGTAGTCGACATCTTTCTGGAACAGCACGTGAGCGCGCAGCGCCGCATTGACGTGATGCAGCAGACCGATATTGGTGGCGTCATACAGGCTTTCGCCTTCGCCCAGCAAACCGGCCTCGGTCAGCAGCTCTTCAACGCGCTGATGCCCCGCTTCGGTCAGATAGATCTGCTTGTTCTTTTCCTCGACGCTGTAATCGCCGGGGCCATCCTCTTCTTCCTGTTTGGTCAGTTTGGGGACCAGGGCGTTGATCTTGTAATAATGCTCGGAACTGTCCTCGGAAGGCCCGGAGATGATCAGCGGGGTGCGCGCTTCGTCGATCAGGATCGAGTCGACCTCGTCGATGACAGCAAAGCCCAGGTTGCGCTGGAACTGCTCCTCCTTGCTGAAGGCCATATTGTCGCGCAGATAGTCGAAACCGAACTCGTTGTTGGTCCCGTAAGTAATGTCCGCCGCGTAGGCCGCCTTCTTGTCCTCGAACGGCATCCCCGAACCGATGGTGCCGACCGTCATGCCGAGAAATTCATATACCTTGCCCATCCACTCGGCATCGCGCTGGGCCAGATAGTCGTTGACGGTCACCACATGCACGCCGGTCTGCGGCAGGGCATTCAGATAGCAGGACAGGGTCGCCATCAGGGTCTTGCCCTCGCCGGTGCGCATTTCGGCGATCTTGCCCTGATGCAGCACCATGCCGCCGATCAGCTGGACATCGTAATGGCGCATGCCCAGCACCCGCTGCGCCGCCTCGCGCACCACCGCGAACGCTTCCGGCAGCAGATCGTCGAGTTTGACACCCTCTTGCAGGCGCTGGCGAAATTCCGCGGTCTTGTTCTGCAGGGCGTCGTCGGAGAGCGCCTGGATCTCGGGTTCCAGCGCGTTGATCCGTTCGACGGTTTTACCCATCTGTTTGACCAGCCGCTCGTTGCGACTGCCGAAGACTTTCTTGAATACTGTTTTGAGCATATATTTGCCTGTGGCGAGCCTTGGATGTGAGGACTCACTTACTGATTTGATAATTCACGCCGGGAATACGGCTTTGCCCTGTTAAAAGGGGGTATTGTACCTGTCGTCGTCGGCTTTGTCCGCTTCCGACACGAAAGGTTCATCGCGCGGATACAGATAGCCATGGCGATCAAACACCAGGGACGGGCTGGCAAAATCCTCGGCGCTCAGCTGCGCCATGAGCCGCGCCGCCTCTTGCGCCGCGTCCCGCACCGGTCCCTGTGGACGTTGCTGACGAAATGCATGGATTCGCCCCTGCACAAACCGACCATCAGCGGCCAGCTGAGCCTCGAGTAACGGCGCCAGTCCGTTCACGCCGCGCACGTTCATACCAAGATAGGTGGCGAAGTTACCCAGGCTGTAGGCGATCAAACGCCCACGATACAGTTCCAGAGCCCGCGGGACATGCGGGCCATGGCCAATCACCAGATCCGCGCCGGCTTCCACCGCGCGTCGGGCAAAGGCGACCACGTCGCCGCGACGCTCGCCATAATAGCGCTCCTCGGCAAACGGCAGATGCAGGGCCGCTTCCCCCTCGGCCCCACCATGAAACGAGACCAGCACGATATCGTGCTGCCGCTTGAGCCCACTGACCAGCCCCACCATGCGGGCCGTATCCAGCATATCGTGGGAATCGATAAACGGTGCAAAGGCAATGGCCGCCACCCGTAATCCGTTTACTTGCCAGCGGGCGATATCGCCATGGCGACCGGTGTGCCGGATGCCGTGCTCACGCAGGATCTGCATACTGGCCGAGCGCCCCGCCTCGCCAAAATCGCGGGCATGGTTATTGGCCAGACTCATGAGCGTGAAGCCGGCCTCGCGCAGATGAGCGGCATAGCGGGCCGGCGAGCGGAACAAATAACAGGCGGCCGGGTCTTTGCACTTTTTCACCGGCTCCCCGCCATCGAGCAATACCCCTTCGAGATTGCCGAAAGCGATGTCCGCCGCCTGCAACACCGGCGCGGCATCGCGCAGCAGTTCCGCCCCGTCACGGGGCGGCAGGCGATTACGCGGAAAATCGGTGCCCAGCATGACATCACCGACCGCCGCCACGGTTAACACCGGGGCGGGAAACTGAACGGGGGCGGAAGAAACAGGTCCAGTTTTTTCGGGGGCAACCGGGGCCGGGGCGGCGCAGGCAGCGAGCCACAACACCGACAGCAGGGCAAGTAACGGAGGCAGGCGAACTGACATGCCGGTCAAACGCGCAGGAAACGGAACAACGACTTACTTGCTGGCAAGAATATACTTTTTCGGATCCACCGCGCGACCGTTAACCAGTACTTCGAAGTGCACGTGGGGACCGGTGGAACGGCCGGACGATCCCATCCTGGCAATCACCTGGCCTTTTTTCACCGTCTCGCCGACTTCCACCAGATGCTCCTTGTTGTGGCCGTAGCGGGTGACATAGCCTTTACCATGATTCACTTCGACCAGCCGCCCGTAACCGGAACGCTTGCCGGAATAGGTCACCACGCCGGCGGCGACTGCCACGACATCCGAACCTTCCTTACCGGCAAAGTCGATGCCTGAATGGTGGGCACGACGGCCGCTGAAGGGATCGGTACGCATGCCGTAATAGGAGGACAACCAGCCACGGGTAATAGGCCGTCCCGCCGGCACCACTTCGGCCTGCAAGTTACGGGTCATCAACATATCTTCGAGGACGCCAAGCTGCTGACCGCGGTCCTCGATCTGGGAAGACAATTCTTGCAGGGACTGGAGAAAATCCGGCACGTTCATGGAACTGCCCGCCATGTCATCGCTGCTGGAAAGGGGGCCACCCTGGGCCGGGGGTTGCTCGAAGTTAAATTCGCCATTATCCAGATTGGCCATCTGGGTCAGGCGCTGACCAAGGGCGTCGAGGCGGACAACGTGGGATTGCAGGTTGCCCAAACGCAACGCCAGGGCATCCATGTTTTCCTGGGCGTTACGGGTCACTTCCTCAATTTTCAATCGCTGGGCGTCGAGTTCCGATTGCAGGGCCAGGTTCAGATCGTCCGGGTTCGCTTTCATATGCGCGACACCCAGGTAATACCCCGCGCCGATAAAAGCCGCCGGCAACACAATAACCGTCCCCAGAACAAGGCTGATCAGGCGGTGCCGGGTCAGCGTCAGCAACCCTGAACATCCTTTATTGCGTCTCAATACGACTATATTCATAGTGACAGCACAGCTCTTGTTATTTTAATGTAAGGTTAAAGTGAATTTTCCGATTAACAGGGCAACCCCTTCATTAACCAGTATGAATTCTCCCAGACCATTGTACAAGCTTCTGCAGGGGGAAAAGAACCAGCTTGCGGACCTCGTCACAACCACCCGCCAGCTGCGTCGCCTCAACCAGTCGCTGTTATCGGTGCTCGATCAGCCGTTGACGGATCACTGCCGGATCGCGCGTTTTGACACTGAACAACTGGCGATTCAGGTCGATTCCCCGGTCTGGGCCTCGCGTTTGCGCTATTACGTTCCCACCCTGCTGCAAGAGCTTAAGCAAAATATCCCAGATTTACAAGGACTTAAATCCATTAAAATCCATGTCGCCCCGGCCGCACCGCCCCCGGTGGAAAAGCCCCCGCCGCAACGCGAAATCAGCCCCGCCGCCAGCCGGAACATCCACGCCATGGCCGAGTCGATCGAGGATCCGGTGCTGCGCGCGGCCTTGCAACGCCTGGGTCGGCCCCGCCGCACCGAAGATTAATCAGTTACTTTGTACTATTACAGCGGCGAAGATAAGCTTTAACTGATACTTGGCCGAACCCGCTTGCGGATGAGTTTTCTCAGATGACGGGCCGATAAAACAAAAACGCCGGCATTCGCCGGCGTTTGAGTTCAATCCCTGCCTGTTCGACGAACTTCAGGTCGCCTGCACGGGCTGGACAAAGGAGATCGGCGCCTTGGCCGGATCTTCGAAAGTCACCTCTTCCCAGGCTTCCTGGTTGGCCAGCAGCTCGCGCAAAAGGCGGTTGTTCAGGGCATGGCCGGATTTGTGCCCGCTAAAGGCACCGATCAGGCTGTGACCCAGCAAATAGAGATCGCCGATGGAATCCAGAATCTTGTGTTTCACGAACTCGTCCACGTAACGCAGACCGTCTTCATTCAGTACCCGGTATTCATCCACCACCACGGCATTATCCAGGCTGCCGCCCAGCGCCAGATTATTGGCACGCAGGGACTCGATCTGACTCATGAAACCGAACGTGCGGGCCCGGCTTACCTCTTTCACGAAAGAAGTGGTGGAAAAATCAACTTCGGCGGTCTGATTCTGGTCCTTGAAAACCGGGTGATCAAAATCGATGGTAAAAGCCACCTTGAACCCCTCGAACGGCTCAAATCGGACCCATTTGCCGTCTTCTTCGACGACGATCGGTTTTTTAATCCGGATGAACCGTTTCGGCACCTTCTGTTCCTGAATGCCCGCGGATTGCACCAGAAAGACAAACGGCCCGGCGCTACCATCCATGATCGGGACTTCCGGCGCGTTCAGATCAATATAAGCATTATCGATGCCCAGTCCGGCCAGCGCCGACAGCAGGTGCTCGACCGTCGAGACCCGCACGCCGTCCTTGATCAGGGTGGTGGACAGGGTCGTGTCCCCGACGTTTTCCGGAACTGCTGGAATTTCAACGGGTTCCGGCAGATCCACGCGTCTGAAAACAATGCCCGTATCCGCTGCGGCAGGTCGAAGGGTCAGATAGACTTTTTCTCCGGTGTGAAGGCCCACGCCGGTTGCGCGAATGACATTTTTCAGAGTACGCTGGTTAATCACTAGCCAAATTCTCCTTTGGAATTGCAGGTCTCCCTGGATGATGCAAATTTCGGGCCTGTTTCACTACGAACGAGTGCGTGGCGCTAGTATAACACCGGAAGAAAACGGCCATAATAAAACAAATTCACATCTTACAGCAACTTATACTCATCAGCGGCGGGTTATCTGAAAACTTGATACCCCGGTCACACATCTTTTCCACCCGCTTGCGGGACCCCCGCAGGGGTCCGATTCAGTCTGCCTGACGCCGCAAAAACGCCGGAATATCCAGGTATTCCATGTTCCCGTCTCCCTGGCGCCCCTTGTCATCCGCCGAGCCCTTGTTGCGCATCACGGTTGGACGATCCAGCTGGTTATAGTCGACTTCACCATCGCTCTTCTTGTTGACCACCAGTTTCGGTTTGTCACCCTGCTTGAGTTCATTGCCCAGCCCGGTCGCCACGACTGTCACGCGTAACTCGCCGGACATCCCCGGGTCGATGACGGTTCCGACCACGACAGTCGCATTTTCCGAGGCAAACTGCTTGACGGTGTTACCCACTTCCTCGAATTCACCGATGGACATATCCATCCCGGCGGTGACATTGACCAGAATCCCGCGTGCGCCGGCCAGATTGACGTCTTCCAGCAAGGGGCTGGCAATCGCCGCCTCGGCCGCTTCGCGGGCCCGCTCTTCACCGGAGGCCCGACCGGAGCCCATCATGGCCATCCCCATTTCGGACATGACGGTCCGCACATCGGCAAAGTCGACGTTGATCAGACCCGGCCGTGTAATCAGTTCGGCAATGCCCTGTACCGCACCCAGCAACACATCGTTGGCCGCCTTGAAGGCATCCAGCAGGCTGATGTTCTTGCCCAGCACGCTGAGCAGTTTTTCATTGGGAATGGTGATAAGCGAATCGACATACTGCTTGAGCTCATCCATTCCGGCCATGGCCACTTCCATGCGCTTCTTGCCTTCAAAGGGAAACGGCTTGGTAACCACCGCCACGGTGAGAATGCCCATGTCGCGGGCAATCTGCGCAACGATCGGCGCACCGCCGGTGCCGGTTCCGCCACCCATGCCGGCGGTGATAAAGACCATGTCGGCGCCTTCCAGCACTTCCTGGATGCGTTCACGATCTTCCATCGCCGCGTTACGCCCGGTTTCCGGATTGGCCCCGGCCCCGAGTCCCTTGGTAACACCACCACCCAGTTGCAACAGGGTCTTGGCGGAGCTGTTTTTCATGGCCTGGGCATCGGTATTGGCGCAGATGAAATCCACCCCTTCAATACTCTGAACCACCATGTGTTCGACGGCATTACCACCACCGCCCCCGACACCGATCACTTTTATCACGGCGTTCTGACTGTAAGTATCCATTAGTTCAAACATTTCTTTACCCCTCCTCACTGACAACGCAGTTGTTGTTACATTGTGTCTACGTCACAAATCCTTTAGAAATTTCCCTGAAACCAGCTCTTCATCCGTCGCAAGACGGTTGTAAAACCACCGCCCATGCGTGTTTCCGCTTCACGCAAGGCACGATTCTGATAACCAAACAACAATAAACCGACGCCGGTGGAATAAATGGGATTACGCACCACATCCACCAGGCCACTGATATATTGCGGCAGGCCCTGGCGCACCGGCATGTGAAAGATCTCTTCCGCCAGTTCCACCGTGCCCTCCATCTTGGAGCTGCCCCCGGTCAGCACGATGCCGGCGGCACACAGATCCTCGAATCCGCTGCGACGCAACTCGGCCTGAATCAGCGTGAACAGCTCTTCGTAACGCGGCTCGACCACCTCGGCCAGGGTCTGGCGGGCAAGACGTCTTACCGGTCGTTCACCGACACTGGGCACTTCGATGGTTTCCTCGGCACTGGCCAGCTGGGTCAGTGCGCAGGCGTATTTGATCTTGATTTCCTCGGCGTGCTGGGTCGGGGTGCGCAGGGCCACGGCAATATCGTTGGTTACCTGGTCACCCGCGATAGGAATCACCGCGGTATGGCGAATTGCCCCCTCGGTGAACACCGCAATGTCGGTGGTACCCCCGCCAATATCCACCAGACAGACCCCCAGCTCCTTTTCATCCTCGGTCAATACCGAATGGCTGGAGGCCAGTTGCTCGAGAATGATGTCGTCCACCTCGAGACCGCAGCGGCGCACACATTTGATAATGTTCTGCGCGGCACTGACCGCACCGGTGACCATGTGGACCTTGGCTTCCAGCCGCACGCCGGACATGCCAATCGGCTCACGGATACTTTCCTGATCGTCGATGATGAATTCTTGTGGCATGATGTGCAGGACTTTCTGATCCGCCGGAATTGCCACAGCCCTGGCCGCATCGATTACCCGTTCGACATCGTACTGGGTCACTTCCTTGTCACGAATCGCCACGATGCCGTGCGAGTTGAGACTGCGAATATGACTGCCCGCGATCCCGGCATAAACGGAATGAATCTGACAGCCGGCCATCAGCTCGGCTTCCTCCACGGCCCGCTGGATCGATTGCACCGTGGACTCGATATTCACCACTACCCCTTTTTTCAGACCACGGGAAGGATGTGAGCCAAGGCCGATAATCTCGATATCATTTTCCGGGGTCACCTCGCCGACAATCGCCACCACCTTCGAGGTGCCGATATCGAGCCCGACGATCAGGTTTTTTTCTGTTTTCTTAGACATTCACTGCCACTCCCCGAATGCTTTTATGCACTTTTTGATTCCCACGCGACCGCCATGCCGTTGGTGTAGCGCAGATCAACCCGCTTCACGCTGCCACGTTCCAGCGTCTTGAGCCGGGGATAACTGCGAACAAACCGTGCCAGTCGCTCAAACTCATGTTCACGTCCCAGCTTCAGGCGCATACCACCTTGCAGATCAATCTGCCAGGAATGACGCCTGTCCAGTTTCAGCTCGCTGATCTGCATACCCAGCGGCGCCAGCAGTTGCGAAAATTCCCGGAAAGATCTCAACATCTTATCCCGCAATTTTTCCGGCCCGTGAAATACCGGTAATCCGGATGGATAGGTCGAAGGTTCCGGGCGGAATATCTCGCCGCGTGTACTTAACAACCCGCCCTGTGACCACACGGCAAAAGGTTGGCGCTCGATAAAATGAATCGCCAGGGTCTCGGGCCAGATCCGGCGAACGGTCGCCTGTTCGATCCAGGGCAGCTCTTCGACCTGTTGCTGAATCGCGGCGACATTGATATCGAAATAACCGACACCCGAAACCTGCTTTGATAACGGTGCCAGCATGTTTTCAGTCACGTTAATGAAGCTGCCCTGCACCCGGATTTTGCTGACCGGGACATTCATCGGATTGAGCAATTGCTCAACAGCCCAGTAGAGCAACGCGGCCAGCATTACCGCAGAGACGACAAACAGACCGCGGCCCGGCCAAAACGCCAGCCTCGTCAGCGTCGATACCGGCAGGGATTGTCTAGCCTGCGCCGACATGGTCCCCCCCCTGTTGCCGGTTGCCGTTGTGACCTGTCAGAGTCCGGGCAAGAATCGCATAGACCAGTTGATCGAAATCCATGCCGACGGCTTTGGCAGCCATCGGCACCAGGGAGTGATCGGTCATTCCCGGCACGGTGTTGAGCTCAATCACCCACGGTTTGCCATCGTCCGAGCAGAGAATATCCACCCGTCCCCAGTCCCGGGCGCCCACTGCCTTGAAGGCCGCCAGTGCCAGGCGTTGCAACTGGCCTTCCTGCTCGGCATCCAGGCCACAGGGACACAGATAGCGGGTCTGATCCGACTGGTACTTGGCCTCGTAGTCATAAAAGGCATTGGGTGTTTCGAGCTTGATTACCGGCAGGGCCTGCTCTCCCAGAATGGTCACGGTATATTCCCCGCCCTCGATCCAGCGCTCGGCAATCACGGCACCGGAAAACTGCGCGGCAGTCGTATACGCCTCGCGCATCTGTTGCGGTTCGTCGACCCGGGTCATGCCGATACTTGAACCTTCCAGCGCCGGTTTCACCATCAACGGCAACCCGAGACAGGCCACGACATACTCGGGATCGGTATCATCATCCAGCACCATATAATCGGGTGTGGGTAAACCGGCCGCTTCGAGAATCATTTTGCTGCGTAACTTGTCCATGGCCAGCGCCGAGGAAAGGACATCGCTGCCGGTATAGGGCATATCCAGTATTTCCAGCACCGCCTGAATCCGACCATCCTCGCCACCGGGACCATGCAGTACGATAAATGCGCGATCGTACTTGCCGTTCTCCAGCTCCTGCAGGACGGTCTGTCTTTTCACATCAATGCCGTGCGCATCCACACCACAGCGCAACAGGGCATCCAGCACCGCCTGTCCACTGCGTAATGAAACAGCGCGCTCGGACGACCAACCACCCATCAGCACGGCCACCTTGCCGAAGCTCTGCGGTTTCACGTTAGCGCTGTCGTTAATGCGGCTCATCAGACTCTCCGACGATTTGCACTTCTCTCACCAGGTCGATTCCCGTTACCTGTTCAACTTCATCGGCAACGCGTTGCATCAGCAATTCAATATCCCGGGCCGTCGCTGTTCCGGTGTTGATAATAAAATTGGCATGTTTTTCCGACACACAGGCCCCGCCGATACAGGTGTTTTTCAGCCCGCATTGTTCAATCAGCCGCGCGGCATAATCCCCCGGGGGATTACGAAACACCGAACCGGCATTGGGCTGACTGGTCGGTTGCGTGGCACCACGGCGCGCCAGATGTTGTTTGATTTTTTGCAATCCTTCTTGTGCATCCCCGGCTTCCAGTTTCAGGGTCGCGCCAACAAACCATTCACCGGCAGGCCCCCTGACCTGGCGATAGCCGGTTTCATACTCGTCAGCCAACCGGGTTTTCAGATTGCCCTGTCGATCGATGACCTGTACCGACTCGACAATATTCCAGGTCTCGCCGCCCATGGCACCGGCATTCATGGCCAGGGCACCACCGAAGGTACCGGGTATGCCACAGAGAAACTCGGCGCCGCGTAATCCCCGCCTGGCGGTTTGCCGTGCCAGTTGCGGCGAAGCCAGCCCGGCTTCGGCATAAACCCGGTTCCCGTCCAGCCATTCGATCCGGTTGAGTACCCCGCTGGTACAGATCACCGTGCCCCGGAATCCCCCGTCACGCACCAGCAGGTTGCTGCCCAGACCGATCCAGAACAATGGTTCTTCCGCCGGCAGCTGTTGCAATAACTGCTGCAGATCGGCCAGGTCCGCGGGCTGATAGAAACACTCGGCAACACCGCCCACACGCCACGAGGTATGGCGACTCATCGGCTCGTGTTGCTTCATGACTCCGCGTAGTTGCATTGTGTTTGTCTCAACCCTGTTCATTGCTAACATGGCGTTAACGTGTGTTTAACTGTTGTTCGAGCCGGGCGGCCATGGCCCCGATATTCCCGGCCCCCAGAGTTAGTAAAATATCCTGATCCTGCAGCACCCCATTCAGTACCGCCGGTAGTTCATCGAGTTCCTCGACAAACACCGGTTCAACCTGACCGCGCATACGAATCGCACGGGTTAATGAACGACCGTCTGCCCCGGAAATCGGTGCCTCACCGGCGGGATAAATTTCGAGCAACACCAGGGCATCCACTTCGGACAACACCCGGGTAAAGTCCTCGAATAAATCCCGGGTGCGGCTATAGCGATGCGGCTGGAAAACCACCACCAGACGCCGCTGCGGCCAGCCGGCACGGATCGCCTGAATGGTCGCCGCCACTTCACGCGGGTGGTGACCATAATCATCCACATGAATAACACGGCCCTGCTCCAGCTGGTATTCACCATAAATCTGGAAACGTCGACCGATGCCCTGAAAATTGTCCAGCGCACGGGCAATTGCCTGATTATCGATGCCGATCTCATGCGCCACGGCAATCGCCGCCAGGGCATTGAGCACATTGTGATGCCCCGGCATATTCAGGGTAATTTCAATCTCCTCCCCGCTGCTGCGTAACAGCACGGTGAAATGCGTCTGGTTTGCCGCCTGGGTAATATTGACCGCCCGCACATCCGCTTCTTCACTCAAGCCGTAGGTAATCATCGGACGACTGATCACGGGCATCAGCTGACGAATCTCTTCATCATCAATACAAACAACGGCCAGTCCGTAAAATGGCAGGTGGTGCAAAAATTCCAGGAACGTCTGACGGAGCTTTTCAAAATCACCGCCATAGGTTTCCATATGATCGGCATCAATATTGGTCACAATCGCCATCATCGGTTGCAAATGCATAAAGGAGGCATCGCTTTCATCCGCTTCGGCCACCAGGTAGCGTCCCGCGCCCAGCCGTGCATGGGTACCGGCACTGTTGAGGCGCCCGCCAATCACAAAGGTCGGGTCCACGCCACCTTCGGCCAGAACACTGGCAACCAGGCTGGTCGTGGTGGTCTTACCGTGGGTCCCGGCCACTGCAATGCCGTAACGAAACCGCATCAGCTCCGCCAGCATCTCCGCCCGGGGCACAACCGGAATACGTTGTTCCAGTGCCGCTTTCACTTCCGGGTTTTCCGAAACGATTGCGCTGGAGACCACCACCACATCACAGTCGCGAATATTTTCTGCCGCATGACCGAGCGTAATGGTCGCACCCAGCTGACCGAGATGACGTGTCACCGCGTTTTCATGAATATCCGAGCCGGTCACTTCATAACCGAGATTGAGCAGCACTTCGGCAATGCCACCCATGCCGACACCGCCGATACCGACAAAGTGAATACATTTGATCCGTCCCATCCCCGGTTCGCCATGGCCGCTGGGCAGATCAGTAATACGCCGTGCCTGTTTAGCCATGCATCACCTCCAGGCAGTGTTGACCCACCAGCCGGGTTGCATCCGGCATGGCCCGCTGTCGTGCCCGTTGAGCCATCGACAACAGCCGCTCACGACCCTGTTCCAACAGCTGCCGCAATACCGAAGCCAGTTGCTCGCCGGTAAAACTTGCGGCGACAATCACTTTCGCCGCGTCCACCTGTTGCAGGTAGGCCGCATTGGCGGTTTGATGATCGTCCACCGCGTAGGGATAGGGCACCAGTACCGAACCCACTCCGGCCGCAGCCAGTTCCGACACGGTCAGGGCGCCGGCGCGGCAAATCACCAGATCCGCCCAGCCAAATGCCTCGGCCATGTCATCAATAAACATCGTAATCTGCGCTTCGACACCGGCTCGAGCATATGCTTCCTGCGTGGCTTCCAGCTTGTCACGACCGGCCTGATGCCGAATAGTCACCGGCATATCGTCGGCCAGCTGAGCCACTGCCGCCGGCACGGTTTCATTCAGTGCCTGCGCGCCAAGACTTCCACCAATCACCAGTATCCGAATCGGTCCCGCGTGCATGGCGAAGCGTTTTGCCGGTTCATCGAGCGCAACAATGTCCCGGCGAATCGGGTTGCCGGTGTGTAACGCCCGATGTTTGCCGAAACTGTCCGGGAAAGCTTCCATGACCTGCAGGGCCAGGTGAGAGAGCAGGCGGTTGGTCAGGCCGGGGATGGCATTTTGTTCGTGGATCAGCAATGGCCGGCGCAACAACCAGGCAGCCAGCCCCCCGGGGCCGGTCACGAACCCACCCATCCCCAGCACCGCATCAGGCTTCAGACGCAGACAGATGTTCAATGCCTGACCCAGGGCATATAACAGCTTGAACGGCGCCAGCAGCAGTCCCGGCCAGCGTTTGCCACGCAAGCCACTGACTGAAATAAAGCGGATATCGAAACCAGCCTGCGGAACAAGTTGTGATTCCATGCCACGGCGGGTTCCGAGCCAGTGAATCTCGACACCCTGCTCCTGCAGATACTGCGCAACGGCCAGCGCCGGGAAAACATGTCCGCCGGTTCCGCCAGCCATGATCAATATGCGTCGGGATTCGTGTTTCATGCACGCCTCCCTTTGGGTAACGGATTAGCGCGATCATATTTTCGGGTTTCATAGTCAATGCGCAGCAATAGCGCAACGGCTACACACATGACCAGCAAACTGCTGCCACCGTAACTCATCAGGGGCAAGGTCAGGCCCTTGGTGGGCAAAACCCCCATGTTGACACCAATATTGATAAACGCCTGCAAGCCAATCCAGATGCCAATACCGTAAGCGACATAACCGGAGAACGGCTGCTCGCGTTTCTCGGCACGCCGACCGATACTCAGCGCCCTGAAGACCAGGAACAGGTAAGCCAGCACAACCAGTACCACCATTAACAATCCCAGTTCCTCGGCCATCACGGCAAACAGAAAGTCGGTATGCGCCTCCGGCAAATAAAACAGTTTCTGAATACTCGATCCCAGTCCCACACCCAGCCATTCTCCACGGCCAAAGGCGATCAGTGCCTGGGTCAGCTGAAAACCGCTGTCATAGGGATCGGCCCAGGGATTGAGAAACGTGGTCAGTCGCTGTAACCGATACGGCGAAGTCAGGGCGAGCAATGCCAGCGCCCCGGTCAGCGACATCAACAACAGTATGAACTGGCTCAAGCGGACACCACCGAGCCACATCATGCCGAAAGCAGTCAGGAACAACACCACCACGGCGCCATAGTCCGGTTCGAGCAACAACAACAGCCCTAGCAGGGTCAGTAACACCAGTGGCCGCATAAAACCCATCACACGCGAGCGAACTTCGCCATGATGGCGGACCAGATAGCCCGCCAGATAGATAACCGAAAACAGTTTAACCAGCTCGGAGACCTGCAAAGAAAGCGGGCCCAGCATAATCCAGCGTTGGCTACCATTCACTTCACGGCCCAGACCGGGAACAAATACCAGCATCAATAACAGAATGCTTAGCAGGATCAATGTCAGACCGCTCTTTTCCCAGATTTCCAGGGGTACGCGCAGAACAGCCGCCGCAATCAACAAGCCCACTATCATGTAGGCCAACTGACGCCAGAAAAAATGAAATGGATCGTTAACCATTTTCTCGGCAATGGAGGTCGATGCCGAACCGACCATGATCAGTCCCAGGCACAATAAAAACAGGGCAACACCCAGAAGCGGCTTATCCAGCACGGCAAACAGGCGTACCCGCTCGTCCCGTTTCTGCGGTTTGCTGAACAATTTTGATACCGGTATGGCTGAAATCATCACAGCCCCCTGACGCTCTCGGCGAATGCGTCGCCGCGTTGTTCAAAGCCGCTGAACATGTCAAAACTGGCACAGGCGGGAGACAGCAATACCGTATCCCCGGCTTGCGCCAGCTGTGCCGACTTGTTAACCGCTTCCTGCATCGAGCTGGCATGATCGATTTGCACAATATCAGCCAGTTCCTGTTGCAATAACGACGCATCCTCGCCCATTAACACAACGGCTCTTGCCCGCCTGGCAATCACCTCACGCAAGGCACTAAAGTCCTGACCCTTACCCTGTCCTCCGAGAATGACCACCAGCTTCTCACCCGGTACACCATGAATCGCGGCAATCGCCGCTCCCACATTGGTCGCCTTTGAATCATTAATCCAGGTCACACCCGTTTTTTCCCGGACCCACTGGCAACGATGCGGCAAACCTGCAAAATTACGCAGTGCCTCGAGCATGGCGGGAAGCGTTAATCCTGCCGCTTCGCCCAGTGCCAGTGCCGCCAGGGCATTGGCCAGATTGTGCTCACCGGTGATCTTGAGCTCATCAACACCCAGCAATAGCTGCTCACCACGACATAACCAGCGCCGGTTCTGTTGCAAGCAAATTCCGTAGTGATCGGCCTGTGGTGTTCCCAGGCTGAAACTAACCAGCTTGCGGCCGGCAGCAAAAAGTTCCGCCGTGGCCATCACATGTTCGTCGTCGGCATTGACCACCAGTGCACCGGAACCATAGAAAACACGGGCCTTGGCCGCGGTGTAATCCGCCAGTGTGTCATACCGATCCAGATGATCCTCGCTGATATTCAGAAGCACCGCGGCAATCGGATCGAGCGATTCGGTCGTCTCGAGCTGAAAACTGGATAGCTCCAGTACACAGGCCTGATTATCCTCACGAAGCAAATCCAATGCCGGTGTGCCGATATTGCCACCGACGCCCGCCTTGATACCGGATCGGTTAAACATTTCACCCACGAGGGTGGTGACCGTGCTTTTTCCGTTGGATCCGGTAATCGCGATTACGGGCACATCAACAAACCAGGCGAACAGCTCGATATCACCAATGATCCGGGCACCCCTGGCACGGGCTTCAACGATCAACGGTTCGCGTAGCGAAATTCCCGGGCTCACCAAAATAATATCCGCACGACGAAATGCCAGCTCATCGAAACTGCCGACAAACACAGCAATCTCCGGCAGTTCCTGCTGCAAGCTGGAAAGACACGGCGGTGCTTTGCGACTGTCGGTAATTGCAACATCGACATCAAAGGCGGACACAAAATGCGCACAGGAGAGCCCGGTCTTGCCAAGACCGACAATCAGGACTTTCTTGCCCTGCAGATACTCTGCTGCCTGTGATTTCATTGTTATATCCGCCGCCAGCATGTTGTTAACGAATTTTCAACGTTGCCAAGCCAATCAAAACCAGAATGACAGTAATAATCCAGAAGCGAACTATCACCCGGGGTTCCGGCCAGCCCTTCAATTCAAAATGATGATGCAATGGTGCCATGCGAAATATCCGCTTCCCGGTCAGCTTGAAAGACAGCACCTGCAAAATGACCGACAGGGTCTCGACAACAAATACACCGCCCATAATAAACAGCACCAGTTCCTGCCTGACGATGACCGCCAGAACGCCCAGTGCGGCACCCAGCGCCAGTGCCCCGACATCGCCCATGAATACCTGGGCCGGGTAGGTATTGAACCAGAGGAAACCCAGCCCCGAACCCACCAGGGCGCCACAGAAGATCACCAGTTCGCCGGAGCCGGGAATATTGGGAATTTGCAGGTATTCAGAAAACTCGGCATGTCCGGAGGCATAGGCAAAAATACCCAGTGCACCGCCAACCATCACCGTGGGCAGGATAGCCAGACCATCCAGTCCGTCAGTCAGATTAACCGCGTTACTGGAGCCGACGATCACGAAATAGGTCAAAAGAACATAACTGATCATGCCCAGTTCAATCGAAATACTTTTTATAAACGGCATAATCAGCTGGGTTTCAACCGGCAGCGCCGTTTTATAGAGATAGACACCTACCGCAATAGCGATGACAGACTGCCAGAAGTATTTCCAGCGTGCCGCCAGTCCTTTGGGATCTTTTTTGACCAGTTTTTTGTAATCATCAATCCAGCCAATCACACCAAACAGGAATGTCACCAGAATCACGACCCAGACATAATGGTTGGTCAGATCAGACCACAACAGGGTGCTGATTGCGATTGCCACCAGAATCAGCGCACCACCCATGGTGGGAGTTCCGGCCTTGGTCAGGTGTGTCTGCGGCCCGTCATCACGAATCGGCTGCCCCAGCTTGAAGGTACTCAACCGGCGAATCATCGAAGGCCCTATCAACAGAGAAATCACCAGGGCGGTCAGGACGCCAAGAATCGCACGCAATGTCAGGTAATTAAAGACATTGAAGCCGCTGTAGAATTCCTGCAGGTATTGTGTCAAGTGGTAAAGCATTACCCGCCCCTGTTATTTTCTGCGCTACACGCATCAACTATGCGTTCCATTTGCATGCGGCGTGACCCCTTGACCAGCAGCGTGACATCCTGCGCCAGATCGTTTTGTATTTGTTCTATCATTTCAGCATGACTGTCAAAGCTGTACGACGACTCGCCGAATGTTGTAGCCGCGTGCCGTGCCAGGGCGCCCAGGGTATACAGGCGTCCGACTCCGCTTTGTCTGGCATGCAAGCCGGCATCTTCATGCAGGCTATCGGCCTTACCGCCCAACTCACCCATATCACCCAGGGCAAGAAAGTGCCTGCCCGGAAATTCATTCAATACATCCAGCGCGGCATACAAAGAGGTCGGATTGGCGTTATAGGTATCATCAATCAACCGGCTTCCCTTAATCCCGGCTTTTAGTTGCAATCGACCGCGAACCGGCGACAGGCTTTCAAGACCGTGTTTGACAGCACGCAAGGGAACGTCAATTGCCACTGCGGCAGCCGTCGCCGCCAATGCATTGAGGGCATTATGCTTACCCAGCAACTTCAGGTTGACTGTTGCTTCACCCTGCGGGGTGGTAATGGTCAGTTTCTGACCGGCCTGCTGAATACGAATAGCGGCTTTGACTTCCGGTTCGCCACCAAGTCCGAAACGGATAACTTGTCGTCCGGCATTGAGTTGTTTCCAGTAATCGGCATAGTGATCTTCATGATTAACAATCGCGATACCGTTATTACCGAGCCCTGCATAAATCTCGCCCTTGGCCTGTGCGACACCCTCGACACTGCCAAATCCCTCCAGATGTGCCATACCGGCATTGGTAATCAGCGCCACATCCGGTCGGGCGATGTTCGTCAGATAAGCAATTTCACCGTGATGGTTGGCGCCCATCTCGATCACCGCATAGGCATGCCGTTCATCCAGCTCGAGCAAGGTTAACGGCATGCCGATATCGTTATTCAGATTACCGCGTGTGGCCAGCACTTCACCTTCGCGGGAAAGAATCGCGGCCAGCATTTCCTTGACGGTCGTTTTGCCATTGCTGCCGGTTATGCCAACGACTGTAACGGGTAATTGCCGGCGCCATTGTGCCGCCAGCTCTCCCAAAGCGAGCCGGGTATCCGGAACGATGATTGCATTGACGCCCTCGACAGGCTTCTCGAGCAGGCATGCCACCGCGCCATTTTTGATCGCCTGATTCACAAAATCATGGCCGTCAAAATTCGGGCCCTTGAGTGCCACGAACAATTGCCCCGGGCCGATCCGCCGCGTATCGGTGGAGACACCGCAAAAATCAACATCAGCGCCGCTACAGTCCGCACCCAGCAATTTTGCCGCCTGTGACAGATTCATATGCACGCCCCGTGCTGGATTGTCTCCCACGTGTGTCATCATGCCTTTAACCGCTTCAGTTGCAGTTGTGCCTCGGCCATGTCACTGAATGGCCGTATCTCATCACCAATAACCTGGTAGTTTTCGTGTCCTTTTCCGGCAATCAATATGACATCCTGTGATGATGCCCCCTGGATCACGGTCTCGATCGCCCGTTGCCGGTCGCGCTCAATATAGGCCCGGTCAGCCTGTGTCATACCGGCGAGGATCTGTTCGATGATATCGACCGGGTTCTCCTGCCGTGGATTATCGTTGGTCACTACCACCCGGTCCGCATACTGCTCCGCAATCTGTCCCATCAACGGCCGTTTTTGTCTGTCACGTTCTCCGCCACAACCAAACACACACCATAAAGTGCCGCTGGTATGCTCGCGCAAGGCGCCAAGAACATGTCGTAGCGCATCCGGTGTATGCGCATAATCAATCACGACCAGCGGCAGTTCACCGCCACCCAGGGATTCCATTCGACCATTGACCGTGCTGACATGCGCAAGCCGATCCAGTGCCTCGTCAAAATCCATTTCCTTGCCAAGCAGCACACCGAGTGCCGCCAGCAGATTGCTCACATTGAAATACCCCAGCAAGCGGCTTTCGATCTTCCCGTCACCCAGGGAAGATTTCACCTCAAAACGCAACCCTTGCGGCAAGGCTTCGATCTTTTCTGCCAGCAACTGCGGTCTGTGCTCTTTTTGTGTGCCATAGCTGATGACTCGCACAGAACTGTCAATCACCGACAGCAGTTCACGGCCATAGGGGTCGTCCTGATTGACCACCGCGGTTTTCAGCCCGGGCATGTGAAACAGCTTTTGTTTGACCGCGGCATAACTGGCCATATTGCCGTGATAATCCAGGTGTTCGTGCGTCAAATTGGTAAACACCGCACAATCAAACTGGATGTTATCGACCCGCTGTTGATCCAGTGCATGAGAGGAGACCTCCATGACGACACTGCTGGCCCCCTGCTCCCGCATTGTTGCCAACCAGTGATGGTTGGCGATCACATCCGGCGTGGTATGCCCTGAGGCTTCAAGCTGGCCGTACAACCCCCGCCCGAGCGTGCCAATCACCCCGCAGGGTTGCTCCTGGCTCAGGCTCTGGGCCACAAACTGGCTGCAGGAGGTCTTGCCGTTGGTGCCGGTAATGCCGACCACAAACAGATCGGCGGAAGGACTGGCATAAAAACGATCGGCCAGCATCCCCAGTTTGCCGGACAGATCCATGATGGCGACCAGCGGGATGGTCTTGCCCGATGTCGAGGTTTGCCAGCTCAACGGTGTCACAGCCGTTTCATCATCGCGCATCTCGCGCAGGATGGCTGTCGCCCCCCGGGCAATGGCCTCGTCAATATAGGCCGCGCCGTTGACCCGCTGACCGTGCCGTGCGACGAACAGGGCACCTTCACTGACCTCGCGGGAATCGGCGGTCATGTGCTTGAGTTCACAATCCAGACTGGCGGGAATCGCCACAATGCCATCCAGCAGCCTGCCCAGTGTCATGACGGTTTGTTTAACGGGTGCAGGCATCATGGATGCTCTCCCGCCGTTGCGCCGGTCAGATCGGCGAACTTGAATGTGCCCGAACCGATGTTATCCGGCGCAATATCAAACAGCCGCAGCGCGCCCCCCATCACCCGGGAGAAAACCGGGGCAGCCACCTGCCCACCGTAATAATCCTCGCCTGATGGCTCATCGACGGTAACCACCATGGCGATGCGCGGGTTACTGGCAGGTGCGAGTCCTGCAAACACGGCAATATATTTTTCCGCGGTATAACCGTCCGACATGACTTTCTTGACGGTGCCGGTTTTGCCGGCAACCCGGTAACCCGGGACACTGGCACGCGTCCCGGTACCACCTTCATTGGTGACCGTCTCCAGCATGCGCACCATCACCCGGGCAACGTCTTTATCGATAACCCGAGTACCCCTGACAGGTTCATCCACACGTACGAAACTGATCGGCTTGATCACACCCTGATTGGCAATCGCGGCATAGCCGCGTACCAGCTGCAGCGGTGTAATCGCCATCCCGTAACCGAAAGCCATGGTGGCCTGCTCGATCTCACGCCAGTTGGCGGCCGGATTCAGTACACCGCTGGCTTCACCGGGAAAACCGCTACTGGTTATCATCCCGAACCCGAGCTTGCTGAAAACGCGCCAGATCTGTTCTGCCTCCATCGACAGGGCCAGTTTGCTGGCTCCCACATTGCTGGACTTCTGGATGATGCGGGTCAGGTTAATCCGCCCATAGTTACGAATATCGCGAATGGTGTTGCGTCCTACCCGATAATATCCCGGAGAGGTATCGATCATGCTGTCGGGGTTATATTTGTCAGTTTGCAGTGCGGCAACAACCGTAAAGGGTTTGATGGTCGAACCGGGTTCAAACACGTCGGTTACCGCGCGGTTGCGCATTTTGTAACTTTGCAGATTATCGCGATTGTTCGGATTGAAAGCGGGCTGATTGACCATCGCCAGCACTTCGCCGGTTTTGACATCCAGAATCACAGCCGAGCCGGACCTGGCGCGATTGTTAATTACTGCCCGCTTGAGTTCCCGGTAAGCAAGATATTGCAGACGACGATCGATGCTCAGAGCCAGATCCTTGCCGGGCCGGGGTTTTTTCAGTAACTCCACATGCTTGACAATACGTCCCAGGCGATCCCGCATGACCCGCTGGCTGCCGGCTTCACCGCTCAGCCATTGATTAAAGGCCAACTCAAGTCCCTCCTGACCCTGATCATCGATATTGGTAAATCCGACCACATGCGCGGCCACTTCACCCATCGGGTAATAACGATGATACTCACGTTGCAGGGAAACACCCGGTATACCGAGATCCATCACCCGATTTGCCAGGGCGGGTTCGACATGACGCTTGATATAAACAAACTCACGATTGCTGCGCTGCGCAACGGTTTTGACTATCTGCTGCACATTGAGATCAAGCATGTCGGCCAGCTTGCTCCATTGTGAGCGGGCCGAAACAAATTCCGAGGGATTCACCCACACCGAATCGACCGGGGTGCTGATCGCCAGCGGCTCACCGTGACGATCCGTAATCATGCCGCGATGGGCAGCCAGCGGCAATTCACGCAAATGCCGGGCATCCCCCTGGTTTTGCAAAAAGGCCTTGTTCACCACATGCAGATCCACCGCGCGCCATAACAGCACCAGCGTGATCGCCAGTAATACCAGCATCACTGTGATCAGGCGAAACGCCGAAGCCGGTTTGTAGACTTGCTGTTTCATGGCTTGAGGATGATGACCTGTTTATAATCCAGTGGCTTCATGTTCAGTTTCTTGCGCGCCAGTTCCTCGATGCGTCCGTGAGTAGCCCAGGTACTTTGTTCCAGCTGCAACTGTCCCCACTCCACATTCAGCTCATCGCGGGTCTGCTTGAGCCCGGTCAGTTCCACGAACAACTTGCGGCTGTAATGCGTTGAATACACAACGCCGATGGCCGAAGCGAGTACGGCAAAAATCAGCGGAATCACCAGCCACTGGGCTTTCATGACAGTTTCTCCGCAATACGCAACACGGCGCTACGGGCACGCGGATTGTTTGCAGTTTCTTCATCGCTGGCCCGTTGCGCCTTGCCGATCAGTTTCATTCTTGGACTGAGCTGACTCTGCATCACCGGCAAATCGGGCGGAAAATCATCGCCCTTGCTCTGTTTGCGCATGAACTGCTTGACCCGGCGATCTTCCAGGGAGTGAAAACTGATCACAACCAACCGACCACCCGACACAAGCAGTTCGGTAACCTGAGACAGGCACTCATCCAGCTCATCCAGTTCCTGGTTGATGTAGATACGAATTGCCTGAAAAGCGCGAGTGGCCGGATCCTTGCCCTTTTCCCAGGCCGGGTTGGCCGCGGCAACAATCGCGGACAGTTGTTTAGTGGTTGTGATCGGCTGCTCCTTACGCGCGGCGACGATCGCCCGGGCGATGCGTTTGGCAAAACGTTCCTCACCATATTCCTTTAATACGCGGGCAATTTCTTTTTCACTGGCTTCGGCCAGCCATTGCGCGGCGGTCGGACCGCGCGTGGTATCCATGCGCATGTCCAGTGGCCCCTCTTTCTGGAAGCTGAAGCCGCGCGTGGCGTCATCGAGTTGCGGCGAGGAAACCCCCAGATCGAGCAGGACCCCGTCGACCTGATCCCAACCCTGTTCAGCGATATGGGGCGCCATGTGGGCAAAGGAATCCTGGACGATATGAAAACGTGAATCGTGGGAGAATCGATCCTGCGCGATACGCAGGGCCTGCGGGTCCTTGTCAAAGGCGAGCAGACGACCGGCGTCACCCAGGCACGCGAGTATGGCCGCACTGTGGCCACCGCGTCCGAAAGTGCCGTCGATATAACGACCGTCCGGTTTGATATGCATACCCCTTATCGCCTCTTCCAGCAGAACGGGCAAATGTTCCTGTTTGCCGTTCATGGTTTTATAAAGACAGTGTTTCCAGCTCAGCGGACAGTTCCGACTCCTCCTGGTTTTCCTGAGTAATCCATTGGTCGCGCTGTTCGTTCCAGGTCTGTTCGTCCCAGATTTCGAACTTGTTGCCTTGCCCGGTCAGGGCAATGCGTTTATCCAGTTTGGCGAATTCACGAAGTGGCGGCGGGATAAGAATGCGGCCGTGACTGTCCAGCTCCAGCTCGGTGGCGTGGCCGATCAGCAGGCGCTGCAGGCGGCGGGCCGTGGCGTTCAGGTTACCCAGCCGAACGAGCTTGCGCTCGATCTCTTCCCATTCGGGCAGCGGATACAGCAACAGGCACGGATCACTGCGATCGACAGTAATCACCAGTTGCCCGTCGGACTGCTCGAGCACCCCATCCCGATATCGACTCGGCATGGCCATGCGGCCCTTGGCATCCAGGCTGAGTGTATTGACGCCACGAAACACGTTGGTTTCCCCAGGGATGAAATCCCATTAATTCCCACATTGATCCACTTCGATACACTATAGGTAGCAATATGCCCAACTGTCAAGCAAACAGCGCCACAAAAGCGGGAATTCTTTCTTGTCTGACAGTAACTTAGCGACGCTGTCCACGGGTGGGGAACGCGCCGAAGCCACGGCGCAGGCGGTGCCTGGGCGACGTAAAAACAACAACTTACAGGATGGAGTTGATGTAGCACAAGAAGAAAGAGTCGGCCGTTAAGCCGGGTTCTGTCGTGGACAGTCATTCATCTGGGATGCGCGTCACCGCGCACCTCTAGCGACCTACCCGGGAACCGTGTGGGCCACACGCGGCCTTGCGGCCTGCTCCCCTATTTGGTCTTGCTCCGGATGGGGTTTACCCTGCCACCGGGTGTTACCACCGGCGCGGTGCGCTCTTACCGCACCATTTCACCCTTACCGGCCGCTTGCGCGGCTTAGGCGGTATATTTTCTGCGGCACTTTCCGTAGGCTCACGCCTCCCAGGCGTTACCTGGCATCCCGCCCGATGGAGCCCGGACTTTCCTCCCCGCCGGGGGCGGAGCGACTGTCAGGCCGACTCTTGCGCCTATTATATAATAAGTATCTTCCTGGCGGGTGAAACCTCGGCTGATTAATTTTTCATCACCAGCGCCTGTTGATAGAGCTGGTTCTTTTTGACCCCGGTAATCCGCGCGGCCAGCGCCGCCGCCTGTTTGACGGGGAGTTCCTCCAGCAAGACCCCCAGAATCCGCTCGACGTCCGGGTTGAGGGCCGCCTCCACCACCGGCGCGCCCGCCACCAGCAACACCATCTCCCCTTTTTGCTGATTGGCATCACGGCTGACAAAGGCATGCAGCTCGTCCAGGCTGCCGCCCTGCACAGTTTCGAAGGTCTTGGTCAGCTCCCGGGCCAGCACGGCGTCCCGATCCCTGCCCAGGATCTCCCCCATGTCCGCCAGACTCTCCAGAATCCGGTGCGGCGATTCGTAAAATGCCAGTGTGCAAGGCTCGGCGACCAGAGCCGCCAGCCGTTGACGGCGCGCGGCGGATTTGGCCGGTAAAAACCCGATGAACTTGAAACAGTCGGTGGGCAGACCACTGACCGACAGGGCCGCGACGACCGCACTGGGGCCGGGCACCGGAATCACCCGGATCCCCTGCAGACGAGCCTGCTGGACCAGATGAAAACCGGGATCGCTGAGCAGCGGCGTGCCGGCATCGGCGATCAGGGCCACGCTTTCGCCATTGGCAAGACGTTGTAACAATCTGCTACTCTGTTCCCGCTCGTTATGTTCGTGCAGGGCCACACACGGGGTTGTCACGGCAAAATGCCGCAGCAGGCGCGCGCTGTGCCGGGTATCCTCTGCCGCGATCAGCGCTACCTGTTGCAGGATTTCCACGGCACGTTGTGACATGTCGCCGAGATTCCCGATCGGAGTTGCGACAACATAGAGCGCACTGTTTTCAGAGTTCACGGTATAATTTCCACCAGAATTGAAGTCATCCACCTTTTATACAGCAAAAACAGGAACCCGATGAAGTGAGAATGCCACGTCGACTGATATCCCTGTGGATCATGATTGTAACGCTTCTGCTGGCCGGTTGTGCCGGCGTGCCGCAAGAACCCGAAATCGTCAAGGAAACCGATCCGGTTGCCGAAGCCGAACGACTGCTGGCCAGCGGGGCATTCGCCGAAGCCGCCCAGGCCTTCAATGATCTGGCCAAACAGGCCAGCGGCGCGCAACAGACCAATTTTCTGCTGCGCACGGCCGCCGCGCTGGCACGCGATACCCGGATTCACAAGAGTCGACAGATTCTCGAAACCATCCAGCCTGACTCACGCAACCGGCAACAACTGTTTTTACTGCATCTGACCGAAGCGCATATTGCGCTGAGTGAACGTCGCGCCCAGGATGTCCTGCACATTCTGGAGCAGACGCCGCCGCAACAGGTCAGGCCATTCTACCTGGCCGATTATTACCAGTTGCGTGCCGCCGCCTACACCATGCTTGGCAACCGAATCGATACCGCGCACGAACTGGTCGAGCGCGAAACGCATCTGCAAAACCCGGGGCTCATCGAGGCGAATCAGCGGGCTATCTGGGAAGCCCTGGCCATGCTCAACGAGCGCAGTCTTGCCCAGATGCGCATGGCTACCGGCAAGAATGTGCTTGGCGGCTGGATGGAACTGGTACAAATCAGCAAGGCCTACCAGTTAAAACCCGAAATCCTCAACCGCCGCGTCGATGAATGGCGACAAAGCTATCCCGATCATCCCGTGCAGGAAAGTATCCTCAAGGGGCTGCTGGAGCGTCGCCAGCAGGACATTCTCGCGCCGCGACACATCGCCGTGTTGTTACCCTTTGACAGTCGCTTTGGCCAGGCGGCCGAAGCCGTGCGCGACGGCATCATCGCCGCCTATTACGCCCGTTCCCGGCAACATGAACAACGCATCCGATTTTACGATACCGGCGCCGATCAGGAGAGCGCCCTGGCGGCCTATCGACAGGCCATTGCCGAGCAGAGCGACTTCATTATCGGTCCGCTGAACAAAGAATCCATCGAGCATGTACTCGCTGAAGAGGAACTGGGCACACCGCTGCTGGCGCTAAACTATACCCGCGAGCAGAACATTCCCGACAAGTTCTTCCAGTTTGGTCTCTCCCCCGAAGAGGAAGCCCGTCAGGTTGCCGAACGAACCTGGCTGGATGGTCATGTCAATAGCGCCGCGCTGATTCCCGGTGGCAGCTGGGGCAAGCGGGTCTATACCGCGTTTCAGCAACGCTGGGAACAACTCGGCGGCAAGGTGATCGAAACCCAGCAATACAATGCCGAGCGCCAGGATTTTTCCGGCCCGATTCAGGATCTGCTCAATATCACCGAAAGTCAGCGCCGCGCCCGGGGCATGCGACTGCTGCTGGATCGGGACATCAAATTCGAGCCGCGTCGCCGCAAGGATCTGGATTTTATTTTCCTGGCGGCCTATCCGCGTCAGGCCCGTCAAATTCGCCCGCAGCTCAAGTTCTATCATGCGTCCGATGTGCCCGTTTATGCGACCTCGCACGTGTTTACCGGCAGCCTGAATCAGGAACGGGATCGGGATATGGATGGCCTGATCTTCGGTGACATGCCCTGGGTGCTGGCCGGCAGCACCACGCATCGCGGTCTGCGCCCGCAAATCGAGCAGTATATTTCCCAGGCCGGCAGCAGCCTGCAACGTTTGTATGCACTGGGCATTGACGCCTATAGCATCATCTCCGCCCTCAATACGCTCAAGGCTTACCCTTACGAACGTTACGACGGGGAAACCGGCAGTCTGAGCCTGGATCCCATGCAACGCATCAAACGCCAGCTGACCTGGGTCAAGTTCCGCAGCGGCCGGCCGGTGGCGCTGGACGAAGGCCTGTAATGGCATGTGGTTCGGGCCGGGACGCGAACAACGCGGAAACCAGGCCGAACAACTGGCGCGCCGGTATCTGGAACAGCAGGGCCTGCATTTTGAGCAGGCCAACTTCCGCTGCCGGCGGGGTGAGATCGATCTGATCATGCGCGATGGCGACAGCCTGGTGTTTGTTGAAGTGCGCTATCGCCGTAACGACCGCTACGGCAGTGCCGCCGAAACGGTGGACCGCCAAAAACAGAGAAAACTGGTGACAACCGCGCTATTCTATTTGCAAAACAACCCGAAACAGGCCCGGCTGGGCAGCCGCTTTGATGTCGTTGCCATCAGTGGCGAGGGGAATGCACCCCGTATTGACTGGCATCCCGATGCCATCCAGATTCAGGATTGAAATATGAGTATCAGTGACAACGTCCAACAGCTGTTCGACGCCAGCGTCGAGACCAAGCGACAGGCCAAACCGCTACTGGCCGATCCCATCGCCCGCGGTGTGGAGCTGATGGTCGCCGCCCTGCAACGCGGTAACAAGATCCTCAGCTGCGGCAACGGCGGCTCCGCGGCCGATGCCCAGCACTTTGCCGCCGAACTGGTCTGTCGCTTCGAGCGGGAGCGCCGCGAGCTGGCGGCTATTGCCCTGACCACCGACACCTCGGCGATAACCGCGATTTCCAACGATTACGATTTCAACCAGATCTTTGCCAAACAGGTGCGCGCCCTGGGCAAGCCCGATGATCTGCTGCTGGCCATCTCCACCAGCGGCAACTCGCCGAACGTGATCAGCGCGATCGAGGCGGCCCACACCCGGGGCCTGCAGGTTATCGCCCTGACCGGTCGCGACGGGGGGGAGATTGGCCGATTGCTGCAGGGCAGCGATGTCGAGATCCGTGTACCCGCCGAGATCACCGCGCGTATCCAGGAAGTCCACCTGCTGGCGATCCACTGTTTCTGTCACCAGATCGACGCGCAACTGTTCGATTAATGGCTTTACCCGAAGCGTTTATCCCCCGCCTGCAGCAGATTCTCGGTGACGAGGGTGTGCTGAGCGATCCCGCCGAAACCTGGAACTACGGTTACGACAACAGCCGTCGTCACACCGCGCCGGAACTGGTGGCCCTGCCCGCCGATCACGACCAGGTGGCGGCGGTGGTCCGGTTGTGTCATGAGTTCAGTATCGCGCTGACCGCGCGCGGGCGCGGCACCGGCACCACCGGGGCCAGTGTCCCCCTGCACCAGGGGGTCATCCTGTCCACCGAGAAGCTGAACCGGATACGCAAGATCGATCCGGCCAATCGTTACATGGTCGTCGAACCCGGTGTAACCAATCAGCAGGTGCAGGATGCCGCGGCCGAACACGGCTTTTTCTGGCCGCCCGATCCCACCAGCGCTGCCTATTGCTCGGTCGGCGGCAACCTGGCCTACAACTCGGCCGGTCCACGGGCCATCAAATACGGGACACCGCGCGAGAATACTTTCGGGCTGCGCGCGATCACCGGCGAAGGCAAGAGTATCCGCACCGGCGTTTACACCACCAAGGGCGTGGTCGGTTACGACCTGACCCGTCTACTGATCGGCTCCGAGGGCACCCTGGCTATCATTACCGAGGCCACTCTCAAACTGACGCCGCTACCGCAAACCAAACGCACCCTGCAAATCCTTTATCGGGATATCGACAGCGCCGCGCGGGCGGTCTCCGCCATCATGGCCCAGCCGGTGGTGCCCTATGCGCTGGAATTTATGGACGGCAAGGCCATTGACATGATTCGTGACTATTCTGATGCCGATTTGCCCGCCGGCGCCGGCGCCATGCTGATGATCGAAGTCGATGGCTCCGAGGCCTCGATTCAACATGATCTCGATGCCGTCAGCAAAGTCGCCGGCAATGACGGCCTGCTGCAACTCAACCGCGCCGATACCGAACAGGCGGTCCAGGCCCTGTGGCAAACCCGCAAGGCCCTGTCGCCGGCACTGCGCACCATTGCCCCGAAAAAGATCAACGAGGACGTGGTGGTCCCGGTCTCCAACATTCCGGCGCTGATCAACGGTCTCAGCGCCCTCTCCGAACAATACGGCATTACCATCGTCAACTTCGGCCATGCCGGCAACGGCAACATCCACGTCAACCTGCTGGCCAATCCCGATAATAAAGAAGAGATGCAGCGTGCCCAGCAATGCCTGGACGACGTCTTTACCCTGGTACTCGAACTCGACGGCACCCTCTCCGGCGAACACGGCGTGGGCATTGAAAAACAGGAATTCGTCGGACGCGAGATCGACCCGGTCACGCTGGAACTGATGCGACGCATCAAGCAGGACTTTGACCCAAAGGGCATTCTGAATCCAGGCAAAATGTTCCCGACAGACAAAGAGCTTTAACGCAGAGGCGCAAAGTTATAATTTTGAATGTTGAATTTTGAGTTTTGAATTTAAGAGCCGGATTCCATTCACAATTCAACATTCAGAATTCAGAATTCAGAATTCAGAATTCAAAATTATTTTTCCAAAGCCTGACGGTAACGTTCCGCATCCTCCTGGCTGAAGGCGCAGGCCACGATGCGATCGAATTTCGGTTCGTATTCACGCATCACCCGCACCGCGATCGCCACGGCCTGGTCTTTGGGATAACCGTAAACCCCGGTACTGATGCCGGGAAAGGCAATGGAGCGGATATCCCCCTGCGCCAGCGCCACCTCGAAGGAACGCCGGTAACAGCTTTCCAGCAGGGCCGGTTCACCCTGCTCGCCGCCATGCCAGATCGGGCCGACGGTGTGAATCACGTATCGGGCAGGCAGATTGAAACCGGGGGTAATTTTGGCATCGCCGGTGTCGCAGCCATTTAATGGCCGGCAGGCTTCGAGCAGTTCGGGACCGGCCGCACGATGAATCGCACCATCCACGCCACCGCCACCCAGCAAGGTGTTGTTGGCCGCGTTGACGATGGCATCTACCTCCAGGGTGGTGATATCGCCCTGAACAACTTCAATCATACCCCCTCCTCAACCGATATCCGTGATCCGATATTGTTCGTTGGTACGATTCTCATGGGAGAAAAATAGTCCGCCAATCAACGCCAATCAACGCAAATGGCATTTTTCCTGGTTTGCGTTCATTGGCGTTTTTCGCGGACGCCCGGCCCTGGTCGCTTATTTGACCAGCTTGAGGTTGGGTTTGCCGGATTTGCTGTCGTCGTCCGGCGTATCATCCGGTGGCGGCGTATCGTCGGGTTCGTTGAACACCATTCCCTGCCCGTTTTCCTTGGCATAGATTGCCAGAACCGCAGTGATCGGAAAACTGACATCCATCGGCTTGCCGGCAAAGCGGGCACTGAAGGCCACGTAGTCGTTGCCCAACTCCAGGCCGTTAACGGCGATCGGGCTGACATTGAGGACGATTTTACCGTTTTCGACATAATCGCGCGGTATGTAGGCGTAATCGTTTTCGGCGTTGACCAGAACGTAGGGGGTCATCTGGTTATCGACGATCCAGTCATAAATAGCACGAAGCAGATACGGCTGGCTGGGCGTCATAGACATGGCAATACCTTTCGGGTTTATTCGTCTTTCATTTCCTTCTCACCCTCGGTGAGACTCTGTTTGAAGGACTCCCGTTCAAACATGCGCTCGGCATAATCAATCAGCGGTTTGGCCGCGGACGGCAACTCAATCCCGTAGGATGGCAGGCGCCACAACAAGGGGATCACAGTGCAGTCGATCAGGGAGAATTCTTCTCCCAGGAAAAACGGCTTTTGATCGAAAATCGGTGAAACCGACATCAGGCTGTCGCGCAGCTCCTTGCGGACCTTGTCGCTGGCCGTGCTCGGATTGCCCAGCTGATGGGCCAGGCGATACCAGTCACGTTCGATGCGATGCAGCATCATGCGGTTGCGTGCCCGGGAGACCGGGTCGACCGGCATCAGCGGCGGATGAGGAAAACGCTCGTCCAGGTACTCCATGATCACCTGGTGCTCGAATAACACCAGATCTCGATCCACCAGGGTGGGCACTTCGTTGTAGGGATTGAGATCCTTGAGGTCTTCCGGCGTGTCGCCAAGGTCGACGTTGTGGATGTCGTAGTTGATCCCTTTCTCTGCCAGTACGATACGGACCATGTGGCAGTAGGGGCAGGTGTTCCCCGAAAACAGGGTCATTGCCAAACGTCGATTGGCCATTTGCGCCATAACTTACTCATCCCAGTGCTGTATTCAGAAATGAAACAGGGGGAACCGGTGGGCTCCCCCTGTTTATTATACCGAACTTGTCCCGTGGTTTGGCGCTTTACGCGGGAAAATTCACGCCTTCTCGAACGCAAGTGCCTGATTCGGCGTGATCCGCACTGATCAGACCGTTCCCCTGTTGCGGGGCACGGGCCCGATCACAGTGCCATTTAGTGGACATCCCGCCAATATTCTTTCTTCAGCGCATAGGCAAAGAAGAACAGGATAACCAGGAACAAGATGACCCAGACGCCGATCTTGTAGCGATCCAGCTTGGCCGGCTCACCCACGTAGACCAGGAAATTGACCAGATCACGCATAGCATTGTCATATTCGGCGGGGCTCATGGAGCCTTCTGTGACGAATTCGTAATCGACCAGTTCCTTGACCTCTTCGCCGTCCGCATTTTCGTGCGTCTCGTAGACCGGCTTTTTCAGGCCTTCCAGTTCCCACAGCACGTGCGGCATGCCGACCAGCGGAAATGCCTCGTTGTTAACGCCCATCGGCCGGGACTCATCCACATAGAAGGTCTTCAGATAGGTGTAGAGCCAGTCGGCCCCCCGCGAGCGGGCCACGACGGACAGATCCGGCACCTTGGTCCCGAACCAGCCCTCGGCCGCCTCGCCGGGCATGGCATTTTTCATCAGCGAACCGCTTTTCGGAGTTTCCCCCTGCGGCAACTTGGAGAAATCGGCCACGGGCATCAGATTCTGCACCACCTGCTCATCGCTCAGGCCGAGATCCTCGCCCATGCGGTTGTAACGCATGTAAGAGAGGGAGTGACAGCCCATGCAGTAATTGACGTACAGCTGGGCGCCCCGTTGCAGGGAGGCCTTGTTATTCAGATCAACATCGGCTTCCATCAGTTTGATGCCCCCGCCGGCGGCCATGGAGACAACCGGTGCCATCATCAACAAAAATGCAGTCAGTTTTTTCATCATTTGTCAGTCACCCTTTCCGGAACCGGTTTGGTTTTGTCAATTTTGGTGTACCAGGGCATCAGCAGGAAAAACGCAAAGTACAGCGCGGTAAAGATCTGCGCCAGCAGCGTTTTGACCGGCGTTGACGGCTGTACGCCCAGGTAGCCCAGAATGACAAAACTGATAACAAAGATAGCCAGGGCGATCTTGAACAGCGGACCTCGATAACGGACCGATTTGACCGGGCTGCGATCCAGCCAGGGCAGGAAGAACAGCACCACAATCGCCGCCCCCATGACCACAACACCGGGGAACTGCGAACCGAACATCGGCGGAATCGCCCGCAACATGGCGTAAAACGGCGTGAAGTACCAGACCGGGGCAATGTGTTCCGGGGTCTTGAGCGGATCGGCCGGGACAAAGTTGGCGTGCTCGATAAAGTAACCGCCCATTTCCGGGGCAAAGAAAGCCACCGCAAAGAAGAAGATCAGGAACACGACCACGCCGGCAATATCCTTGACCGTGTAATACGGATGGAACGGAATGCCGTCAACCGGCTTGCCGTTGGCGTCCTTGTTCTTCTTGATTTCGACCCCGTCGGGGTTATTGGAACCGACTTCGTGCAGGGCCAGGATGTGCGCCACCACCAGGGCAATCAGCACCAGCGGCAGGGCAATCACATGGAAAGCAAAAAAGCGGTTCAGGGTGGCATCGCCAATAACATAGTCACCGCGAATCCAGACCGACAGTTCCTCACCGACGAACGGCACGGCGGAGAACAGGTTAACGATAACCTGCGCCCCCCAGTAGGACATCTGGCCCCAGGGCAGCAGATAGCCGAAGAAGGCTTCCGCCATCAGCGCCAGATAGATCAGCACGCCGAAGATCCAGATCAGCTCGCGCGGATTCTTGTAGGAGCCGTACATCAGCCCGCGATACATATGCAGATAGACCACGATAAAGAACGCCGAGGCGCCGGTGGAGTGCATGTAACGGATCAGCCAGCCCCAGTTGACATCACGCATGATGTACTCGACCGAGGCAAAGGCCATCCCGGCATCGGGCTTGTAATGCATGGTCAGGAAAATACCGGTGACGATCTGGATAACCAGTACCAGCAAGGCGAGCGAACCGAAAAAGTACCAGAAGTTGAAGTTTTTCGGCGCGTAATATTCGGACAGATGCTCCTTCCACATCTTGCTCATGGGGAAGCGGGCATCGATCCAGTTCATCAAGGATTGTGTTTTGGTCATTATGCTGCCCCTCCGTCTTCGCCAACCAGAACCACCGAATCGCTCAGGAATTTAAACGGCGGGATGACCAGGTTGGTCGGTGCCGGCACGCCGGCGTAGACGCGGCCGGCCAGATCAAACTTGGAACCGTGACAGGGGCAGAAGAAGCCGCCTTTCCATGCCTTGCCGCCCATATCCTTGGCGCCCGGCTCGGGGCGATAGGTCGGGGAACACCCCAGGTGAGTACAGATACCCACCAGCACGGCAATTTCGGGATGATCTTCACGGGCCCGGAATTCGTTTTGCGCATATTCCGGCTGCTGCGGTACCTGGGATTCGGGATCCGCCAGCCTGTCATTCAGACCGGGCAGATCTTTCAGATTCTGCTCGGTACGACGCACCACCCAGATCGGCTTGCCGCGCCATTCCACGGTGACCCGCTCGCCCGGCGCCAGTTTGCTGACATCCACTTCCACCGGCGCGCCGGCCGCCTGGGCCCGGGCGCTGGGGTTCATGGACTGGATAAACGGAATCGCAATGCCGACCACGCCTACTGCGCCCACCACACTGGTGGAAGCAAGCAGAAACCGGCGTCGGCTGGTATCAATGCCATCGGTACTCATTTGAAAACTGTCTCCCCGACTCAGATATGAACGATCACGGCCGACAACCGGCTGTCATCAAAAAATGCGCTAGTGAAATCGCTGTGCCCAAATTAAGAATTTCAGAATGCGGTAAACATCCAGGATTTCAGGCGCGCATAGTTTCGCGTATCGAGCCACCGGGGTCAAGAAAACCACGTAGTTCACCCGGTAGTTCAACAAGTTACTGTTTCCCCGACCTCAGGCCGGATTGTCGATATCGATAAATTGCTGTTCGATACCAAAATGTTCTGCCACATGTTCGCCCAGGGCCCGTGCCCCGTAACGCTCGGTGGCGTGGTGGCCGGCGGCGTAAAAATGGATACCGTTTTCCCGCGCCAGGTGCACCGTCTGCTCGGAGACCTCGCCGGTCAGGTAGGCGTCCACCCCCAGGCGAACCGCCTCCTCGATCAACCCCTGGGCTCCGCCGGTACACCAGGCCAGTTTACTCACCGGGGCCGAGGCTTCGCCCACGTGCAGCGGGGCGCGTCCCAGCCGATCAGCGATCTGCGCGGCCAGCGCCTCCCCCGACAGCGGCTCTGGCAGGCCGCCATACAGGCCGATGGCCGGATTCCCTGCCGGTCCGAAGCTCCCGGCCACTTTCAGGCCCAGCACCTTTGCCAGCTGGACGTTATTGCCGTAAACCGGATGCGCATCCAGCGGCAAATGATAGGCCAGCAGGCTGATACCGTTCTCCAGCAGGCGGGCAATACGCCGTTTTTTGATCCCGACGATCGGTGCCGCCTCGCCCTTCCAGAAATAACCGTGATGCACCAGCAGGGCATCGGCCCCCGCCTCGACCGCCGCCTCGATCAATGCCTGGGAGGCGGTCACGCCACACACCAGCCGGTTGATCGTCGCGCCCCCTTCCACCTGCAGGCCATTGGGGCTGTAATCGGTGAAGCGCTCCACTTCCAGCAAATCATCCAGATACCGCACCAAATCACTCAGCTGCACCATGCGAAACCCGTCTCCATCAGTTATTATCCGCTGAACTCACACAGTGTAACCAATTCCGGATCATCATGCGCCTGACCCGTACGCTTAAATTTGTTCTCCAGTTTGCCATTCTCGGCCTGGCGGTCGCCTTTGTCGTCCTCTATTTACTGTCAGACAGCCCGCTGCCCTTCGGCGACAAGCCGGTGGTCGAGCTGCGCGAAGCCCCGCCGCGTGAATCGCTACCTCGCGGCGAAGGCCCGGTCTCCTATGCCGACGCGGTGGAAGCCGCCGCGCCGGCGGTGGTCAACATCCACACCAAAAAGGTTGTCACCCGCGAGGCCCATCCCTTACTGGACGATCCTGTTTTTCGCCACTTTTTCGGTGACAACTTCGGTGGCCCGCGCGAACGTGAAGAGACCAACCTTGGTTCCGGTGTGATCATCAGCGAGCAGGGCTACATTCTCACCAATAATCATGTCATCAGTGACGCCGAAGAGATCCGCATCGCCCTGCCTGATCAACGCAGTGCCACTGCCACCGTGGTCGGCACCGATCCCGATACCGATCTGGCCGTGCTCAAGGTCGAACTCGACGCCCTGCCGGTCATCACCCTGGGGCGCTCCGACCAGCTTCGGGTCGGTGATGTCGTTCTGGCCATCGGCAATCCGTTCGGCGTCGGCCAGACGGTTACCTCCGGCATTGTCAGTGCCACTGGCCGCAATATGCTCGGCATCAGCACCTTCGAAAACTTCATCCAGACCGACGCCGCCATCAATCCCGGCAACTCCGGCGGCGCCCTGATCACCGCCAATGGAGAACTGATCGGTATCAACACTGCCATCTTCTCGCGCAGCGGTGGCTCGCAAGGCATCGGCTTTGCCATCCCCACCAGCCTGGCACGGGATGTCATGCAACAAATCATCGAACATGGCGAGGTCAAACGCGGCTGGCTTGGCGTCGCCATTCAGAACATTAATGATAATCTCGCCGAATCGCTGGACCTTGATGAAGATCAAAAAGGCGTGATCATCACCAGTATTCTCAACCAGGGGCCGGCGGACGACGCCGATCTGCAACCTGGCGATGTCATCACGCAGATCGACGACAGGGCGGTGACCGATGTCGCCAGTGCCCTGGATATCATCAGCAGCCACCGCCCCGGCGACAGAATCACCATTAATATTATCCGGCAGGGTAAATCGATGGAAAAAGCGGCCCGGGTCACCCAGCGACCGAAACAGGAGCAATAACCCCGCCCCGTCTGCCATGACGGATCCCGGGGCGACAAGTCACACTCAGCTGGATTCCAGCAACCCCCAGGGCTGACGCAGTGCCAGTACCACCAGCGGAATCAGGGCCAGACTCAGTACCAGCGGGCCGTATACCAGCAGGCTGACACTGTAGTCGGGCGGCGTCACGAATCGCACGGCATCGATCATCCAGGCATGAATAATCAATACGACTATCCCGTGCAGGGTCACCAGAGCACCGCTTTTCAATGCCACGGCAAGAGAATAGACAAAATAGGGCAAGAGCCCGACCGCCAGAATCCCGGCATGCAGGTAATAACCCAGTGCCGCTTGCGGCTCAAACGACGCGATAAATGCCAGTAACACGCCAATGACGATCATGCCATAGTCTACGAATTTTATACGGGTGTTCGCCATACAGCCCCCTGTACCATTGATGAGTTGGACAATATCCCTGTCTTGTCAAGTATAGCTGTCTGAGTGTGATGTAAAGGCGCCAGGCCGGCGGCATAACTTTAGTGTGGTCAAATTAACGAAAAATCATGGGGTTTTTGTTGTAGCCGTCAGGCATTCATCGCGAGAAATAAAACCTCATCACTTAAAGGGATGGTGTTTGCTGCCACGAATCACATTACCGTCTATGCTTGAATTGGCGGGTTAGTTTAACCTTATCGAGCGACCCGTTTGGAGAAATGAACAATGAGTGAGTATATCCAGGCCGGCGAATTACAGATCGACCGTCTGTTGCATACCTTTATTATAGAAGAGGCCTTGCCCGGCAGCGGCATCGATGCCGGACAGTTCTGGAACGCATTATCCGAGGCGGTCCACCGGTTTGGTCCACGCAACCATGAGTTGCTCGAACAGCGCGACCGGTTCCAGGCGCAAATCGACGACTGGCATCGCGAGCATCCCCGGTTTGATGCTGCTGCCTATAAACAGTTTTTGATCGACATCGGTTATCTGTTACCCGCGGGTGAAGACGTCACCATCACCACCGCCAACGTGGATGACGAGATCGCGCATGTCGCCGGCCCGCAACTGGTGGTGCCCTTGACCAATGCCCGTTATGCCCTCAATGCCGCCAATGCCCGCTGGGGCAGTCTTTACGATGCCCTCTACGGCACGGATGTAATCGACGAGTCCGACGGCGCCGAACAAACGGCCCAATACAATCCCAAGCGCGGCGAGAAGGTTGTCGCCTGGGCCATGGCGTTGCTCGATGAGACTATCCCGCTGGAGCAGGGCAGCCACGCCGATGTGCGTCATTACCGGATCAGCAACGAAGCCCTGGCCATTGAATTGGCCGGCGGTCAGTCCACCACGCTCAAGCAACCGGCACAATTCACCGGCTTCAATGGCCATACCGACGCGCCGACAACCATCCTGCTGGGCAACCACGGCCTGCATTTCGAGCTGCAAATCGACCGCGAGCACCCGGTTGGCAAAACCCATCCGGCCGGCATCAGGGATATTCTGCTGGAAGCGGCACTCACCACCATCCAGGATCTGGAGGACTCGGTCGCCACGGTGGATGCCGAAGACAAGGTACTGGCCTATCGCAACTGGCTGGGATTGATGCAGGGCAATCTCGAGGATACCTTTTCCAAGGCCGGTAAAATGATGACCCGCCGTCTGAACGGGGATCGGGATTATCTCTCCCCGCAGGGCCAGCCTTTCACCCTGCACGGACGCAGTCTGTTGCTGGTGCGCAATGTCGGTCATTTCCTTCACACTGACGCGGCAACCACCCATTACGGTGCGCCGATTCCTGAAGGCATACTGGATGCGCTGGTCACCACGCTGATTGCATTACATGATATTCAGGGCGACAGCCCGATCGATAACTCCCGCACGGGCAGTATCTATCTGGTCAAACCCAAGATGCACGGTCCGGAGGAAGTCGCCTTTACCAACGAGCTGTTCGACTTCATTGAGGACCAGTTGCAGCTGGCTCGCCATACCCTGAAGATGGGCATCATGGACGAGGAGCGCCGCACCTCCATCAACCTGAAAGAATGTATCCGTGCCGCAAAAGATCGCGTGGTCTTTATCAATACCGGATTTCTGGATCGTACCGGCGATGAGATCCACACCAGCATGGAAGCCGGCCCCATGGTGCGCAAGGGAGCCATGAAAGAGAGTACCTGGATCCAGGCCTATGAAAAGATCAATGTCGAAACCGGTCTGGCCTGTGGTTTCAGCGGCAAGGCGCAGATCGGCAAAGGCATGTGGGCCATGCCGGATAATATGAAGGCCATGCTGGAAACCAAGGCAGAGCACCCCCGCGCCGGTGCCAACACCGCCTGGGTACCCTCGCCTACCGCCGCCGTATTACATGCTATCCATTACCACCGGATCAATGTCTTTGAACAGCAAGCCGCTATCGCCAGTGGCCCGCGTACGCCCATTGATGATCTGCTGGTCATTCCGCAGCTGGGTGACGAACGGCCAGACGCCAACGCCATCATGCAGGAACTGGAAAATAACGCCCAGGGTATTCTGGGTTACGTGGTGCGCTGGATAAACCAGGGTATCGGTTGCTCCAAGGTGCCGGACATTAATAATACGGGGTTGATGGAAGATCGGGCTACCCTGCGCATCGCCAGCCAGCACATCGCCAACTGGCTGCATCACGGTCTTTGCGATGCCGAACAGGTGCTGGCGGTGATGAAACGCATGGCGGAAAAAGTCGACCAGCAAAACCGTAACGATCCAACCTATACCCCGATGGGGCCGGATTTCAACAACAGCCAGGCATTTCGGGCGGCATTTGACCTGGTCATCAAGGGCCGCGAGCAGGCCAACGGTTATACCGAACCGTTACTCTATTCGCATCGGCGCATCGTCAAGGAAAAAAACCGGGCCTGAATCTGCACAAGTGATTTGGCCAGCCGGTTCTTTAAGATGAATTATTTATGATATCCATAAAGCTTTGAGGATAATGAACCGCATACCCCTGCACGAAATGTACGCCCATATTCCGCAGCAGTTTCAGGGTGCTGTCATTTTCAACAAATTCGGCAACAATCATTTTATCCATCGACTGGCCAATATCGCTGATCGCGTTAACCATCGCCCGGCCGGTCGCATCGGTAACAATATCGCGGACAAAACTGCCGTCGATCTTGATGATATCGACGGGCAATTGTCGTAGATAGCCAAATGACGACAGTCCTGAACCGAAATCATCAAGCGCAAAAGTACACCCAAGATCACCGAGACGTTCCATAAAGGCACGGGCATCGGCGAAGTTTCTGACCGCCGCAGTCTCGGTAATTTCGAAACAGATCTTCTCTGCCGGAACGGCATGGCGTTCGAACAAACCGACCACAAAATCAAGAAAATCCCGATGATCGAATGAACGCCCGGAAATATTGATATGGCAGGCATCCAGTGTCGCCAGATGCTCCGGGTGGCTGTCAAGTTGCACCAGCACGTGTCCAATAACCCAGCGATCAATCAAATGTGCCATTTCGAAGCGTTCCGCTGCCGGTAAAAATGCGCCCGGCGGCAATACACGGCCATCCTCATCCCGCATGCGCACCAGCACTTCATAACGACTCTGCTCCGCACCCGATAGCGAGGTGATGTACTGGGCGTCCATAAACAACCGGTTATTATCAATCGCCGCCCGGATACGACTGATCCACTCCATTTGCGCGTGCCGTTCATCCAGTGCCTGGTCATCGTCACCAACAAGATGTATGCGATTTCGCCCATGCTCCTTGGCCAGATAGCAAGCGGCATCGGCCATGCGTAGCAAGCTGGTCGTATCCACACTGTCGGAAGCAATTGGTACGATTCCGATGCTGCAACCAATACTAAAGTTGCGGTCCTCCCAGGCAAACTGTGTTCTGGTCAGGGTTTGACGCAGTTTTTCGGTTACCTCGACCGCCTTGTCGGGGTCGCAATATTCCAGTATCAGTGCGAACTCATCACCACCCAGGCGGGCCAGCACATCACCCTTACGCAGATGTTGGCTGAATATTTCCGCCACCTGCCGCAACAGATAGTCGCCGACAAAGTGGCCCGAGGTGTCATTAATAATCTTGAATTGATCCAGATCGATAAAACACAGGACGTGCATGGAGTTCTCATCTTTGGCGCGATTTAATGCATCTTCCAGATAATGTTCGAATGCGCGGCGGTTAATCAGCCCGGTCAACTCATCGTGACTTGCTTGATAGCTCAGCTCAGCCGACAAGCGGTGTGACTCGGATATATCCTCAAGGATGGCGAGATAAGATGCGTTTGAATCAGCCTGTTCCGTAAAGCGGGATACTGTCAGTCTGATCCAGGCGGTCTCGCCATCACCGCAAAGCATTCGCAACTCAGTCGTGTGCGTAACAAACGGCTCGCTAATCACTTTACCAAGAACATCTTCCCTGTTTTGTTTATCTTCCGGATGAACAAGCTGTAAGTAGTCCAACTTGAGTATTTCTTCGCGCGGATAGCGTAAGATCTCACACAGCGCCGGGTTTACCTCCAGCAAGCGGCCATCTTCCGCCATCTGCGCAATACCCACCCCTGCCTGCTCGAACGTTGCACGGAACTTCTTCTCGGAACTTCGTAACGCCCGGGTCAGTCGCTGAATCAATGTCATGGCGATAACGCCAAAGATAATAAAGAATACGATACTTGCCAGCGACAATATGGTCGGCATCATTCGCGCAAGTCGAGTCATGGCACTGCGAAACGTCGTGGCCTGTACGCCCAGCTTGTAGCTGGCCGTGGCCAGTTGTTCCCTCAACTCACCCAGCCGCCGGGAGGAAGGTTCTTCGGACTGCCATTCGCGCGCCAAATCATCGGCAATTTCCTCCAGCTCCAGAATTTGCCGATCACTGTCCTGCCACGCCCTCGCTGCGTCACGAAAATACGGGGCATCGGAAAAAAATCGAAACAATACGATAACACGCGGAATGTCCGAGGGATGAAACTGGCCGCGCAGAAATCCCTCACGAGCCGCTGTATAGTCGAAAGGCTCATTCTCCATCGCCCTGCGAGCCTGGAGATCGCCCAATGGAATATCGTGCCAGCGGCGCGCACGCTTCAACGTTTCGGCATTCCCGGTCCGCGCATACTGTTCAAGATAATAGACCGTCTTGATCTGGCCCCGGGACCAGACAGCTTCTCCAGACAGATAGGCTGCGACACCGGACTGAATCTGGACCACCATCACAGTAAATGCCGCCGCCAGAATGGCCAGCGCAAAAAGTCCGGTTATCAATCCCAGATAACGCACCCTCTGGCGCAAACCGATGTCGAACCGCTGTCTGTCAGCCACTTCCCCGGTCCTTGTTTCAATAAAAAGCGACCTCCCTCGGAACAACGTTCTCCCTGTTAATATTGATTCGACATCGACCCGTGAATCTTTAATTTCCATAAAAAAATCAGGGTAAACCCTGATAAAACCGACAAAAATCCGACTAAAACTGGCTAAAAAACCCTCTATTATACAGGTTATAACCGTTAAACCCGGTCCGCCCAGTCTTCATCGTCATAACCTGACAGAATGTCAGTCATATCCAACGGGCGCGGTTAACTGCGAGAAACGGTTTATCCACAACAACACCGGCTGAGCCCGATAGCTGTCGGCAATCTCCTGCAAAGTCCCGGGTTCTGGCATCAAGTCCAACAACTAATGCCGCTCACTGGAGCCTCATTGGCACCGACGCTTCACCTGCCCCGACAGCTTTTCACATCGTGGTTGATCGCGTTGTTTCAAATTATTCCACGACGGATTGAGGTTGGCGGCGCAAGTTATCAGCAAGACGGGCAACAACCTCTTCGGCCTGTACCGGCACAGGCCGGTTTTATCGGTTGCTTGTTGTCTGCGAGGCAAGATCAAACATAGCTCATAGGCAATCATTCCTATTTGTAATATCGATATTTCCCTATCAATGATGCCGATAGACTGTGTGAAGTATTGACGTGGAGGTTTCGCATCGGCTGGCTTGAAAACATTGCCGGTCACAAGCCTATAAAAACAAACACCCGGGCCACAGGTTCCCTTGCCGGTAAAACCATGCCCTGTCCTGTAACAGGTGAAAGAGCAGATGGAACAGATCATCATACTGATAGCAGGCTTGCCGATCCTCTCGGCTTTGCTGACGCACCTGCTGAGCTCCCGCATAGGTCGGCGGGTCGCACGTCTGAGTGTGCTCGGTACGCTACTCACCTTTGGTCTCACCGTTGCCGCCCTGTGGCTGGTCCTCGCCGGGCACGACCCACAAACTGTCAGTCTGTTCGGCTCCGGGGCGCTGCTGTTACTCGAACCATTGAGTACACTGATGGCCGTGGTCATTGCCGGCATCAGCCTGGTCGTGCATGTCTATTCCCTGCGTTACATGGCCGAAGAGATCGGTTACAGCCGCTTCTTCGTGCTGCTCGATCTGATGACCGCCACCCTGCTGGTGATGGTGTTCGCCGGCGATCTGCTCACCCTGCTCATTGCCTGGCATCTGGTCGGGGTCCTGCTCTATTTTCTGCTCGGTCAGAATACCCGGGATGTTTCGGCCTATCGCTATGCCTTCTGGACCAAGATCACCTATCGCATCGGCGATCTGCCATTGCTCATCGCCGCGGTATTGCTCTACCAGGCCTACGGCACCGGCTCGTTGCCGGCGATTTTCGAGCAAATCAGTACCGATCCGGGCGCCCACCAGGTGCTGGGCTGGCCATTGATGGATGTGATTGCGGGGCTCATCGCCCTGGCCGCCTTTGCTCGCTCGGCGCAGTTTCTGCTGCACACCTGGTTGCCCTACTCCATGTCCGGACCGACACCGGTCTCGGCGCTGATGCATGCCGGCATCGTCAATGCCGGCGGGTTTTTGATCAACCGCTTCGCACCGGTGTTCGTGCATAGCTCGGGAGTATTGCACTGGGTGTTTATCGTCGGTCTGTTTACCGCGGTGATCGGCTCGATATTGATGCTGACCCAGAACGACATCAAGAAATCGCTGGGTTACTCCACCATGGGCCAGATGGGTTTTATGATCATGGAATGCGGCATCGGCGCCTTCTCCCTGGCCATTTATCACCTGATTGCCCACGGGCTGTTCAAGGGCACCCTGTTTCTGGGTGCCGGTAATGTCATTCACGCCGCACGCAGGGACGATGGCGTGCCCAAGGACGATCTGTATACCTTTGTGGTGGAACGGCGCCCGGTACGCCAGCACCTGCCCTGGCGATTGATGGCGGCCCTTACCCTGGCGGTGCCGATCGCGATTCTGGTGGCCGCCCACTGGCTGGTCGCGGAAGATTATTTCCAGAAACAAAGCGCCATCGTGTTGCTGTTCTTCGGCTGGATCACCGGCGCGCAGCTGATCTTCAGCACTTACCGGATGCGAGCCCGCAATCTGCGCCGGCTGATTACGCTGAGTATCTTCTCCTTCGCCGTGGTCGTCCTCGGCTACACGTTAATCAGTCACGCCTTCGATCTGTTTTTGTATCCCGATTCGGCATTTCGCGAACAGATCTATGCAGCGGCGGACTTTGATCTGTTCTGGTTCGATCTGCTGATGGGGATGATTGCACTGGTTATCATTTTTGGCTGGATCATCATCAGCTTCAGCGATCAAAACGGCAACCACAAAGGTGCGCACCGTCGCCGGCTATGGCTGTCCTCCTATGCGCTGATCTCGCGCGAGTTTTATCTCACGGATATCTATACCCGGTTCAGCCGGGCCCTGCTGGGCTTCGCGGGACGGCTCAATCTCTGGTTGAGGTGGATCTGAGATGCAAACCCTACCCTATCTGCTGATCGGCCTCTTCCTGCCGCTGTTTCCGTTGAGCATGGGCTTCAATTTTTTACTCGGCCGAAGCCGCTCGGCCCTGTTGCGTATTATGTTGTTGCTGCTCTGGCCCCAGATTGGCCTGACCCTGTTGCAGACGCTGGACGCGCCCCTGCCAAACTGGATAGTGCCCCTGGCCCTGTTTACTGCCGCGCTGTATGCCCTGCGTGCCCTGGCCCTGCGCGATGTGGGACAGTGGAGCGGGTTTCTGGCCACCTCGGCCTGGGCCTTGCTATGGATTGCGCAGCAGGGAGATCTATCGATGTTACAATTGCATCTTTTCGCCCTGGGTTTCAGTGCGCCGCTGGTTTTGCTGGCGCTGCTCGGCGCGGGGCTGGAACGTCGCTTTGGTGCCGCCTATACCGGCCTCTACGGCGGTCTGGCCGAATCGATTCCCCGCTTCAGCAGCATACTCGTGCTGGTGGTGCTGGCGATTATCGCCACACCGCTGTTCCCGACGTTTTTCATCATGCTCGCTACCATCATGCAGGCTGTCACGCTCATGCCGCTGGTGGCCGTTGGCATCGCCCTGGTCTGGTTACTCTGGAGCTGGGCAGGCGCACGCCTGTTGCAGGGATTGATCGTCGGCCCGGCGGGCGACGCTGAGGTAATCGATCTCAATCGCGCCGCCACCGGGAGTTATGCACTGGCATTAACCCTGCTGGTGGCGGGTGGGCTATACGCAATCGGAGTCCTGTTATGACACTGCCACTGGGACAACAGCTGAAAATCCGCACCATGATCTACGTAGCCGGTGAACCGATTCCGTTTTTCTGGCCCATGCGATCGTTTATTCACCATAACCCGCTGCACGGCCTGGAACATCTCCCCTTCCCCGAGGCGGTGAAAACCGGTGCACGACTGTTTCACGGGCGGGGCTTTTTATCCCGGCGGGAATACCAGCGTTATCTGACGCAGGGCAAGGTCGATCATGGCGCACTGGCCACCGGCGTGGACGCGTTTCTGGCACAGCAGCCGGCAATCGCCGATCTCGATCTGTCGCACTGGCTGATGACCTTGCTGACCCGGCGCGAACAACCGGCCATACGCGCCACGTCGATGGCCGATGCCAACGCGGTGCATGCCGTTATCCACCAGACGGAACAGCCCGGGGCGACGCTCGATCTCGACACTCTGGCAGCGACGCTGCATGACACCCTGCTGGGCACCTGTCCTTTATATGAAGCGGTGGACCGGCTCTATGGCACCGAGATCGGCGCCGAGCTGGATGAGCTGGTGATCAAAAGCTGCCTCGACTTCTTTGATGAGGGCCAGTCGGTCTGGCACATGCCCGGTCGCAAGCAGGGCCTGTTCAGCGCCTGGCGCGAGCTGGCCCTGCGCAACGCCCGGCTGTTTGTGCGCGGCCTGCATATCGAGCGTATTTTGAAAAATGAACCGCATCCCGAAGGCGTGATTGCCTCGGTGATGAGTGAGCTGGGTATTCCCGAGGATAACTGGGTCAGCTGTTTCTCCCGTGAATTATCCCGCCTGCACGGCTGGGCCGGTTTCATCCGCTGGCGGGCCAATGCCAAACAGTATTACTGGCATCAGCGCTACCCCGCCGACCTGGTCGACTTTCTGGCGATTCGCCTGACCCTGGCGCTCGCCCTGCTCGCCGAGCGCAGTCGCAAACAGATCGCCACCGATCGAGGAGCGCTGGAGACCCTCATTCAAACCCGGCCCCGCGAAACCTGGCTGCGTCATGAGCTACACAGCGGAGCAATCCTGCCCGCCTATGCCCAACGGGTGGAGCAAACCCTGGCCTGCGGACGGGCGGCCGCCATTGAAAAATGCTTTGATGACTATGTGCGTGCCAAACGCCGCCACGATGCCGAAGACCAGGCCGCCCGCCTGCGTCAGCTGGCCGCCAGATCTGATACAAGCGCATCGCTTGAGGCCCTGACGCCCGGCCAACTGGCCGAACTGATACAGATGCTGCAACAGTTCGAAAGCGAGGAAAGCATGCTCTGGCTGCGCGCGATGGAAGCCCATGCCATGGAAACAGTCCTGCGCGACGTCAATCTGACCCCACCGGCCCCGCGCGACAAACGCCCTTTTGCCCAGGCCCTGTTTTGCATCGATACCCGCTCCGAGCGGATTCGGCGGCACCTGGAAAGCGCGGGGGATTATCAGACCTTCGGCATTGCCGGGTTCTTCGGCGTGCCCATCAGCTTCATGGAACTGGGCAAGGGCAGCGAAGCCTATTTGTGTCCGGTCCTGCTCAAGCCGAAAAACCTGGTGCTGGAAATGACTGCCACGGAACCGGACGATGTGGCCACCACCACCGCGCTGGAAAAGGTGCTGCACGAGTTAAAAGAGTCGGTCTTCACCCCGTATGTCACCGTCGAAGCCATCGGCATGCTGTTCGGTTTCGACATGATCGGCAAAACATTCATGCCGCAAAGCTATAACCGCTGGCGCCAGCGCCTGTTTCGCGACAAACCCGCGACCCACCTGTTACTCGACAAACTGGATCGCGAACAGGCCGATTCCATCGTTCGCGCCGTGCAGCGGGCGGTTGTGGCCAAAGCGGTCGAACAGACGTTCGAACTCGAACCCGAAGCGGTGACCGATGACATGGTCCGTGAACTGCGTGAAGCCGCCCTGGGCCATGCCGCACAGGCCCCGGCATTACGCGAAACGCTGAGCCTGACCCGCGAAGCTGAACAGACTTTTATCCAGCGCCTGCGCACGGTCTACCGGATTGAGCCGGCTTTCGCCCGGCTGCAAATGGAACAGCTGGCCCGCATCGGTTTCAGTCTTGATGAACAGACCCACTTCGTCAGCCAGGCCCTGCACTCGATCGGTCTGAACCGGGAATTCTCCCGCTTCATCCTGCTGGTCGGCCACGGCAGCACGTCCGAGAATAACCCTTATGAATCGGCGCTTGATTGCGGCGCCTGCGGGGGCAACCACGGGCTGATCAATGCCCGCGCGCTGGCCCAGATGGGCAACAAACCCCAGGTTCGTCAGCGATTGCGTGCCCAGGGGATCGCAATTCCCGACGATGCCTGGTTCCTGCCCGCCCTGCACGACACCACCACCGATGAGATCAAACTGTTCGATCTCGATCGGCTGCCATCCTCGCACGTAATCTATCTCGATCGCCTGCGCAGCGGTCTGACCGGCGCCTCGCGGCTGTGTGCCCGGGAGCGACTCCCCGAACTGCAACTGACGCCGGGTCAATGCGATCCGGCCGAGGCCACGCGCCATGCCCGGCGCAATGCCATGGACTGGTCGCAGGTACGTCCGGAATGGGGCCTGTCCGGCAACGCCTATTTCATCATCGGCCGCCGTAACCTGACCCAACACCTGTCACTGGAAGGCCGTGCGTTTTTGCATTCCTATGATTATCGCGCTGATCCCAAACGGCGCCTGCTGGAGAGTATCCTCACCGGCCCGCTGGTGGTCGGCCAGTGGATCAACATGGAACACTATTTTTCCAGCGTGGATAACGAACGCTTCGGCAGCGGCAGCAAGGTCTATCACAACGTGGCCGGACGCTTCGGGGTCATGACCGGCAATCTCAGCGATCTGCGCACCGGCCTGCCAGCCCAGACCGTGCTCGATCAGGGCCAGCCCTATCATCAACCGATCCGGCTGATCACGGTCATCGAAGCCCCCTACGAATACGCCTGTCGCGCCATCGAGAACGTAGTCGCGGTCAAGAACCTGGTGCGTAACGGCTGGGTGCGCCTTGTGATCATCGACCCGGATACGAACATGGCCCATATCTACGACCACAACGCCTGGCAGCGCCGGTCGTTAACTGGCGACAGTCAGCAGGAACAACCTATGGAGTCTACTGCATCATGAAAAACCTGAACTTCAGTCCGTTGAAAAAACTCGAGATCATCCTGGGCGGCGAACACCAGAGCTTTGCCACCGACGTGCTGGATCGGGCCGGTGTCAAGGGATACACCATTATCAATAATCTGTCCGGTAAAGGCAGCCACGGCTTTCATGAAGGCCATCTGATGTTCAACGAGGATGACGTGCTGATCATGATCATCGCCGCGGTGCCCGAAGAGCGGGTCAAGCCGATACTCGAAGGCCTGTCGCCTTTCTATAACGAGCACTCGGGGGTGGTGTTCATTTCCGACATTCAGGTGACACGGTTGGTAAAATTCGGCGGTTAAGCTCCGACGCCGGCACGCAGAAGTCATTCAATCCGCATAGTTCAGGGCGGCAATAATCCGGTTCAGGCGCCCCTGTTCGCCTTCGTCACCCGGTGTCGCATGGGCATTGGCGGCCGCGCGCGCCTCATCCTCAATACGGGTGATATATTGTTCATTACAGGCACTGACAGCCTGCTTGAGTATCTCCAGCAGCGGCGGAACTTCCTCCGGCTGGCGCACCCAGGCTTCAATAAACAGGCCCCGGGAAGGATCGATCTTGACTGAATGCCCCTTTTTGGCATTGAGCCGGTTAAAGTCCTCACACCAGGCTTTGGGCGCCTGGTGGGAGAGCTTGAAATAGAGATCAATATAGGGCTCTTTACGTATTCGTGGCGGGCGTGTCTCATCAATGCCGCAGATCCTGATGTCGCTGATACCTTCCATTAATACCTCGTGCAATCGTTGCCCGCCACCGCGGGGTAAGCCAGCATACGCGATAACCGCCCCGGGTACCCGATAATTCGCACCCTGGGGCTATATAAAGGTTCTCAACGTCAGTTAAAAGACGCCGCCTCCATTTCCAAGTAGATACGATAGGCATTGCCCCGGTTACTGGCATCGAAGGCCGGCATGTCTTCATAGTCCGACCAGTCGGTACTGTCGTAGGCTTCATCAAACGGCACGAAATCTCGCGCCGCCGCACCCATTTGTTCGCGCACGAATGTCAGATAGTCCTGGGTAAAACGGATCGCCTCGCGCACATCGTCGGAGGCATCACCATGGCCCGGAATAATAAAGCGTGGCGTCGGTTCCATCTGCTCCAGATACTCCAGCCCCTGCAGCCAGCGCTCGACATCCGTATCCGGGCTGTCCAGGAAGGGAATCCGCCCCTTGTAGATCACATCGCCACTGAACAGCACACCGTGTTCCCTGACCAGCATGATGCTGTCGCCCGGTGCGTGTGCCGGTCCCATGTGGCGCAGCTCGAAGGTCAGGCCGCCCTGCTCGAAGGTATAGTCTTTTTCAAAGGTGGTATCCGGTCCCACAAGGTAAGTGTTCTCATCCACCCACGGAAACAACGCCTGGCGTCGCTGCGCCAGACGCAGCTGTCCCGCCTCGCCCTGGCTGGCGCGATCGCCGCCCACATAGCCCAGCGCCAGATCTTGCGCGATCACCTCAGGACTTCCGGCATGCTCGTCGAATGCCTGCAGACCGTAGATATGATCGGCGTGGTAATGGCTGATCACCACGTGGGTGACCGGCTTGTCCGTCACCTCGCGGATCCGTTGCAACAGCCGATAGCCCAGTGCCGGCGTGCCCAGCGCATCAAACACCACCACCCCCGTGTCAGTCACCACAAATCCGCCGTTGGAGGTATGCCCCTCGTTCACTGAATCGGGCACGCCCGACTCGCCGAGAATGTAATACACCGGCGCCTGCGACACCTTGTGCAGTTCAAACGGCAGACTGACCGCCCCGTAAGGTGTTTCGACCTGTTCAGCCAGGACCGAAAAGCTCATCAGAGCCAGAACAAACACGACAATCCCACGCACGTTATTCACTCCCTTGCCCGGGAAACTTCCGGGACAACCCATTATAAAGCCAGGCGACGATCACCCCGCCAATCACCCCGTCGGCCAGACCATACACGGTACCCAGCAATACCGCACCGACCCCGCCACCGGGAGAAAAGCCCGGGTAAATCGAGGCGACCACCTCGAGAAACGCCACGCTGTATCCCGGCCAGATCAGATTCGCCAGGCCCGTGAGCAGAATCACCCCGCCCCAGAGAATCCCCACAGTCAGACCCAGTGCCAATACATGCAATTTCATGAGACCTCCTTTTCATCGCCAACGGCTGTCAGCAAAACAAACTATTTATATATTACAGGCGTAAACAAGCCGGGACCAATACAGACAACGTGGAATGCATTGGCTTGGATAAGACGTCACCTCACCGCGACGGGCCGATGTGGTAGACCTTATTTGAGTGTGTCATACACGGAAAAGAACTGGCTACAACATTCCTCATTGCCCTGATCGTAGTAGAGCGCGCTGAGCACAAAATCGACCGGTGGATCGAGCAGCTGGCCCTCGAGCAGGGTGTGATAGGAGGCCCCGCCGAGCAGGCGATGGACCTGGGTCAGATAGAGCCGGTTGATTACCCCGGCCGTCACCAGCGTCTCCAGCACCCCTGTGCCGGCAATGGAATAGATACAGCAAAACCCTTCGGCGGTGAGCGCCGCGATCAGTGCCCGGCCTTCCACCTGCCGTCCTTCCCCGGCGATCAACACTTTCGCCCCGGCAGAGCGCAACGTCCTGATCCGTTCGGGATCCGCCTGCGCCCCGGTAGCCACATACACCGGCCGATCCAGCTGTTCGCACAACACCTCCAGCGGCAGATCCAGGCTGGCACTCAAAACCACCACCGCCGGCTGCGGTGCCAGCCCCTGCGCCTGGCGCCATTGGTGCAAATCCGCGTAGGCCGGATCGTCACTCAGCGGCAACGCATCCTGCGCCTCCCCGGCGGCAAAATCCCGCACATAGCGCGCACTGGTCACCAGAATATCCGCCTGCGCCGCCAGCTCCTGGTACAACCGCCAGTCGCGCGGATTGGTAATCGCCGCCGGCACCCCCTTTTCCCCCGTCTCCGGGTGGGCAATCGCAATCCGCCCGTCCAGGCTTTCAATAAAGTTGCTGTAAACCAGCGGCGTCTCCTGCAACTGTGCCCGGTGCAGGGCGTGCTGCAGATACAGCCCTTCCAGGGCAACATCCTCCTCGCGGGAGGGGAACAAACGGGTGAGTGAGTCAGGGGTGGGCATGGAGAGGTTTCCAGTGGGCATTCGGGAGATGGTTCAAGTTTAATTTATCCGGCATTTTTTGGCAGTCGGCAGTCAAGGATTATGGTGGTAATAATTATACTGTACACGGAATTTCATTCAGTCAAACCCGGCAAGTTTCGATTAAAAATCGTTTTCAAGCAAAAACTTCAATCGAAATTTTACGACATTATTTTGCCAGTCAGGGACTTGCACAGGTCCAGCCTCGTTGGACCGTTCGCCATTTTTCCTGCCCCGGTATTTAGCTTATAGTTCGATCAGGTAGCGGAGTTGAGAAGCGCATGCAGATTGGTATTTTAATTATCGGTGATGAACTATTATCCGGCCGACGCCAGGACAAACATCTGGCCCACGTGATAGGTGCCTTGGCACAGCGCCATCTTGACCTATCCTGGGCCCGCTACGTGGGCGACGATGAAACCAACCTGGTTGACAGCTTCCGCGATATCGCCACCCGTGGCGATTTATGCTTCAGCTTCGGCGGCATCGGCGCCACCCCGGACGACATCACCCGCCAGTGCGTGGCCAGGGCACTGAACCTGCCCATCGTCCGCCACCCTGGCGCCGTCAGTGAAATCGAGGCCCAGTTCGGTGAGCACGCCTATCCCAACCGCATCAGGATGGCCGATCTGCCACAAGGCGCGGACCTCATCCCCAACCCCCGCAACCGTATCCCCAGTTTTTCCGTGGACCACATCCACTGCTTTCCCGGTTTCCCGGAACTGGCCTGGCCGATGATGGAGTGGGTGATGGAGAACCACTACCCCGATCTGCGCGGCGCCGAGACGACGCAGTATGTAATGAAAATCCACGACGGTCAGGAAAGCGAGCTGATCGCACTGATGGAGCAGCTCCAGCGTAACTACCCGTCGCTCAAGGTGTCCAGCCTGCCGAGATTCCTGGAAAATGGTCGGGTCGAGGTCGAGCTGGGCGTCAAAGGAGAGTCCAGCGAGGCTGGCGCTGCCCGTGAGGTAATAAAAACGGCGTTGCGGGAATGTAATCTGGCATTCACAATCTTAGATTGATACACACCATAAAAAAGCGGGCCTTTGGCCCGCTTCTCTCCTGTGTAAAGCAATTACAAGATTTTTACTTTTCGACGGGATAGCGCCAGCATCAGCAGACCTAACCCTAAAAGCAAAAACGGAGCAGGCTCCGGAACCGGATTGGCAACTGAAACAGTGACTGTTTCGGCGCCATGCTCACCCAAGTTATTGCTAACCCACCAGGCGCCCTTTGTGGGATCGTTGATATTGCCTGATTCCCAACCAAAAAAATACGAAATATCTGACGAGACACTGTCGAATGTCCACCAATCAAAACTGTTACTGCCAGAATGCAGCCATTGAGTGACAGTTGAACCGTCATAAATAAACGAATAGGGGGTAGTAGTGGTGAATTGTCCATCAATGTATTCACCACCGAGATAGCTACCGACTGTTCCTCCTACGGAACTCGAGGTCAAGGAAAAGTCTATAAAATTGTACGTACCGACTCCCCCACCCGACCCATCTGTGACAAACTGCCCTGCTTCACCACCAAACGACCAGTCCCAGATAACATTAGCCTGGGCCGTTTGAAATAGTGCACTAAACATCAGAAGTGCCAGCGATTTACCATATTTAATCCTTAACATGTCAGAGGCTCCTTATGAATTTGCTTTCATCCATACGTATTTAAGCAATAAACACACCTATATTTTATATCATTGATATTGCTATTTTTTTTCGATTTTGCAGTACCCGGCTCTGTCGAGCTGTAAAGATTCCCGACACTGGTTTTCGAGATGCAGGTGTTGCGTCTTCCAACACGACACAACTCCAGATCCGACTTGCATATAATTTCATTATTTACATTAATCCAGTCTCATATTTCTATGCCTGACTTCTCCCGGGCATGAGGATGTCACACCCTTGCAGTCATTGTATTGAAATCATAGATACTAAAATGTACCGGGTTGCCTTTCGGATAGGGAACACTTTCAAGGACGAAAAATAAAAGTTTTTTCATCTTTAATTCGCGTCGCTCTGCAGATAAATATCCTAAATTGTGAAGGATATTTGTATTTACGCCAAAAGTGGAATTGAAAAATCAACACTTGGTTTCAAAGTCAGGCGGACTCGGAATGATAACCGCCTGTCATCGGCCTTTCTTATTCCCTACAATGGTTTGTCAGACCCGAGCCAGAAGCCGAGATTTTTGTCCAGAAACTCCGACCACGGCATGTAATGGGACCCGTCACAGGAGAAATTCAATCCCACCATGCCATTGAAGATATTGAGCGAGCCCGCGCGCAGGTAGATGTTCTCGTCCATGAAACGCAGATCGCGAAACGTGCGAAACACCTCCTTCACGCGCTCCGCCGGGATCACCGCCTCGTCGGAGTAGCTGTGCTGCGACCAGGCCAGGCAGATCGCCGGGTCGGTGAGGTCCTCGATATCCAGGATACGGTAACGGAACGGGTCCTCGATCAACCACAGAGTCGCCCGGGAACTGGAAAAATGCAGCTTGGCATGAAATACCCCGTGAACCTCCACCAGCTCGGTCACCAGCGGCAGGATCTCATCGATCCGCCGATCCATCAGGCTCTCAGTACGCTCCTGCAGAAACAGCCCACCCCGAATCGCCGGGTCGCCCTTGATCTGCATCCACTGCTCCGGCTCTTTATAAACCTGCCGCGTCAGGGGCAGCTCACGCAGATCGAAGTCCGCCCCCAGGTAACCCAGCAACCGGCCCTCGCCATCCAGGACACGCTGTACGGCAGTGAGCGACGGGCGCCGGGCGTTACGGCTGATATACGCATCGGACAGCGAGAAAACCTCACCCTCCATCGCCGCTGCCATGTACGGCCGCTCATGGCGATCCCGCCCGAAACTCTCCAGCAACAGCCCGTCGTAAGAGACATTAGAGGTAATCTGGTGGGCCTGGTCATCCAGGATGTAAAGGTATTTACAGTAGGGCAGATCCTCGTAACCCCGGACCAGGCAGGCCTCCAGCTTGTCCCGATCCGGCCACACCGCCCGACAGGCGTCCGCCAGATGATCCAACCGCCCCGACAGACGGCTGCGCAGCAACATACGCTGGCTGGCAACGGCGGTTTGTAATGCTTCACCCATAGTGGGTCATATTAAAGATAAATGGCGACGGAAAGCAATATTCTCTAGTATTAGAAATAACTAGTCTCCGACACTGACAGATCCCCACAAAATCACGCATAACATTGCACCTGAAATTGCTCACAAAGTGCCCGTAATGCCTGCTGAAAGTCCGTCTCTCGAAAGTCTAGCCCCTTTTTCTGTATCACGCGACAGCCAAGGTAAAATAGCGACAAGACATTTCGTTCTTTGATGGTGTTGGCCTGATACTGTCGGTGCTGGTTGTTTATTTGGGCAAGTGTACCCATCAGCCAGACAACAAAGGTTGCCAGCGCGCCGATCAGCAAAAGGTTCTCATACCGATATGCCGAAAAAGCGCGTGCTTCATCCAGACTAAACCCCCAGCGGCTGTTCTTGAAGTCCCGGAAGCCCTCTTCAATCTGCATCCGGGTTTTGTACAGATTCATCACCCGCT